>DASYEP010000053.1:0-1731 GCA_036498965.1 Mucilaginibacter sp.
CGACCGCACTCCCGAAAAACCAAATAAGGCAGCTGCATCCGAAAGAGGTAACTGATCATAATAAAAGCTTTTCAGCAGGTCCATACATCTCTTACCCGCCGTTTGCAGAAAGTGCAATATTTTATGATCAGAAGGTTGCGCATTTTCCTCAGCTTCCACATCAAAGCCGTCAAGCGGAACCTGTTTGCTATCCACGTTATATTTCCTAAACCACAAATGTTTGGCAATACCCATTAGGTAGGCCTTTTCACTGGTCTTCAGGTGTACAGTACCTGATACCGCTTTCTCATAATAGATCACCAGCACATCCTGAAAAATATCTTTGGCCTCATCAAACGAGCCGCCCATTTTACTGATATACCTTGCCACAGCAGGATACGCGCTTTTATATAATGCTATAAAAAGCTTTTCCCTTTCAGCTACAGTATTAACCGGAATTTTGCCTTCAGCCATTTTTATTATTTAATGATAAGTGCAATTTAAGATTAAAGTATCACCTTTTAATTTCAGTTTGTTTTAGCGTACTCGTTTGATATTCTGTAATTGCCTTTTTTATCTATTACTATATAAGCCGGAACACCAACGTCGGTTAAAGGTATGGAGATAGAATAACTAAAGATAATACCATCATATTGCTTATTATAACCCATGAAATTGGAATTAAGCAGAATTGCATACTGTTTTTCCTCTGGATTTATCACACTATCAAAATCTCCTTTTTTAAAAATCTTGTTGATGATAGTATCGCTGTTCTTAATGATCGTAATATTTGAGACAAAATTATGAGTTATGAAATCCTTTGATTTGTCTCCTCCCCACAAGTATTTTTTAGGGATCACTAAAGAATTATCATGTAAACAATAGAGTTTTTCGTGGATATGAAGACTGTCGTTTCCTAAAACAACAAAGGTGTCTATATGCTTTATTTTATTGTAAGTGGCTAAATAACCTGCTTTTACTTCATCAAATGGCTGACCTCCTTGTTCATTATCCGGTCGCTCACCAAGTGCCATTTGAGAATCGATAACCTTTCTTTTGTTAATGCTATCAGCCATCTTTTTTGCCGATTTATCTTTGTTAATCTTTCCGGAAGTATTGCCATCGCATCCAATTAAAAATGCAAAGCATAAAATAATTATAAGAGGTTTAAGCATCTGGTTTAGGATAAATTACTATCAATAATAATAAACAATTAAGATAACTGCAAACTGCTCACTGCCAACTGCCTACTCCCTCACAGTCGTTACCCTTGCGCTTTCATCACCCTTGGTTTCAAATATCAAATTCTTATCATCAAGCTTAGATACGATGAACGGGAACTCTCTTGTTTTTCCACCGTCTAAAATTTCTTTCACCAGTATATTATTGCCATCAAGCTTGTAGGTGCCATGGGTTAATACTTTGCCGCCCCACCATATCATCAGGCTATCGTTTTTTGAGAATAGAATATAGGGACTTTCGGATTCAAGTTGTTCGCTGGTCACATTGTCGGTTGACCGTATATCCGTATTCTCTATTTTGACATATTTCCATTTACCATATAAGCTCTCGGGTTTAATGGCGCTCTGGCATGCGGAAAATATCAGCAATACAATAGTTGCTGTAAACAGCCTGGTTTTTATCATAAGAGTTTTAACTGCAAAGCTCTAAATCTAAGTATTTCTATAGACGTTTCTTCTGGATCTGGCGTAATCTTTCCTCCGCTTTTTTTATCTCGTCTTTTTCGCTTAT
>DASYEP010000054.1:0-15909 GCA_036498965.1 Mucilaginibacter sp.
TTTAAAGACACTTGTAAAAAGAAAAAAAGAAGCAAAAAAAGAAAAAGCTGTTGAAATATGGAAAACTCTAACGAGTTTCCCACATTCCAACAGCTCCAATAAACAATAATAAAAGTGTCTACTTTTTTTAGGACATGACAATGAAGTAACCTCGGCGTTGGAAATTCAAAATTCGATATTTTTTTTCTACATCGCTTTCAAACTCAAATCCAAACTTTTAACCGAATGCGTTAAGGCGCCTACCGATATGTAATCAACGCCGCAGGCTGCGTAATCGCGTATATTATCGATGGTAATTCCTCCGGATGCTTCTGTAATATATCTGCCGTTAACAAGGTTCACCGCTTCGCGCAGATCACGGAAATTAAAATTATCGATTAGTATACGATCTACTCCACCCACCTGCAATACCTGCTCTAACTCTTCCAGGTTTCTTACTTCTATTTCAATAGCGAGCTTTTTATTTAATTTTTTGGTATAATCCAGCGCTTTTTCTATTGCCTGTCTTATACCGCCGGAATAATCTACATGATTGTCTTTTATCAATATCATATCATATAAACCAAACCGGTGATTAACGCCGCCGCCAATTCTTACAGCCCACTTTTCAATATACCTCAATCCGGGAGTTGTTTTGCGTGTGTCCAGAACTTTTGTGTGTGTTTCTTTTAACAGATCAACTATCTGGCAGGTTTTTGTAGCTATGCCGCTCATTCGCTGCATACAATTTAGCACCAGGCGTTCGGCCTTCAGTATACTTTGCGCATCGCCTTCAACTTCAAAGGCAATATCTTTAGGTTTTACTTTTGCTCCGTCTTTTATAAAAACATTTATTTTAAGGCCGGGATCAACCACATTGAAAATTTCTTCTGCCAATTCCACACCGGCTAAAATGCCTTCATCTTTTACCAAAAGTTTTGCTTTAACTTTTGCCCCCGCTGAAATAGTAGCCAATGATGTATGATCGCCATCGCCAACATCCTCATTGAGCGAACTTATAATGAATTGATCTATGATTGATTTGTCCAAACCGAATTGCTTTAAGGCTCAAAATTAAAATATTTTCGGGATGTGGCGAATTGAAGATTAATCTTTCCTTATGCCTCACCTAAACGGCGAAGCCCTCACCCATCCTCTCCAAAGAAAAGGACTTTTAGCTTCGCTCCTTTCGAATAAACTCATTGTGAGCCCCTTTCTTTTGGAGAGGGGTTGGGGTGAGGCGAGATGATTATTTAACCTTATCAGTTTCTATCCGGAATTCTATTATCGATAAGCGGCCGCTTTCGTCTTTCAAAGTAAAAGTTACGCGGAAAATCCCTTTGGCTGTAGTAATCAACAATACGCCAAACCGGTAATTAGGACTCGAATCTATTTTATGAAGTACAGTGACAGTTTGAAGTTTGTTTTGATGAAAAAATTTATCCAGTATAATTTCTGCCTGTGCCTGCGAGTAAACATACTCTTCATCCAGAATTGTCATATCCACGGAGGTTGCAAATAATTTAGATAACTCGCGCATTTTTCCCTGCCTGATAAGATTGGCCACATTATCTATAACATCGGCAGATGAAAGTACGTGTACTATAAATAAAACAAACAACGGCAGGTAAAGAAATTTCATAATAATTGATAAACAACCGCACTAAATGAGTGCTACAAAAAAGAGTTTCAAGTAAATATTTGCAGGCCTATTCATTTAAAAAGCTAAGGCACCACCTTTTGTAACAACTATCTTACCAAATCAATTAAAATATTAAATAAATTATTAGCGTGTCATTTTAAAACGTTGCCTTTATATTTGTGACGTGGAAAAACATAAAAAAGTTGCATTAATTATCCTTGACGGTTGGGGATACGGCCGTAACGATAAATCGAACGCTATATTGGCGGCTAATACGCCATTTTTCGATTCAATGATAAAGAAATACCCTAATTCTAAGCTTGAGGCATCCGGAATCGCAGTGGGCCTTCCCGCGGGCCAAATGGGAAACTCGGAAGTGGGGCACATGAATTTAGGCGCCGGCCGCGTTGTTTACCAGGAACTGGGTCGTATACACAAGGCTGTTGAAGATAACGAACTGCCTCAAAATCCGGTACTAAAAGAGGCTTTTGAGTACGCCAAACAAAGTGGCAAAAATGTACATTTTATCGGACTGGTTTCCGATGGTGGTGTACATTCACACATACGCCACATAAAGGGTTTATGTGATGCCGCTGCCGTTTATGAATTGAATAATGTATTTATACATGCTTTTTTAGATGGCCGCGATACTGATCCAAAATCGGGTGTTGGTTTTATTACTGATCTTGAGGAACATATAAAAAATTCACCTGCAAAAATTGCGTCTGTAATTGGTCGGTACTATGCCATGGACAGGGATAATCGCTGGGAACGTGTTAAGCTTGCTTACGACCTAATGGTTAACGGTACAGGCGAACCGACGCAAAATATTGTACAGTCTATTAAGGAATCGTACCTGAAGGACGTGACAGACGAGTTTGTTAAACCGATTGTAAAGGTTAATGAAAACGGTAAACCATTGGCTGTAATAAAAAATGGCGATGTGGTAATATGTTTTAATTTCAGAACCGATCGTGGCCGTGAAATAACCATTGCTTTAACGCAAAAGTCGTTTCCCGAGTACAACATGCACCCGCTCGATCTTGATTATATCACCATGACCCCTTACGACGAAACATTTAAAGATGTAAAGGTGATATTTGACAAAGAAGACCTGACAAAAACTTTGGGTGAAATTTTACAGGACGCAGGGAAGAACCAAATCCGTATAGCCGAAACTGAGAAATATCCGCACGTTACCTTTTTCTTTTCGGGAGGCCGTGAAAAGGAATTTATAAATGAGAAGCGCTTATTAGTGCCATCACCAAAAGTAGCTACCTACGACCTGCAGCCCGAAATGAGCGCCGAAGGCATACGTGATGCTATTCTTCCTGAACTTAAGAGCGGCTGGGCCGATTTCATTGTGCTTAACTTTGCCAATACCGATATGGTTGGCCATACCGGCGTATTTAGTGCGGTTATGAAGGCCGCCGAAACTGCCGATAGTAGCACAAAGGCCGTTGTTGAGGCAGGATTGGCAAATGGCTATTCATTTATAATAATCGCCGATCACGGCAACGCAGATTATATGATTAATGACGACGGATCGCCAAATACCGCCCATACCACCAACCTCGTTCCTTGCATTATCATTGATGACGATGTTAAGCATGTGAAAGATGGTAAACTTGGCGATATAGCACCAACAGTATTAAAATTGCTGGGTGTTGCAATTCCTGAAAAAATGACCGGGAATGTATTGGTATAAATCTCCGAACACGGTTGCCCTTGCCCTTTCCTTATTGGTAAGTACTTGCTTTTTAGCATGTAAATCTGATATAAAGGAAACAGGGGCAACATTAAAGTATTTTGATATAAAGGAATATTTCAGGGGCGATACAGCCCGCCTAAACCATGAAAACAAACCCGTTTTGAAAACCATAACCTATAATGGTCAAACAGAACAAAAAACGGTACACATCAATAATTGGGGACTTGAGCTCGATTCTTTTATCGGGTCGGATATAAACAGGCCGGCTTGGAAAAACAGTTATTATATAACGGCCGACAGCAATTTTTTGGTATATAGAGCTAAATATCCTGAGCTTAAAATGCAGGAAATGGCTATCAAAAAAGAAAAGGGGAAAGTTAAATGGATATTGATCTATAACAAAACCAAAAATATCATCTATCAAACTACGCAAAAACTGAGTTATTTTCCCGACTCCCTTTATTTGATTGAACAGGAACAACGGGTAAGGCTAATGGGCACTAATCACTATAAAGTAGAAGGTGTGATAAACCGGTAATTAGCAAAAGCAGAAGGCTTTTTCGGAAAGCGTTGTCATGCTGGGCCCCGTCGAAGCACGTGCGCAGAGGCCTTTGCCCACTATGGTTCGACGGGGCTCCATGCCACCCTTTTTACCTTTCACCATTCATCTTATTTACTAAACCCCACCAAAAGATGCAGTTTCATCGGATCATAAAGCTCCCCTGCCTTAATAACCTGGGTAACATTACGAATCTCTCTGATATTTTTTAGCGGGTCGCCATCAACAATGGTTATATCTGCGCGTTTACCGGCTTCTATCGAGCCCGTTTGTTTGTCCATCTTCATAACCTGGGCGGGTGTGATGGTGGCAGTTTGTATAGCTTGCATAGGCGTTAAACCTGCTACTACATATAGTTCCAGTTCGCGGTCAAGGCTAAAACCGGGGAAGCCCTGGTCTGTTCCTGCCACAATGGGTACGCCGGCATCGTAAAGCACTTTTACTAACTTCACCATGCTTTGATATATCGGTTTTAATCTTTCAGCTCCGGCTGGATCCTGGCCTGTGTTTTTGAACAATGCCTGTAGCGGTAATGGCAATGTATAGAATCCGGGTTCCATAATGGTGATATCTTCCTTTACCGACCGAAAGCTCATTTCAAAAACGCCAATGGTGGGATCAATCACTACATTATGTTGTTTAATAAATTTTATGGCAGCGATACTCGTTGAGTCTTCAAAATTTACAGAGCGGTCCTTATTCCGCTTCATTATGGAATACACATACTGAACATGGTTAACCATATCCATGCCTGAGTCTACCCCAGCCTGCAAAGTCATTCCAATTGGGATATGACCTGTTACGGTAAGCCCCTGGCGGTGGGCCTCGTCACAAATGGCTTTGACAATCGCCGGTTTCACGGAGCTGTAAATTTTTATCTGTACAAACCCGTTCTCTTTATACAAGTCAACATCTTTTATGGCTTCTTCTTTTGTATCAGCCTGTATAACGCCCAGCGCGTATTGTCCTTTCCCGTCAATAATACCCGCTTTTAAAATTTCAGGTCCGATGCCTTTACCACCATCAATTGCTTTTTTTATGGCGTTGATATAATCAAATTCGTTACCGCAGTCGCGTACGGTTGTTACACCGGCGGCTAAGTAAGCTGGGCCCCATTCAGCCTGCTCAAAGTGGGCGTGCATATCCCACAAGCCCGGTAAAACTGTTTTGCCTTTGGCATCAATGATCTTGGCATTTGCTGGTATTTTCACTTCGCCAACAGCCCCAACCTGTTTGATGATACCGTTTTCAATAAGTATCGCTGAGTTCGGAACAGCTTTTCCACCAACCACATCAATTAAAGTTCCTCCAACTACAGCGATAACTTTCTCACCACCGCTTCTTTTAGGGATAGCCTTCATAAACAGCCGCATACTATAAGTAGCCGCCCTGCTGATTAATGTGGGCAGTAACGACTCGTATTGCTCGCGCATCATCTCCAGTTTATCCGCTTCAGCGTCGTTGGTTATCAGGCACATCAGTTGTCCTTTTTGATCAAGCCAAACTAACTCATTACCCCATATTAACCCGCTGATGGTATACCTGTCCAGCAACAGCGGTTTGCCATCAAAACTAAGCGTATCGATGCCATCTTTTTTTATTTGAACTGCGCCACCAGGTAACGTATTTATGGATGCAGGCTGTTTATGATTTTTCCAGTATTGCAACAACACTTGTTGCACCGTTCCGGGCGAATAACCTGTTACGGGGAAGGTTAACGGTGTAATTCTCTTTGTATAGCTCGAATCATCAACCCTTATGTGAGCTGTATTCCCTGATATAGTAATATCATCATCGATTGTTGATGACCTTGCTGTCCTGCCTTTGGCGGTTAAACTTAAAGGTTCAAGCGCAGATGTAAGTTTGAGTTTAGCTTTTAATGGGACTGGTGCACCGCGGTCGACAAATTTAAAATCGACAGAATAAACAACTGTATCGCCGGATTTACTGATATGGTAAGTTTCTTTACCGATATGCTGTGCAAATTTGTGAAGGAGAAACGTAACGCTATCAGCTGGTAAATTACTTTGAGCCGTGGCTTTTAGAGACAGACTGGATAGACAAAGGAGGATCACGTATTTTTTCATAGGATCATGGGGAGTTACTAACTGCAATGTATTACTTTTTCAGAAAAAAAGAAAGCCCGGTTATGACATAACCAGGCTGAACACAATATAGGTGTATAAAGTTGATTTCAGTTATAACCGCTCACCATGCTGGCTTATATCCAATCCGATAAGCTCTTCCTCCGCTGATACGCGGAGAGGTGAGATCATGTCAGTTATTTTTAATAGCAAAAGGGAGCCAAAAAATGAAAATGCTGATACAACAACCAGCGCAAAACACTGTACAAAAAACAAATGGGTATGGCCAAAAAACAAACCGTTGCCTGTAGTATTTCCGGAGTTTACATTTTGATTAGCAAACACACCGGTTAATAACATACCCACCATACCGCCTACACCGTGACAAGGAAATACGTCGAGGGTGTCATCAATTGAGGTGCGGGTGCGCCACTCAACCACTAGGTTACTTACCACCGCCGATATGATGCCTATCGCCAGCGAATGGGGTACAGAAACAAACCCCGCAGCAGGTGTTATGGCGACCAAACCAACCACTGCACCTATACAGGTACCCATCGCTGATGGTTTTTTTCCGAGCAGCATATCAAAAAATATCCAGGTTAATCCGGCTGCAGCCGATGCTGTTGTGCTTGTCGCCAGCGCTGTAACCGCCAGATGATTAGCGCCGAAAGCTGAACCTGCGTTAAAGCCGAACCATCCGAACCAAAGCAAACCGGTGCCTATCATTACATAAGTAATACGTGCCGGAGCATGGTTTGGCTCATTCCTCCGTTTTAAATACAAGGCTGAGGCAAGAGCAGCCCAACCTGCCGACATGTGCACAACGGTTCCCCCGGCAAAATCAAGTACACCCAATTTATTCAGAAGTCCGTCGGGATGCCAGGTACAATGTGCCAAAGGAGAAAATATAAAAATGGAGAACAGGCACAAAAATATAATGTATGAATTAAACCGGATCCGCTCAGCAAAGGCGCCGGTAATCAATGCAGGCGTGATGATCGCAAATTTTAACTGGTACATGGCAAATAACAGTAATGGAATTGTGGGGGCCAGTTTCCAGGTGGCATTACCAAGCATGCCTTTCATCATAAAATAGGTCGACGGGTTTCCTATTATCCCGAATACAGTGTCGCCAAAAGCAAGGCTAAAACCAAATATGCCCCACATTACAGTGATGATCACCATACAAACAATACTTTGAAGCATAGTTGAGATCACATTCTTTTTGTTAACCATCCCGCCGTAGAAGAATGCCAGGCCGGGCGTCATTATCAAAACCAGCGCTGTCGACATCAGCATCCAGGCTATATCGCCGGTGTTAAAATTGGAGGCTCCTGTATTTTTAAATTCAACCGAAGGGAAAATAAAGGTTAATGTTAAAATGACCAGAATTATAAAGAACGGGAAATAACGTTTTATGCTAAAATCAGACATTCAATTAAAAATTTCGCTGAAATTATGATTTATATCATAAAAAAACGAAATAAAAATAGAAATATCTTAATAAAGATATTAAAACGATAGCATTATAGCAATTTAAGCAAAAAATCAGGAAATATTCCCAGCAAAATGATTATAACACTTATGGTACATGCCAAAATGATAATATTTTGTGATTTTGCAATTGGTTTCGTAACTGATTCTGCTCTTTTTATAAATAAATTAAGCGGGATCTTTATGTAATAAAACAGGGATACCACCGTGGTTAAGGCACCGGTGATCAACAGTAATAACATCCAGATATTATGATTTTGTTCATACACCCCATAAACTGCCGAAAAAACAAACAGCTTACCCGTAAAACCCGCCGATACCGGTAATCCTGTTAATGATATCAATATGATTACAAAACAAACAGATGCAACGGGATATTTATTTCCAAGGCCTTTATAACTTTCCATATCCTCGGCACCAATCGCGTTTGAAAAATAGGTTGCAAGTGCGAGGGCTGCGATATTGGCAATGCCGTAGACCGCCAGGTAATAACAAAGCGCCGAAATGCCTTCGGAAGAAAAAGTCACGATAGCCATCAATGCAAAACCGGTATGACCAATGCTCGAATAAGCAAGCATCCGTTTTACATTGCGCTGTAATACTGCCGCAAAGTTTCCGACAATCATAGTTACGATACCGATGACTGATAAAAACAAGCGGAAATCAAATGCGGTCCATTTGGTGAAAAATATAAATGGCGTCAGAAAATTGATCAAAAGCGCAAAAGCTGCAATTTTTGGTAAGGTCGACAGCCAGGCGGTAACAGGGGTTGAAGCCCCCTCATAAACATCGGGCACCCAAAAATGTATAGGCACGAATGATAGTTTAAACCCAACGCCAATCAGCACCAAAATTAATGCGAAGGAAACTGCCGTAGGATTAACCTGTAATAAGCCGGGAACCAGGTTACCGCTGAATAAATTCAACGATCCGCCAAAGCCATATAATAACGATATTCCATACAACATCATTGCCGATGAAGCAGCGCCGAACAATACATATTTTAAACCAGCCTCGGTACTAAAAGCATTCTCCGACTTATATGCTACCATTAGGTATGATGCGATAGAAACCATTTCGATAGCCAGGTAAATGGACAGCAGGTTTACTGCCATTACCATTAAATGCAATCCAAAAATAGACCCTATGGCAATTGAATAGAGGTCGGAAATACCTTTAGTGTGAGCGGTTAGCTTTTCGTCCCACTCAAAATACAAAAGCAGTACGAACGCGAGTATATCAATAATGAATTTGAATATGACAGATGTGCGGGTTAACAGCAGCATTTCGGTAAAGAAGAAATGACCATTGGCTTCACCGTTAACAGACAATAACCGCATTTGCTGGTAATCCCTTTGGATCACCAGCAAAATGCCTGCACAGGCTATAATCCGGCATAGTTTTTCAGAATTTCTTCCAAAAATCAGATCAGTTACCAAAACCACAACAAATAATGCCGCCAGGTAAACTTCGGGAATAAAATAGGGTAAGCTGCTAAAAACATTGTTTAAAGCTAAGGGTAAAGTTGATAGCAGATCGTGCATTGGTATTGAACTATTTAATCTGTAAAAATTGGACAAGCGCCAGTACTGAATCATTTATCTTGTCAAACACCAGCGAGGGTACCACTCCTAAAACCAGGGCGATTAGCGCCAGTGGCAGTAAGGTCAATTTTTCGCGGAGGTTTAAATCGGTTAATGCTATTTGCCAGACTGAACCGCCTTTTAAATTCACCTCGCCAAAAAACATGCGCTGCAATGTCCATAAAAAATAAGCTGCACCCAATAAAATACCTACCGATCCGCAAACCGCCATCCAGTAAGGAAGCAAGCCATTAACGGTAGGCGATTTGAATGCCCCCATCAATGAAAATGCTTCACCAATAAATGCCGAGAAACCCGGCAAGCCTAATGAGGCAAAAAAAGCGATCATTACATAAATGGTATATTTTGGCATGATGGACGCTAAACCCCTGAAATTATTGATGTCCCTATCGTGTACCCTATTGTAAAGCACACCAGCCAGGAAGAACAACATGGTTGATAAAAACCCATGACTAACCATTTGCATCACTGCCCCGCTAATCCCTTCGGACGTTTGAGAAGCTATGCCTAACAATACAAATCCCATGTGTGATACTGACGAGTAGGCGATCATCCGTTTCAGGTCGCTTTGAGCAAGGGCGTTGAGCGCTCCATATAAAATTGATATTATCCCCAACAATCCCAGCCACCACGCATCCGCGGAAGCGATATCAGGAAATATGTCAAGACAAACCCTTATGATCCCGTATCCTCCTATTTTTAACAGTATCCCGGCAAGGATTATAGAAACGGGTGTAGGCGCTTCCACATGTGCGTCGGGCAGCCAGGTGTGCAAAGGCACCACCGGAACCTTTATGGCAAACGCAATAAACAACACCACAAAACCAACCGCCCTTGCCGAGAAGCCAAAAATGGTTTGATGACTCAAGACGGCAAATACCGACCCGGGCTGATAATTTGCCGGATTCATCATCTGTATCATGTTAAAGGTATGATTGCCGGTGTAAGGGTCCTTTACCGACAAATAAAGACCGATCATTACCAGCAACATAAAAACTGAGCCAAATAAGGTATACAGGAAAAATTTTATAGCCGCATATTCCCGCCTTGCGCCGCCCCACATCCCAATTAAGAAGTATAGTGGCAACAGCATTAATTCGTAAAAAATATAAAAGAGGAAAAAGTCGAGCGAGCAGAATACTCCGGTTACGGCCATGTCCAGTATTAAAAACAGCACAAAAAAACCTTTTAAATTGCTCATGATCTCCCACGAGGCTAAGGCGGCAATTACCAGAACAAACGACGTCATAACCAGCAGCGTTACCGATATGCCATCAATGCCGACAAAATAGTCGATCTGCATTTTGCCCATAGTGCCCAGGTCGAGGTTTATCCAGGGCAGCTTTTGCATAAATTGAAACTGACCCTCGTGGTTAATCCCGCCAAAATCGGCGCCGGTTTTAAAATGGCAGTACATCCAGATACTCATCCCCAACTGTATGAGCGTAGCCGCCAGCGTGAGGCACTTAAAGCTGTTTCGCCATGCAGAAGGAAGTACCGCAATAATAAATGCGAACAAAAGAGGTGTAAATATGATGAGGGTGAGGATGTTCATTTATGGAGGTTAGAGATGGGTGATTGGAGATTAGAGGTTAGAGATTGGAGGCAAAGGATCGCCATACCCGTTTTCGAGCTTTCGACTTTCGCCTTTAACCTTTCTACTTGCTTTAGCCTTTCGCTTCTTCTCATATATTTAGAAAATAATCTTTAAGATAAATAATGCCAAAATAATTACCAGCATGCTAAATAAATAGTACTGCACTTTGCCACCCTGGAATTTTCTTGCGAAATTACTTATAGCTTCAACTATTACCACCAATAAATTTAAAAAGCCGTCAATAATATAGCGGTCTGTCCAGGCGCTGAGTTTTGATAAGGCAATACCAATGCTTGCCAATAGGTTGACAAAACCATCGATGACTCTACGATCAAACCAAAATGCGACGGTGCTAAGAGCCATTATAGGTTTCACAATGATTTTACTATAAATCTCGTCAAAGTACCATTCCTTAAATGACAGTCGGTATAAGAACCCGCTTTGCGGAAAAACATGCGGCTTGCGTTTTACATATATAACATAAGCCGAATAGATAACAATTACACTTAAAATGTTTACCGCCGCGGGAATAATGGTATGGTATACATTTTCACGTTCAAGGCCACCATTTGTTGCGAATCCTTTAAACAGCCACGCCTGTTCATATAACAAGGGATTAATGGAAAACAACGGAAACAGGCAGCCAACGGCTAACAAAACCAGTGGTAATTTATATTGCCAACCGCCATCGGTAAAATGAGTTTCTATGCCGTGCTTAAGGTGGGCTATTCTCAATTCCCCAAAGAAGACCTTTACAATTAACCGTGTCACGTAAAAAGCAGTGAGCCAGGTAGTGAGCAATGCAAAAATGGGTATTAGTTTAAAAATCCCGCTCCTGCCTTCGGACCATTCAAACGACTGGATTAAAATGCCATCCTTAGATAAATAGCCGGATGTTAAAGGCAGGCCAATCAGTGCCAGCCCTCCAATTACTGCTATAATGAAAGTAAAGGGCAGTTTTTTTCGCAAGCCACCCATGGTGTTGATGTTTTGTGGGTCGATATCCAGGTTGTGATCCTCTTTAAGGTGCTGAACCTGGTGTATTACAATACCTGCTACCAAAAATAAAAGGCATTTAAAAAAAGCATGCGTAACCAAATGGAACAACGAGGAAGCATAAGCGCCTATTCCCATCGCCATAATCATAAAACCAAGTTGCGATATGGTAGAGTACGCCAATATGCGTTTCAAATCATTTTGCGTGAGCGCGATGGTGGCTGCCATAAATGCGGTGAAACAACCTATGACGGCGAGAATAGTAAGTTCAGTTTCATTGAACAAAGGATAAACTCTTCCCAATAAAAATACCCCGGCAGCGACCATTGTAGCCGCGTGAATAAGCGCCGACACTGAGGTTGGGCCTTCCATAGCGTCCGGCAGCCAGGTGTGTAAAGGGAATTGTGCTGATTTTGCGGCAACGGCTAAGAATATGCCAGCGCAGGCAATATATTGCCAAAATACTGGCAGTTGATGTCCAATTTCCGTAATTTCATCTTGATGTGCGTTAATTGCCACTGGTTCCATTAATGTTATCTGCCAAAAACCATTTTCAATAGATGAATACTTTACATACCCATGTGAACCAAACAAAGTCTCAATGTCTACCGTCTTAAATAATACAAAAAGTATGATGATAGCTATCAACAACCCTATATCCCCTATCCTGTTCATAATAAAGGCCTTTTTATTGGCTTGTACCGCCTTATCCCGCGTAAACCAGAAGCCAATGAGCAGGTAGGATGTAAAGCCAACCAATTCCCAAAAAATATAGAACAGCACAAGGTTATCGACTACCACCAGGGCCAGCATACTAAAACAAAAAAAACTGAGGTACGCGAAGTAACGGCTTTTGTTTTCGTCGTCCTTCATGTAGGTGGTGGAGTAGATATGAACCGGCAATGCAATTAAACTAACCAATAGCAGCATTAACGCCGAAAGGTTATTTAACAAAATGCCGGCGGATATTTTTGTATTACCGATAGTAAACCATAATTGCTGCTGATGCACGATATGGCCTACGTTCCATACTTTTGAAAATACACAAACCGATAAAAAACAGCTTAATAAAATAGCTCCGGTAGATATCCAACCTGATGCCTTACCCGGAAAACTAAAATTGATGATAAAGGCAAGCAAAGGCAATAACACAGTTGCCAATGCGAAGTGGACGGTTAGGGTATCTATAGCTTGTAAAAAATCTTCCAATGTTGTTATGTCTTGCCGTAGAGACGCAAAATATTGCGTCTCTACGATTGATTTCAATCCTTCAATTTATCAATCTTACCCGGATCAATCGTTTTATAATTCTTGTACACATTTAATATAATAGCCAATGCAACGGCTGTTGTGGCCGCTGCGAGCACTATGGCAAACAGGGCAAACATTTGTCCGCCGTTATTGATACGGTCGTATTTGCCGAAGGCTACCAGGTTTAATATGGCGGCGTTAAGCATCAGTTCAATACCGATCAGTATTTGTATGGCGTTGTGTTTCGATACGATCATATACAAGCCAACGCAAAATAAAACAGCGCCAACAATTAAGAAATCGGTTAGCGAAATCATAATCCCCTGCCCTTTCTCGATAAATGGGCAGCGCCGACAAGGGCCACCATCAATAAAATAGAGATCGCTTCAAAAGGAAGCAAATACCTTGTTACCAGGTTTACCCCGATGTTTTCCGTCATAGCCGCATTAGCAGAAATATCGCCTTTGTATTCAACTGACTTCTTTACCCAATCAAGGTTATTTGCGTCAACCTTGATTATCATATTCAGCAATACAATTAAAAATAAGCCGGCTAATAACAGTGCCGGCAACTTGCTGATGCTAATAAACGACTTGCGCTGCTGTGCAATAACGTTCAAGGTTTCACGTCCCGACAGCATAAAAGCAAACAGGATAAGCACCAGGATGCCCCCCACATAAATTACAATTTGGGTAATGGCCACAAAATCGGCAAGAGCCAATACATATAATCCCGCCAAGGCAAACAGGGTGATAAAAAACATAAAGATAGAGCGCACCAGGTTTTTGGTGGCCGCTACAAATATGGCCGATGCCAGTGCGATAAAGCTCATCAGGTAAAACAGCGCCTGCGCTAACGTCATGCCCCATCCCCCTTTTTCTGCATGGCGGCCATTTTTGCCGCCTGCTTTTCTGCCTGTTGCTGCTCAAATTCGCGCCTTTTTTGGGCAGCGTCATCAGGTGTCATATCCGAAAATTTATAAGTAAGGTCGCTGATCTCAACCACGCTCTTATCATATTGGTTGGTCATTATAATACATTCAGTAGGGCAAACAATAGTACACAAGCCGCAGTACATACATTTGGCCATATCGATATCAAACGTTGCGGCGTATAATCTTTTTGTTGTACCATCGGAGGTTTGCCCTATTGCTTCAGTTGCTTTTATAGCCTCAATATCAATACAATCAACCGGACAAACCTTGGCGCAAAGATCACATACTATACAGTCGTCCATTTCCACATCAAGCTGGTACCGTCCCACTTCGGGTATCGGCAACTTCTGATGCGGATATTGGATGGTGTTTGTACCTTCAAGCTGTTTAAAGTAATTATCATTGCTCGCAGGCAGCAGTTCTCTCTTTTTATGCGAAGAGAAAAGATGCCCAAAGGTTATTGATAATCCTTTTAATGCAGTTGAAAAACTTTTTATCACTTTCATTTTGTCTGAACCGTTGATTCTTTTGATTAATGGATTTCGCTGATTTTTTAACGCTCAACAAATCAAAAAATAAATCCGAAGTCGTAATTCCGAAATCGTAATTACATCAGCCATAATCTCCATATCCCCGAAATCAGCATACAGGCAAATGCCAGCGGCGTTAGCACCTTCCAGCAAAGCGCCATCAACTGATCAACCCTAAACCGGGGTAATGTCCATCTTATCCACATTTGCACGCCTACCAGCGCCAGGGTTTTTATTATTATCCATAAAATTCCCCATCCATTTCCTGTTGTCCAGTTTGCCAATTGCACCGGGCCAATGTTCGGCAATGGTGTGTTCCAGGCGCCTAAAAATAAAATCACGCCGATCATCGATACCAGGAACATCATAGAGTATTCTGCCAAAAATACAAGTGCGAATCTTAGGCCGGTATATTCTGTATGAAAGCCCGCAACCAATTCTGATTCCGCTTCGGGTATATCGAAGGGTGCCCGGTTACTTTCGGCTAGCGAGGCTATAAAGTAAATAACAAAAGCGATAAGCAAATGCGGCGCCCTGAAAATATTCCAGGCGAACAGGCCGCCTATGGTTGATACATCCCAAAACCCGGAGAATTGTATTTTCTCATGCGATAAGATGCCTTGTTGTGTGGCGATATCCTGCAGGTTCAGTGTTTGCGCTATCATTACTACTGAGATCAATGCAAACCCGGCAGGTATCTCGTACGATATAATCTGCGCGGCAGAGCGCATTGCACCTAATATGGAATATTTGTTGTTTGATCCCCAGCCGGCCATTAATATGCCCAGTGTTTCTATCGATATGATGGCGAAAATGTAATATAAGCCTAAATTCAACTTGGCGGGTACCAATCCCGGCGCCCATGGCAATGCGGCAAAACCAAGATAAACAGCAATAAAAATAATTGCAGGCGCCATAATGAACAATAACTTATCAGCAGCTGCGGGGATGATCAACTCTTTCTGCAGCATCTTCAAAATATCGGCAATGGTTTGCAATGAGCCGAATTTTCCTGTTTCGGTAGGGCCAAGTCTGTCCTGTATAAAGGCGGACACTTTGCGTTCGGCGTAAACACCAAATAAAGCAAATAATGCCGAGAACCCAAAAAGCCCGATGGCGATAAAAAAATATGTGATGTAAAAATTCAACGCTTTTACTTAAACTGCAAACTTAGCAAAATTGGTTGATTGCATGAATAGTTGACTAAGTTAGTAGATAAAATAATTCCATCGTGTAGTCCTCATAACCAAATCAAACTGAAGATGAAACTTGGACGAATTCACAGGTATTCCTATGGAAAGCACTCGCATGGTTGCTTTTTTCTATCACCCAATCGTCCCTATTGGGCGATGTCATTTGATGGCAGCCTGAGGGGCCTGGTAAAGAGTGACTCGTCCGGAAAAAACTATACACAACAATAAAGTGTATGAAAAAGGAAAACGAGGATTTATTAAGGGGAACCCGACTTGATAAGCGAAGCCATTTCCAGGCTAAGTTACGGGATGAACTGATAAAAGAGATAGAG
>DASYEP010000055.1:0-2198 GCA_036498965.1 Mucilaginibacter sp.
CCATCCGGCATGTAGGCACAGGTCATGGCCCTGCGAAAGCCGCTGGTCATATTCGCATTTGCCCCATGAATAGTAAGCCCGTTGTGAAAAGAGCAACTACCCGCTTTCATTGGGGCAGCAACAGGATTAGTTTTTATAAACTGTGGATAAACCTCAAAAATGCCATCCATATTTTTGCCAATGCCTTTATTCTCAAAAGAAGTCTCATGGTTTGAACCCGGTATAAAAAACAGACAGCCGTTCTCGAGTGTGGCATCGTCAAGCGCAATCCATATAGATAAGGCCTTGCTATCTGAAAATGACCAGAAAGGCGTATCCAGGTGCCAGGATGTAGGGTTTGCCCACGGGCGTTTAAATAAAGCCTGGTCATGCCATATCCTGATGCCATCAACACCGGCAAGCTGTGCTGCCATTTCACCTATCCTTTTATCAAACATCAGCTCTTTTACCCTTTCATCAGTTTGCCATAAGTTCAACAACTGGTCAAAAACCTTCCCGAAATAAGCTGCATCCTCGTTTATCCCGTCGGCTTCCCCGGTTTTTAGATCTTTGTCGGGCATTTTTTGGCCATTCCTGTTTCTTACAGCATTCATCACAGTTGCTCTCCAATGTTCCAGTTCATCGGCCGACAGGAAATCTTGTATTACAAGAAACCCCTTCTTCTGAAAAAACTGGACCTGGTTTTCATCTACCTGGTAATTCATAATGTATCTGTTTAAATATCCTGAATTTTTATACAAAACAATTTTGCTCCGCCACTTTCCTTTTGAATCCTGATAGCATTAAACTGAAGAATAATTTAGATTTATTTACCAAAAATAACCCTAATCAACTTTAACCACTTATATAAAGGCGCATGTTTTTTGTACATATTGACATATCGCATTACTTTAAATACCTATATTTAGGAAACATTTCTGGATAATGCACAATTTTAATAAGTACCTCACTCCTTCCACTATCGATGAAAAGTGGGATTTTTTTGTTACGTCAATAGGTTATTCAAAAATAGATATCAACCAAACCTATCCTGATAATAAGGACCACCCGGCAACGCATACTTTTACCTGGAATAAAGGAAGAATACTCAACGATTATTACCTGGTATACATATCAAAAGGCCGCGGCACCTTCGAGTCTTCAGAAACGGGGTCCTTTGAAATAAATGCGGGCACCTGCTTTTTCTTATTTCCGGGCATATGGCACCGCTATAAACCCGACCCTCATTCGGGTTGGGAAGAGTATTGGGTAGGTTTTAAAGGCTATTATCCCGATCATTTGATGACGCAACATTTTTTTGACAAGAAGAAACCGTTTATCAGTGTGGGATTAAATGAAGACCTGCAACGCCTGTTTCATAAATTACTGGATAGTGTAAAATCATCCAATTCCGGTTATCACCAGATTATTAGTGGTATTACATTGGAGATGTTAGGCTTAATAAACAGCATTTCATTGAATGAATACTTTGATACTGACGCAACCAGCAGTTTTATTGCCAAAGCCAAATTCCGGATGAGGGAATCGATAGAGAGCCCGATCGGTATTGATCAGTTGCTTGATGAAATCCCCATGAGCTATTCCAAGTTCCGGCAGGCCTTTAAAAAATCGACCGGCTTGTCGCCCAATCAATATTATTTAGATATCCGGCTCAATAAGGCTAAAGAATTATTAGCAGCAACCTCACTGAGCATCAATGAGATCGCGTACCACACCGGGTTTGAGTCGATTTTCTATTTTTCAAAATTATTTAAAAAGAAAAATGGGATATCGCCAAGAGACTACCGGAATGCGGGCCAACCAGCCTTAACTGAGGGTTGATTTTTATAAAACACTGATTCATAGCCTTAATTAAGTAAATATTAAAATATCATAATAATATTTAACTTTTTTTTCATTCAATTAAATAAATGCTTTTATAAGGCCTTCACAAGTATTTTCCTATCAATATCTTTTCGCTATAGTTTAGTAACAATTTGATTACAAACACTTTACGAAGATTGACATCGTTGATTTATTCATGATAATATGTATCTTAGTATATAATATATAATAAGATACCTATGGGGAATTTCAGCAGAATATCATCAGTTGTAAAAAACATGTATTTGTATGAAAATAACTCATATTATCATGAATTTAGATGCCGGTGGTGCCCAAACCTTTTTAGCATCATTAGCAATCGAGCAAAGCAAGCT
>DASYEP010000056.1:0-11945 GCA_036498965.1 Mucilaginibacter sp.
CAATGGCACCGATACGAAAAATGCGATAACGATCAGTAACGCAAAATCGCGATAGAGTAATTGCAGGATATTATTTACCGAAGCACCCAATACCTTGCGGATACCGATCTCCTTGGTTCTTTGCACTATGGTGTAAGACACCAGGCCAAATAAGCCAAGGCAGGCCACCAGGATGCCTATACCGGTAAAAGTTGCGAACACCTGTCCAAACTGTTTGTCGGCATGGTATTGTTCATTAAAATGCTGATCCAGGAAGAAATAATCAAATTGGTCGCCGGGAAAGAAAGCTCTCCAATTGTTTTTTAAAGTTGCTATAGTTTGTGGTAAATTGGCGGTACTTATTTTTACCGATACATTACCTCTCACGTCAGGAATACAACGGAAAATTAAAGCATCATAAGCATCATGCAGGGATTGCTGATGGTAGTTTTCAACAACGCCGACGATTGTATAAACCTGTCCCCAAAAATCAATTTGCTTTCCGATAGCCCGTTCGGGTTTGTCAAAACCCATTTGTTCTGTTGCTTTTTTATTGAAAACAACAGCATGCGGATCGGTGCTAAAGTCTTTGGAGAATAATCTTCCTGTTATAAGTTTTGCGTTATAGGCCTTTAAATAATCGTAATCGCCGCCTATGATCCGGTATTGCTTGCCCTGGGATTGATCAGTACCCACTAATTTTATGCCTCCCGCATTCCATCCTACAGGTTCACCGGGGATAGAAGTCGATACTGTTACACTCTTAACTGACGGATCCCTCAGACTTTCATTTTTAAAGGAACTCATGCTGCGATAAAAAGAATCCACGTGTGCCAGCGGCTGCTTTATAACAAGGGTTTGATCGATATTGATACCCAGTTTTTGCTTTTCCATGAAGCTTACCTGCCTGTAAACAGTAAGTGATCCGATCAGCAAAAAGATAGATGCAGCGAATTGAAAAACAACCATCACCTTGCGCAACACAATACCCTTCGGCGAAGCAGACAACTTTCCCTTCATCACTTCTGCAGGTTTAAAATTAGAGAGAACAAGTGCCGGGTAAAACCCGGAAAAGAATGAACCAAATAAAAACAGGCATATGACTGCTATCCAGAAAACAGGCTGCGTTAACAAAGTCAAGGTTATTTGTTGGCCGGAAATAGCCGAAAAAATTGGCAGAAAAACAATTATCATTGCAATAGCAACGACTACCGCCAAACCATTCAGCAGCATGGCCTCGAGCATAAATTGAGAGAGCAATTGACCCTTGGCTGAGCCGAGGGTTTTACGAACACCCACTTCTTTGGCCCTGTTTATTCCTTTTGCAGTCGCAAGATTAATGTAGTTTATCCAGGCTATAATGATTACAAATATTGCTATGGCCGCTAATAAGTAAACTGATTTGCCATCACCGTTAGGCTCGGCTTCAAGCATTAAATGCGATTTGAGATGAATGTCTTCCACCGGCATCAAATAATATTTGGCACCATCACCAGATTTTTTGTACTGTGCAAAAATCTTATTTACATAAGGAACAAATTTAGCCTCCAAAACCTTCGAATTAACACCCGGTTTAAGCAGCAGGTATGTTAAACAGCCATCGTTTTGCCATGCATTATCGAGGTCGTTTTTGGGCCCAACAAACTTCATTAAAGTGGCATATGAAATTAAAAGATCGCTTTTAAAATGCGTATTTGCCGGATAATCTTTCATCACGCCGGTAACCTTTAAAAGGTTAAGGTCATACTTGAATGTCTTTCCAACGGCGTTTACCGTACCGAAAAGTTTTTTAGCGTTGGTTTCAGTTATTACAGCAGTATTAACCTCCTGTAATGCGGTTTTTGGATCACCGCTGATTAACGGATAGCTGAAAATATTAAAAAACGATTTTCCCGCAAAATAGGTTTTTTGCATGGTTAGCCGCTGGTCTTTATAAACAGCCAATATGGACCCGCCATCCACAACTTTTACAAAATCCTCTACTTCTGCAAAGTTGCTTTTAAAGTTATTGCCCGGAGCAAATGACCCTCCTGCCCATTGGGTGCTTAACTTACCATTATTGAACCTGTCCTGGTTTACGCGGAATATCCTGTCCTTTTTTTCATGGAAGTTATCATAACTCAGTTCAAAAGTTACATACTGAATAATCAATAAGCCCGCGGCCATACCAATGGCCAATCCCACGATATTGATAAAAGAAAAAGCCTTATTTTTTGTAAGATTTCTGAAAGCAATGAGGAAATAGTTTTTGATCATAACCAAAGTATTTGATAAACGCCCGTGCCAAGATTATGCCATTTTTATAAGATATTGATGTTTAGATAATTAGCTTATTTTTTAAAAAACTAATCCGTTCGGATACATTATACTTAACGTTCGGATGCGGACGGTTCTTCGCTTGGCGCCATACGAGCAACAATGACGCTCCATAATAAATTTCCTATCTATAAATCAACAACTTACATACTAAATACTAACTGATTAGTAGAAATACTAACTAATTAGTTGCAAAACTAACTTATTAGTATCACCTTTATAAAAAATTTATATCACTATGCAAAAATTGGCTAAAAGAGAAGAACAGATAATGCAGGCATGCTGGCAGTTGGAAAATGCATTCATAAAGGAGATCATCCAGGAAATGCCCGACCCTAAGCCTCATTATAATACCATAGCCACTATGGTGAAGATATTGGAAGACAAAGGATTCCTCGCGCATGAATCTTTTGGTAACGTTTTCCGCTATTATCCTGTCATATCAAAAGAGCAGTATCAAAAGCACGCTATGACAGATATAGTTAACCAGTATTTTGATAATTCGTACCCTAACATGCTGATGTTTTTTGCCAAAGAACAAAAGATATCCGAAGAAGAATTAAATGAAATTGTAAGCCTGATTAAATCACAGAAGAAATGATACCCTACATTTTGCATGTCGCCATATTAATAACGGTTTGTCTTTTGTTTTATAAGCTTTTGCTGCAAAAGGAAACTTTTTACCGCTTAAACCGCTGGGTTTTGGTTTTTTGTTTGGCCTTGTCTTTTGTAATACCGCTTGTGCCGGTTCCACAACAATGGGCACTACTGAATACCTCGAAAACCACTGAAGAAACAGTACAGCCAGCACCCTTCATACCAGCTCAGCAAAATAGCGTTGTTCAAACGCAACCTGAAGCAAAACCCGCACCAACAGCGCCTTCATTACAGCCGGTTGCAAAAACCACCGAAACTACTGCTGCAAAGGAAACAAGCCCATCCACTTTTCAGCTATTATCATTCTTACAACATTCTGTAAAATGGCTTTTTTATTTGTACTGGATTGGTGTAGCTGCTTTTGGGCTGAATCTTTTGTTACAACTGATAGTATTGCTTTTCCAGGCTTATACCAAACCAGCAATAATTGATGGCCGGTTCCGCATTATTGAACTCACCGGCGATAAAGCGCCCTGTTCTTTCGGAAATAATATTTTCATTAATCCTGAAAAATATGATTGGGAAACTTATAGTCAGATATTGCTGCATGAAAAAATTCACATTGAGCAAAGGCACAGCTTTGATATTTTAATGGCAGAATTGGTATTGGTACTACAATGGTTTAATCCCTTTGCCTGGCTTTACCGTACCGAGCTGGAAAGCAATCTCGAATTTTTAACAGACAATTCTGTACTTGAGCACAAAGAAATTGAAAGATCAAGTTACCAGATGAGTCTGTTAAAAGTGTCCGCCCCTCATCTATCATTGGGTATCACCACAAATTACAACCAGTCGCTGTTAAAAAAGCGAATACTCATGATGAACGCAAAAAAATCAAATATTCACATCATGTGGAAGTATTTCTTCCTGGTGCCGTTATTGGGGATACTTGCATGTGCGCTTAATGATACCGCCGCTTACAGTCATCCGGTAGCTAAAGCAAAGACAAACACCAATAATTATGGAAATTACGCGCATTGGATAAATCACACCGCAACTGAGGGTACCTGGTTTGCGAATATTAAATTAGATAAAATAAGGATTGAGTTCAGAAGTGACTCGGATGATCGTAACTGGTCGAGCAATTCAGATTTTAAGGTGAGCGAATTTTCACCACTGCCCAAAACTCAAAAAGGAGATTTCACTCTAACCCGGGAAGCCGGCACAATCCTTTTCAATGGCAAGTTCGATGGCGACCAGGGTTATGGCCACTACAAATTTACTGCTGATAAACAATTTAAGGCTTTCCTGGGTCAACATGGTATAACTAATTTGGAGGAAGGAGATGACTTTGCATTTTTTATTGTCAACATAAAAAGGGATTACCTCGTAATGCTCGAAAATGATGGATATAAAGGTCTTTCAAAAAACGACCTTATCTCGATGGGCGCGCTTAAGGTTGATGACCCTTATATTCATTTTTGGAAATCAATTGGGTATCCCAATCTAACAACCCAGCAACTGGTATCCGGAAAAGCGCTGGGCATAAATGCTGAGTACGTAAGCGAAATCCGTAAAGCGGGGTATACTCATCTTACTTTCGAGCAGTTGGTAAGTTTTAAAGCTACCGGGGTCAACGGTAAATTCATCAGCGGGCTGCACGGTGTTAATCCAAAAACCGGAAAGCCTGGAAATGTAGTAGCTGATACAATGCCAGCGGAAGATGTTGTATCGGTAAAGGCTCTTAACATAGATGCTGCTTATATCAGTTCCCTGCAAAAGGCGGGCTACTCAAATATCCCAATCAATGAATTAACCAGCATGAAAGCGGTCGGCGTTACACCTCAATACATCGAAGAGTTGAGTGCGGCCGGTTATCAAAACATTCCGCCGCGCGAATTGGTGTCAATGAAATCAGTTGGCGTAACCCCGGCTTATGTAAAAAGCCTCGCAGTAATAGGCTACACAGGCATTCCTGCGCGCGAGTTAACCAGTTTGAGAGCAGTTGGCGTTGCGCCGGAATATGTTGCGAGTTTAAAAAGTGCCGGATATAACAATATCAAGGTAAACGACCTTGTGTCGATGAAATCGGTAGGCGCTACACCTGAGTTTGCCAAGGGTTTCGTAACTCTTGGCTATAATAATATACCAGCCCGCGACTTAATCAGCATGCGGTCGGTTGGGGTAACTCCTGAATTTGTGCAAAGCTTTAAGGCCGCAGGTTATACTAGTATCGCATTGCGTGATTTAGTTTCATTGAGAGCCATGGGTATTACGCCCGATTATGCGAAGGGTTTCGAAAATGTAGGGTATAAAAATATTCCAGTTCGCGAATTAACGAGTTTAAAGAGCCTCGGCATCACTCCTGATTATATAAAAGGTTTCCAGGATGCCGGTTATACAGAAGTTTCCATTAATTCTTTTTCGGGACTAAAAGCAACCGGTGTTACGCCCGATTTTATTGAAGGCTTTAAAAAGATCGGGTACGATAATATCACACTGAACGAAGCCACTTCTTTAAAGGCGAACGGCATCACACCTGCCTACGTAAGTGAAATGAGAGATAAAGGTTTTAAATCGCAAAACCTTAATAAGTATATCGAACTAAAAAACGCATTTAATTAAAAAAACCAGTAACCATATTTTAATCACGTCGTCTTTAACATCAACATAAAAACCAACATCATGAATCCAAAAAAATTAAATATCAATACTCTCCGGAAGTTTTTCTTCCTGATGTGCCTGGCAGGCCTTTGTACCTATGCAGCACACGGCCAGGTAGTTGTTACACCTGTAGTTACCCCTACCCCGGTTGTAGCTGTAAACGTTAACCCGGTTATCACTCCTAATCCAGTTATTAACGTTAACCCGGTTGTTACTTCTAATCCGGTTGTCAATGTTAATCCAGTGGTTACTCCTATAGTCAATCCGGTTATTAACGTTAACCCTGTTGTTAACAGCGATGTTAATTTTAACGGTTTTTGGAGCGACGACAGAACAGAAGGAAGCTGGTTTGCGGAGATAAAAGGTGAAAAAATCAGAATTGAATTCAGGGGTGATGATGATGACCACAACTGGTCAAACAATTCAGATTTTTTACTGAGTGATTTTCCAAATCTTCCAAAAGGCCAAAAAGGTGAATTCACCTTAAAAAGAGAATCAGGTACTATGGTTTTCACCGGCAAATTTGAGGATGGTTTGGGCTATGGTCATTATAAGTTCACTGCCGATAAAGCTTTTGATGATTATGTAAAAAGCCAGGGAATAACCGGCAACGAAGACCATAATGCATTTGGATTTTTCATGGTCGATCTTAAAAAGAGCTACGTAGAAATGCTGGCGAGAAACGGTTATAAAGACATAACCGGGAACAACATCATAGCCATGGCAGCCATGAAAATTGATGAGCCATACATAAAAATGTGGAAAGCAAACGGTTTTAGTGATATCACTCCAAATCGCATGGTATCCGGCAAAGCAATGCATATAAATGAATCCTATATTAAGGAAATCCGCGGCGCAGGTTATCCTGATATTAGCTTTAACCAGTTGATCAGCTTCAAATCGCAGGACATAAATGGCGAGTATATAAAAGGCCTTCGTACTGAAAAAGGCGGCCAATCGCAACTTCCACCAGCCAATCAGCTAGTCGCCTATAAATCAATGAACATTGATGCAAACTATGTGAACTCATTTAAGGCAGTTGGGTACGACAATATTCCCTACAACCAATTAACTGCAATGAAATCGATGGGTATTACGCCTGAATTTGTAAAAGGTTTTATGGAGTTGGGCTATAAAGATATTCCTGCTCACGACCTGATAGCGTTGAAATCAATGGACATCAACGCCGCTTATATAAAAAGTTTTGAAGCTGCAGGTTATAAGAACATCTCAGCTCACGACCTTGTAGCGTTAAAGTCGCAGGATATTACGCCTGAATATATAAAAGGCTTCGAGGCTATAGGCTATAAAGATATCGCCGTTCATAGCCTCATTTCTCTAAAATCAATGAATATAACCCCCGATTACATCAGCGGGTTTAAAAAATTAGGTTTTACCGATATACCATTAAATGAATTGCCTGGTTTAAAATCAACCGGTGTTACACCTGAATATGTGGCATCGATGCAGCAAAAAGGTTTTAAATCGGACGACCTGAGGAAATACATGCGGATGAAGACTGCTTTTAATGAGTAGTTGGAGAAGGTGAAAGGGTGAAAGGGAAAAAGCTAAAGGTAAAAAAAGAGGGTGTCATTGTGAGTCCTAGCCTGTCCTGAGTTTATCGAAGGAAACCATAGCGGGCAAAGGCCTCTGCGCACGTGCTTCGACGGGGCTCAGCATGACAACGCTCACAATAGTATAACATTCTATAAAAACCAAATTATGAAAAAGATACTAATAATTATCTTCACGCTTGCAGCAGTCAATATAAGCGCGCAAGCACAGCAAAAAGTAAAAACCAGGACCGAGAGAGACGATTATAACTGGTCGAACTTTGGCGGGCATCATGTACCCGGTACATGGAGCGCTTATATAGAAGACGAAAAGGTTTACATACAGCTTACCGGTGAAGACTGGGATACGGGCAGGTCATTTCTGTTAACTGAACTGACCAGCTTGCCAACTGCCGAAGGCACCTTCACTGCAACCAGGGAGGCTGGTACAGTAACCTTCAAAGGCGTATTTGCCGGTGGCAAAGGGCATGGCTTTTATTCTTTTGCCGAAAACGCCGCTTTTAAATCTTACCTGGAGCAAAAGGGCTATTCGGGCTTGGACAAAGAACTAATGATGAATATCTTCCTCACCGATATCAACAAAGGTTACTTCGACTTTTTGAAAACAAACGGTTATGCCACCGTTTCAAATAGTGAATTGAAAGATCTGGCTCAACAGAATATGAACCGGAAAGTAATGGAAGATTACTTTAATCTTTTTAAAACTGAAGGTTATGGCCATCCATCGTTAGGTAAAATTGTGGAATTAAGGGAGCATGGTGTAAACGCCCGCTTTGTAAACAGCTTTCACGAGATGGGATACAAAGAAAAAATCCCGATGGAAAAAGCGCTTATGTTACGCGATCATGGTGTAACCGCATCATATATCACCAGTATACAAAAAATGGGTTACGGTAATATTACGCTCGACAGGGCAAGAGAATTGCGTGACCATGGTGTAACCCCCGATTTTATAAGAAGCATGCAGGAAATGGGCTATAAAAATATAACTCTCGAAAAAGCCCAGGAATTACGCGATCATGGCGTTAATCCTGAATTTATCAGAAGCATCACCGAGTTAGGTTTTAAAGACCTGACTCTTGATAAAGCCCAGGAATTACGCGACCACGGCGTAAATGCAGCTTTTATAAAAAAGGTGAGAGATAAAGGAGTTAAGGTACAAACGCTCGATGATTATATCAGGCTAAGAGATACGGGCTTTAACGAATAATATTTCAATTGCAGCGGAGGCGAACTCTCATTGCAATTTTCAATCTTCTTTCTGTTTCAAAATCCTCATAGTTAACTATGAGGATTTTTCATTTTAACAGCCTTTCTAAGTTTGTCGAAAGCGAGAAAATAAAAAAATTGTCATTGCGAGGAGGAACGACGAAGCAATCTCGTCGCCAATAAATTTTGCGGTGGTGTACCCCTTTAACTTAGCGTAGTGACACCAAACTATGTTCCATTTTTAAAACTGCAACCGTTTAGCGTGTCAATTTAGAACCGTTCACTTTTCTTTCCTCTTAATTTGCATAGTGTATTAGTTAATAATTCTGTATAGCACACTAGTTAACAATCGCCGCTAATTCCACATTTCAGAAATGTCTCACTTTAAACAACAAAACTATGTTAACTTTTAAATCAATTAAACGCCAACTGGCTTTAACGGCTTTTATGGTGTTGGTTATAGCAGGGATTGCTATTGCTCAAAAAAAGCCCAACATCCTGGTCATCATGGGAGATGACATTGGGTGGTTCAATCCCAGCTGTTACAACCGCGGCATGATGGGTTTCAGAACGCCCAACATTGACAGGATAGCAAACGAAGGAGCCATGTTTATGACCTGGTATGCCCAGCAAAGCTGTACTGCAGGCAGAGCAGCGTTTATAACCGGGCAATCCCCTATCCGCACGGGGCTAACAAAAGTTGGTACGCCTGGTGCGGCCATTGGCCTTCAGTCGGAAGATCCCACCATCGCCGAATACTTAAAAACAATGGGCTATTCAACCGGCCAGTTTGGTAAGAATCATCTTGGCGACAAGGACGAATTCCTGCCTACCAAACATGGATTCGATGTTTTCTTTGGCAATCTTTACCACTTGAACGCCGAAGAAGAACCTGAAAACCCGGACTATCCGAAATCGGCCGCATTTAAGAAAAATTTTGGTCCAAGGGGTGTGATAAGGGCAACTGCTGATGGAAAAATAGAAGATACAGGCCCGCTCACCAAGAAACGTATGGAAACCATTGACGATGAAACTACCGCTGCAGCCATCGATTACATGGATCAACAAACCAAGGCAGGTAAACCATTCTTCTGCTATTTCAATTCAACCCGTATGCATATTTGGACACACTTACGCCCTGAATACGATGGCAAAACAGGCCTTGGCCTGCAGGCAGATGGCATGACCGAACATGATGACGATGTTGGCAAAATATTAAATGAGCTGGATAAGTTGGGCGTTGCCGATAATACTATTGTGGTTTATACAACCGATAACGGGACCGAGCTAATGACTTGGCCCGATGGGGGCAGTACACCATTCAGAGGCGAAAAAGCTACCAATTGGGAGGGCGGTTACCGGGTTCCCACTTTAATTCGCTGGCCGGGGGTAATTAAACCTGGTACAATTATTAATGATATGTGTGCACACGAGGACTTTTTGCCGACTTTTTGCGCTGCTGCCGGTGACCCGAACGTAGTGGCCAAAACATTGACAGGTTACAAACTGGCCAATAAAACCGTGAAAGTTCACCTTGACGGCTATAACCTGCTGCCATTTTTTAAAGGGGAAGTGAAGGAATCGCCGAGAAAAGAGTTCATTTATTGGAGCGACGACGGCGATATTTTTGCCATCAGGTATGGCCGATGGAAAACTGTTTTTATTGAACAAAATCATGAAGGACTTGATATATGGAGAAAGGGATTCGATAAACTGAGGGTCCCTAATATATATGATCTGTATGCCGATCCATTTGAACGCGGGGATAAATCTATGTTATATGATAAATGGCTAGTGGAGCACATCTTCATTAATTACGGTACCGTAGCGTTGGTTGCCCAATGGCTCCAGTCTTTTAAAGAATATCCTCCGCGACAAAAACCCGCTTCGTTTAACCTGGATGAAGTAATGAGAAATTTAACCACGACAAAAAATTAGAGAACGCACATCACCATCATCTTAAATTAAATAGTCAACCATGAATTTACCTAGAAAAACAAGTAACATCCTTACTGCCTTGCTAACATTGCTTGCAGTAACAACAGTACAAGCCCAAAAAAAACCAAATATCCTCGTGATTTTTGGAGACGATGTTGGCCAAACAAATATCAGTGCTTACTCATTTGGTGTGGTAGGATATAAAACACCTAACCTTGACGGCCTGGCTCACTCAGGCCTGATGTTTACAGACTACTATGCCGAGAATAGCTGTACCGCGGGCAGATCCACCTTTATTACCGGCCAATGCGCCAAGCGCACAGGCTTATCAAAAGTAGGTATTCCAGGCGCGCCGGTGGGCTTACAAGCACGTGATATTACCATCGCCGAAGCACTAAAACCATTGGGCTATGCTACCGGCCAGTTTGGTAAAAACCACCTGGGTGACAAAGACGAATACTTGCCAACCAGGCATGGTTTTGATGAATTTTTTGGTAATTTATATCACCTTGATTCGGAAGAAGAGCCTCAGCGCCCTTACTGGCCAAAGGATGATACAGCTTTTACAAAAAATAATACGCCCCGGGGCGTATTGCATTGCACCGCCGACGGAAAGATTGAAGATACAGGCCCGTTAACAACCAAACGCATGGAAACCATTGACGACGAGACAACCGGCGCCTGTATGGATTGGATGAAAAAACAGGTACAGAGCGGAAAGCCATTTTTTAGCTGGATGAATTTTACACGCATGCACGCCTTTACACATATACGCCCATCTATGCAGGGCAGAGCCGGTATGCCCGGTAATGATTATGCTGATGGCATGCTTGAAATGGATGACAATGTAGGCAAGTTGTTAAAGATATTAGACGATTTGGGAATAGCCGATAATACCATCGTAATATTTACCACTGACAACGGCCCCAATCAGTTCAGCTGGCCTGATGCAGCAACTACCCCTTTCCGCAGCGAGAAAAACACCAACTGGGAAGGAGCTTACAGGGTTCCCGCATTTATTCGCTGGCCTGGCCATGTAAAACCAGGTACAGTAACTAATGAAATGTTTGCAGGCCTTGATTGGTTCCCTACGTTACTGGCCGCTGCTGGTGATCCGACCATAAAAGAGCGATTGTTAAAAGGCACAACTATCGGGAGTAAAAAAGCTACGCTACACCTGGATGGATATAATCAGCTCGACTTTTTAACGGGGAAAACGGACAAAAGCGCCCGGATAGAATTTGCTTATTTTAATGATGACGCACAGTTGGTTGGTTTCAGGTATAAAAACTGGAAAGCGGTCTTCCGCGAACAGTCGGCTGCAGGTGGATTTAAAGTGTGGTCCGATCCGTTTATTTTATACAGGGTGCCCAAAATATTTAACCTGCGGATGGACCCCTATGAAAGAGCCGACTTGGTTTCTGATCAATATTACGACTGGTTTTTCAAAAATGCATACCTGTTAGGATACATGGGTTTCCATGCGATAACATTCCTTGAAACGTTCAGGAAATACCCTCCATCTCAATTGCCTGCCAGCTTCTCAGTTGATGGCGTTGAGGATGAAATAAATGCAATAAACGGGCAGGTTTTGAAAGCTCACGCACCTATTTCAGGAGCCGGGAATTAAAAACAGAGCAAATTATCACAAGCAAAAAGTCTGATGTA
>DASYEP010000057.1:0-109420 GCA_036498965.1 Mucilaginibacter sp.
GGTATAAGTTTCAAAGACTGGTGCGAAATATTCGTCTTTCCAATTATCAAAAACCTACTCCTAGAACCTAAAAAAGGAAAAAAGCCGGCATTTGACATAGTTTTCGACATCTTTAATCCTTAGGTTAACGGCTATGGCGGCCATGAGCGGGGAGATCATTGTTTGAAGCAAAAAATAAAGTTTAAAAGAAGAAGTAAAGTAGTTCGCTAAACTCGTCCCTGCCATTTCACCAATCAGCCCCCCTTCCCAAGGAGGGAATTTAATCATCTATCTAATCTTTGGAATGTTATATAAACTACCGATAACCGAATCAACTCCTCAAATACGACGCGCCGTTAATATCCACAATACCAGCACTGGTAAACTCCAACCCATCACTGGCATAAACGGCTATTAAACGGGCCACTTCTTCGGGCCGGGCGACCCTCCCAAAAGGACTTTGTTTTTTGATGGCGACACCACCTTCACCATTTAAAGCATCCGCAGCCATTTCTGTTTCTACAAAACCGGGAGCAATAATATGCACACTGATATTATGCGGCGCCAAAGCAATAGCCAGCGACTGGCTCATGGCGTTTAATCCTGCTTTACTGGCGCCATACGCTGGATGGGCCGGTTCACCCCTGAAAGCCCCGCGCGACGAGATATTGATGATCTTTCCGCCACCGTGTTTCATCATGATACGCGCCGCAAACCAGCACATATTTGCCGGACCGGTTAAATTTGCTTTGAGCGTTTCGTCCCAGCTTTGTTGCCAGTTTTCGTGACTCGTTTCCAGTATTTTATGTTCCGGGTAAACTGCAGCATTGTTAACTAATACATCAAGCCGGTTATATTTTTCGGAATAGGTAGCAAATAGCTTTTTGATTGAATCCGGATCTGCAACATCCAGTTGGTAAATGCTGTGATCGCCGGGACCAAGTTGCGCCAAGGTTTCTTCGGCAGCAGCCCGGTTTGAAAGGTAGGTAAGGATTACAGTTGCCCCCGAAGCTGCAAATAATTTGGCGGCAACGCTGCCTATACCCCTTGAACCGCCGGTAATGAGTATGTATTTATCTTTAAAGTCGAAAGTCATTTTCAAAATTATGCATTTGCGGCGCTAATCAAAACGCCGGAAATGCGATACCTGATATTTCTTCACATTGTTTCAGAAACAGTTCCTGAGTATCATTAACTTTCGCAGCGGGGTGAAATTGTCTTTCGCGCTGGTGATAAAAATACTTGCCGCTTACCAACGCCGCTTTATCGTTGCTAACCGCCAGCCAAACCTGCGTTTTCGGTCCATCCGCTAAACTATCCGGTGCACCGGGACCGCCCATTTTCGTAGCCACCCAACCAGGCTCCAGCGCGTTTGAAAATACGCCGGGCCATTTGCGGGCGACAGCAAAAGCCAGTACCACATCGTGAAATTTAGAATCGGCGTAAGCTTTAAAACCGCTCCAGCTCCGTTGTTTCCACTGCAAATCCTTTAAACTGGCATCTCCGTCTCTGTGCAGGCCGGAACTAAGGTAAATTAATCGTTGAGGACGTTCGATAAGACAGGTAAGAATATATGGCGCTAAACTATTTACCGCAAATACATGCGGTAAGCCATCCTTTGTATTTATCCGGCGTGATTCCTGGTAGCCAACACCGGCGTTATGGATCACGGCATCAAAAGGACCAAGCTGGTTTACCTTTTCGGCAATTTTTTTGGTTTCCGCTATATCAGCCAGGTCGCCGCTTACTACAGCCTCCGCACCCGGCGCTAATGTTAACGCTTCGGCGGCCCTTTTTTCACTGCGCGCATGCAGCACCACTTTATGCCCATCTTTTATCAGCAACTTTGCTGCCATTTGACCAAGGCCGTCCGCCGACCCTGTTATGAATATTTTTGCCATTTATGAATGTTAAATTTAAAAAAATCAAACTCATAACAAATTCCTGGGGCTTATGTTTAACGGATAACTTATTGAGACAGTTTATGATAGTAATTAAAATCAGCAAATTTGATAAAGTTTCCCCAATCAAAAGCGGTTAAGTCATGAACGCCCTCCCTTATATGGTAGCCAATAACAGAATTAATGATAGCGGTGCTAACGGGTGGCCGCTCTGCTGTAAGCGACGACTGTTTTCCGTATAAGGCATAAACCGGCTGCGCATTTTGTATGGAGAGATAGGATCCTACCGGATCCGCCCATAAATCTTTTGTTGCGTTGGTAGTATACACCGGCCTTGGCGCTATAAGTGCAATCAGCATGTGCTGATCTATTGGCAGCGCGTTTACATCGTCATTGTATTTTTTATAATTATTGTTAAACCAATACGGAAAACTTGTGTTGATTGCTTTCACCGTTTCACCCGATTGCCGCCGCGACAAAGCAGCACCGGTATTACCCGAACAATTTGCAAACACCATGGCAAAACGCTGGTCTTGCGCTCCGGCCCATAGGGCAGTCTTTCCGCCGCGAGAGTGGCCCACAACGCTCACTTTATTGAAGTCAATATCTTTGTTTGTTTTAAAATAATCCATGACCCGACTTGCTGCCCAGGCCCAGGCACCGATGGCTTTCATACCATTATCGGCAGTTAACTGCTCCGGATACAATTGCAATACGCCATTCTGATAATTGTCTTTATTATCAGGCGCGGCATCGCTTACTGCAAAAGCCGCTATGGCATAACCATGTTCAATTGCCATTTCTGCCGGCCAAAATTCACTTTTTATTGTCCTGGTGGGATCAATGGTGTCTTTGCCGCGGTTATCTATCAATAAAAATACTGACGACGACCCGTTGTGGCTATTGGGCGTAAATAAAACCAGGCGGATAGCAACCTGTTTATTTGAATTGTATACGGTAATCGTTACCTCCTTTAAGTGTGCCTTTCCGTCCATCGCGCCAGGCACATCCTTAGTAACTTTATAACTTATCGAATCGTATTTTTTTGGCATCTGGCCATAAACATTGTCTTCGAACAGTCTTAGTATTTCGGGTCGACGCTTTTGCTCCCACTGCGTTTTATTTTTCACTATTTGACCGTCCGTAGTTTTCAAAACATCCGGCAAAGTATAGGCAGGGACTTTTGATTCAGCATCTTGTGCGTGCGCATTTGTAAAAGTGGCAAATGCAATAAAACAGGAAGCAAGCGTTTTTTTCATGGTCAATTAAATTGGCTAAAGTGATGGAATATCAATGTCGTTTACTTAAAGATAGTTCTTTTTACCCTCTTTACGCCGCAGGCGAAGAGAGGGTGGTCGAGCGAAGCAAAGACCGGGTGAGTCAACCCGACAATGCATTAGCGGTCAGCACATTAGCGTTAACGTCACTCGTAAATTTACTCACCCGATCTGCGCTGCGCAGAATCACCCTCTCTTTTGCAAGCAAAAAAGAGGGTTTAAAAACTTTCTCTCAACCATTCCTATCAATTGCTTCGTGAACTATGGTAAGTGCACGACATTAATTAGAAGTTGCTCAAATATGGCGAAATTCAGCCTTTTATAATTGTCACAATCATGTTAATGGTTTGTAAAACCTGCTGATCCTGACCCTATAACAACGCCCTTTTCGTCCAAAAATTCTATTGCAGGCTGGTTTTGTTTATTGATGTAGATTTTAAGCCGTGGTTTCCCGCTGTCGTCGCGAAGAAACATACCGGTTTCACCATCTGTGTTCTTGCCGACAAATAGTCGCTCCTTGCCAAGCCAGCCGGCTGCTCTTATTTTTTCGATGCCCGTTTTATAGGCATTACTGTCGTTCAGTTTTTTTAAGGAATCGACGTAATCCATTAACCGCGCCGTGGGGAAACGATCATTCCTATCCCACATTTTAAGGCCATAGCTGCGGGTCAGGTTTTGGGAACCTGATCTTTCCTGTGCGTATTGAAGCTGCATTATCTGGTCGCCGTGGTATTGATCAATGGAATAGGTCATACTGGCGCTTTTTTTATCGCCATCGTACACCAGGCCGCCGCATTCGTCACCGTCATCATTAAAAAATATCATCCCTGCCGGGCGGTTGCGCTTAGGGATTTTTTTACCGTTATAGGATCCTGGGTCCTGGCGTTCTTTGTTGCTGATTGCCATACGTAAAGTGCCGTCTTTCTCAACTATGTTGATCCTTTCGGCATTAAGCTCCTTAAAATTGGCAGGGCGATTCAGCTGTAGAATATTAATAACAATCAATGCCAGGACTATTACAGTTAATATCCCGGCATATAATTTTAACGCATTAACTTGTTTTTGCAATTTTTCCATAAAAATACCTTAATCGACCTGGGGGATTTCCCAGGTCGATTTCTTATGGAAAAATAAGCAAAACATTTATTTTATCCGATGCGATACATTGGTCATGTTCATTTCCCAGGTAACACCATTATCCGGCGAAAATGCCTGGCTCCATACCGGATTGTCTTTATCTGTTTTATCCCATTTAAACATCACCAATATTGGCTTATCGCGAAAAGTATCCTTGCAGTAAAAAAAACCTACATTCCCCTGGAACGAGCCAACAACAGGCGGGTCCATCGTGCCGGTATTACTATCCACCCAGTAAAGGCTCCACAGTTTGGTTTGGGGATTAAACAACCGGAGGGTTATTCCCTCGTATGATTTGACGCCTTGGGTATTATATGTCGTCCTGAATGTGTCCATATTACCTATCCCGTTTAATATGGCGCCAACATTTTCATCTGTCGATTCATATTCTATCCACTCAGTAGCACCACTCAATCTTGATTTTAGCCGTTTATTGTGCATATTCCATTTACCGGCTAAATAATCAAAATCTCTTCGTGAGGACGTGGCGGAAGGCGTAATTTCCAAATCGCCGGTCGCGGTTATCCTAGCGTTGATCATGTCGTCTTTTAACAAACCTGTTTTTACAGGCTGTGCATGGGTAACAGAAGCACAAAGCGTAAGTAATACCGCCAGTGCAAGCATTGTTGAGAAGTGTTTAATATTTTTCATGTGTTTTATTATTTTGCGTTATATAAACGTTTTTGTCTAATCTTTCACCAGGGTGTCCGTCGCTATCCAGTTTACTTCCCAAGTTTTGCCGCCATCATCCGAAAAGGCTTGTTCAAACCGGCATGTACGCGCATCAATTTTTGTAATGATAAACCGCACAAAAATGGCCCGGTCATTATATGTTTCCTGGTCAAAAAACTCGCCCCTGCCATTTTTGAATTCCCCGATAGTAGGTGGGGTACTCATCGTGCCGCCGCTGCTTCCCGCAAAATTAAGGCTCCATTGCCGGGACGCAGGATTATACAGCCTCAAGTTCAAGCCTTCGAAATGACCAGACGGACCATCAACTTCAAGCTCCACCATATTGGCTTTGCCATTCCAAATTTTTCTCACTACACTGGTGCCATCATATTCTACCCAGATAGTCGACCCGGTTAGTGGAGCTTTGAGACGTTTGAGGTGGGTTTTCCAGGTACCGATCTCGAAATCGAAATCATGCTGGCTATCACGTCGAGTTGTATCCTGCCAGGTAATTTTTTTTGATGTATTTGCCTCTTCGCGTGCAAGCACATGATGGGGGTACACTATCACAAACAACACGCATAAAATGAGTAGCAAAAATGACGGTGGTATCTTCATAACATTCTATTTGATTTTATATTAAAGCCGTATTATCCAAAAATACCGTTACATTGGCCTTATTAAAAGAGCCATTATAATAAATTTTAATGGAGCCAATTATGGGGAAAATTACACCTCAGATATTATTGACCTTTATCAGCATTGATAAAAAACTGGACAAAACGATAAACAGCCAACTTTATGATCAGTTGAAGGATGGGATATTTGGAGGAATGCTGCGGCCGCTCGACAGGATGCCTTCTACGCGCGAAATGAGCAGGGAACTTAAAATTTCCCGGAATACCGTATTGCAGGTTTTTGAACAATTAACAATGGAAGGTTTTTTTGAGACAAAAACCGGCGCGGGAACTTTTATAAGTAGGAATGTGGAAAAATTCTCCTACCCAAAACAGAAGTCAGCGCCTCCAGTTCAAAAATCGGCGCATACTGTGGCGAGGCCTTATGGACTCAATGATACGTTTAAAGGGCACATTAGCGAATTGGAACCTTTGCGGCCTTTCCAACAATCCATTCCTTTAATTTCGGAATTTCCTTTCCCAACCTGGACGCGAATTAGCGCCGCCGTCCATAAGAACATGCATTTGCTGCACCTGGGGTACGACGATGCACAGGGCTATTTGCCGTTACGAAAAGCGTTGTGTGATCACCTGCGTATTTCACGCTCAATAAATTGCGAGGCTGAAAACATGGTTATTGTAAATGGGTCAAGACAGGCGCTGCATTTGGCTGCCGAAATATTATTGAACAAAGGTGATCAATGCTGGATGGAAGATCCCGGTTACCAGGGAGCTACATCGGCCTTACAACGGTTTGGCGCACAAATATGCCCGGTGCCGATAACTAACGATGGCATGGATTTGAATTATGCTATGCAGCATTATCCAAAAGCAAAACTTGCCTATGTAACGCCATCACACCAGTTCCCGATGGGGAATACTATGCCGCTTGGTGAACGTTTAAAATTGTTAAACTGGGCTAAAGACAATAGCATGTGGATTATTGAGGATGATTATGATAGCGAGTTTAGATACAACGGCCGCCCTATCCCTGCACTACAGGGTATGGATACTAATGGGAATGTTATTTATATAGGGAATTTAAGTAAGGTTTTGTTACCGGCACTACGTTTAGGATATATGATTTTCCCGTCTAATGCTATGGCCAGGCAATTCGCGATAGGGAAATCTGTTATTGAAGGGCAAAGTAATATAATAAATCAAGCAATAGTAGCTGAATTTATCCGACAGGGGCATTTTAGTCGCCATATAAGGCGAATGAGGGTATTATACAAAAAAAGTCAGGACGATTTGGTAAGCCTGATCAATCTGCATTTAAAGAACAAACTAACCCCGGCCCCGGTAGAAGCAGGAATGCATATGCTCGCCTGGCTTCCCACTGGCATAAATGCCAAACTAATAGCTGATGAAGCGTTAAAAGAAGGGCTGATTATTCATAACATTAATCAATTTTGTATAAAATTTGATCATCCGAATGGATTAATTCTTGGATTTACCGGTTTTTCATTTAGCCAGATGGAAGCTGCAATACTGAAGTTAAAACAGGTGCTGGACAAACATTTTTAATTCTTCATTCACCAAAATTAACGCTGTCATTAACCAAAATAACTTTAAGAAGGAGTTTTATTATACTTCAACTAAGAATAGACACTTAACAATACTGATATTCATTATATTAGAGCTGTTTACATTATACAATCATGAAACATATCTTTTTTGTGTGCGTGCTGACGCTTTTGAGCATGTGTGCATTTTCGCAGCGTAAAGTAATTGACAGTTTAAATACCGCCTATAAAACAGCAAATACCGATAGCGCCCAGGCAGATATTTTGTGGCAGATTGGCAATACTTATTCACAGACCAACCCTGATTCCGAATTGTTTAAGGCGCAGCAGTTACTTTTTTTTAGTCAACGAATAAAATCTACCACCGGAGAATTAAGGGCATTGAAACAAATAGCAGAGAGCTATCAGAAAATGGGTAACTATTCGCAGTCTCTTGATTTTTACTTGCAGCGCCTGCGTATGGACGAAAAATATCCCTACCCTGAACAAGAGGCGGCGACCCTGCTAAGTATAGCGGGTCTTTACCAATCAGAGGGCGATTATGTGCAGGCATTAGTATACATGAAAAAAGCTTATGCATTTATCGACAAAAACAAACTTGAAAATTACAGGTGGTACAGCTTTACTTATTTCGGCGATTTCTATGAACAAATAAATAATATACCAAAAGCCATCAATTATGATTCAATGGCCTATAACCTGGCACTTAAAAAAAACAACGAGAGTTGGATGGGAATGTCCCTTAACAATACCGGCAATGCTTATTCAAAAAATAAACAATATAAAGAGGCGCTTAACTATTATAACCGGGCTGCGCCCTTCCTGAAAAAAGATAATAACGAAAGTTTTTTATGCGAAAATTACGCCGGTATCGCGAGAATATTTTATCATACCAAAAAACTTGATTCGGCTGTTTTTTATGCAAAAAAATCATTAAAGCTTGCACGCGACCGGAATTTTAGTAATTACTCCATTACATCCTTGCAGTTGCTGAGTGACATTTATAAAGAAAAAAAATTGGCCGACAGCGCCGTTATTTACCAGGGGAAGCTGCTGACCATGAAGGATTCCATTTACAGCCAGGATAAAGCAAGGCAAATTGAGAATTTAACCGTAATGGAAAAATTCCGTCAGAAAGATTTGCAGCAGCAAAAATTGATTGAAGAGAAACACACTACTTATAAATTAAATATGCTGCTTATTGGCTTGCTTATCCCTTTTTTCTTCCTGATAAGCGTGATTCTTAGTAGAAGAAAAATTAAGCGCAACATTGTAGAGTTTTCGGGGATTATCTCCCTCCTCCTACTTTTTGAGTACCTGAACTTGCTTTTACATCATTTTATCGGTCCGGTAACAGATGACTCTCCACTATTGGAGATAACACTCTTAGTAATTATTGCTGCCATACTTACGCCATCGCATCACCGTGTGGAAAAGTGGATGTTGCATCAGCTTGCGCACAGATCAAATGTTCAACAACCGGCAATTGCTAAAGTTAGAAGAGAACAACCCAATAGAAAGGGCTAGCTGTGGATATGCTATTTGGAACAATAAAGCCCCTTCGGGCATAGAAAGGATATACCGCGATAGATTATTTAACACATAAATAGATCCAAATGGCTATCTTTTTGGATCAGGTACAGTCGGCAAACCAACGAGGCTATTGGCACTCATTGTCATATTCGCCTCTTCAGACATTTGCGGATCTAACTGACTCTGCTCGTCAGAAATCTCATTTTGTGGGTTTTCGTCGTCGGGATTTGTTGAGGTCATGTGTTTGAAGTTTAGTAGTTAATGATATTAAAATCATACGAATATAATTATTTAATATATTATAACAAATTATAACTACAAGTTAAATACCCCATTATGCAGTTGTACCTCCCCTAATGTTAGCGAATTAAATATTTGCAAAAATAAGGACAAGCAATAGTGCAACCGTAATTGCACATCCAAGCAATCCTATGCCGAGAACTCTCCACCAGCTATGTGTTTGTCCACCCTCATTAATATTAGTATTTATTTGAGCTCCCTGGTAGTGCTGTACAAGGTAATAGGTGATCAACGAATAAATAAGCGGGAATAAAACATTTGGTATTTTTACCGTATCCGGGATTAAAAATATCGCTGAGCATATTAATACTGTCGCTAATATCGTATATATCCAGGTCTTTCTTACTTTCTGTCTTTCATTAAAGGTCTTGAAATTTTCAGCGATCAAATAACCGGCAACCAAAGGACCGCCCAGGAACGTTGCTACTTGAATCGCTTTGGTTTTGTAAATTTTTGACGCTGGGTTCGAAATTTCGAGTGTTGATTCTGAGTTGTAAAACTCTGGTTCTGCTGAATTCATGTGGGTTGAGGTTGAATTTAAAAATAGCTCAAATTGTAAATTAAGGTCAACCAAGATATGTAATCCAAATTAAATAAAACAAAAAGGGGAAAACTTTTCAGTTATCTCATTCAAATTCCATTTAGAAAGTTTACAAAATGTGAACTTTTTAATTTATATTTGTTACAAGAATGAAAGTTCACCTTATCAAGAAGCAAACTTTAGAAGATTTCACACACCAGCATCCGAGAAGCAAAACCTCTTTGGATGACTGGGCAGAAAAACTAAAGCTGGCAAATTGGGAACAACCGGGTGACATGAAGCAAACTTTTAATACCGCTGATCTTTTAGGTAAGAGCAGCAACCGGGTTATTTTTGATATTGCCGGAAATAATTACAGAATGATCTGCAATTATGTTTTTGAGTAAAAGCAAGTACACTTGTTTGTTTGCTGGATCGGAACGCATGCCGAATATAATGAGTTATGTAAAAAGGGTGAGCAGTATACCAGTAACGTTTATTAATATGGAAACTTCAGTAATAAAATATACCATCGTTAAAAATAGAGCTCAGTATAATCAATATTGCGATCAACTGGAGACTTTATTGGCACAGGATGGCAATGACCTTTTACAGGATGAGATTGACTTGCTGACGTTACTTATCGAGAAATATGATGAGGAACACAGCACCCTTAACGAAACCGATCCGATTGCCCTACTCCGTTCGTTTATGCAAGATCATCACTTGAAACCACATGATATGACCCAAATATTAGCGATTAGCAAAGGCTATGTTTCCGATATTTTAAATTATAAAAAAGGGTTGTCTAAAGAAGTAATCCGAAAATTAGCAGCCTATTTTAAAGTAAGGCAAGAAGCTTTCAATAGGCCTTACAAATTGATATCCCCGGTTAATGCACATCTGCGTAATGCGAGCGTTATGAATACAAAAAAGCAACTTCCTGCCATCAATTAACTGGATTCTGTCACCCCTTCCCGGTATCTATACTTGGTCATTATTCGAGTAGCTCAAACACATAGTGCCGAACAAGTCGTGTGTTAAAATCTAATCATCAATTCTATTGTGATTTTTACTGTAACCTGCTGATTTATTTGAACGTCCAACCGACAACCAAATCAAATGTGTTGTTAAATGTCACTAATCACAAAACAGTAAAACCCTATAAAAATGAAAATAAATTTTACCCGCGCACTTTTTTTGTTTTTTATAGCATACATCGTTGTAACCATTCTGGCTACTTCAACCTCGATCGCCTACAGTATTATTTACAAAACGCCGCCGCCCGCTCCCGGGGTAACTGTATTGAAGTCGGCCGAATTTGTGGCTACCGTGCCGTACCATGTATTGATCATGCTGGTTATATGGCCCGTTTTTGCCGGGATTTATTTTAAAAAGCCACGGCAAAAAAATTCGTCGCTACAGTTAGACGAAACCCGCAGCCTTTCATTTTTATGGCTTGCTTCAGCCATTATTGTAGATTGTGTTGGGTTTGTTTTGATGAAACACCCCTATTCGCTAACGCCGCACGAATTTTATATAGACTACCAGCCCTGGATCACGCTCATATATATTGCGATATTCCTGAGCCCCTGGATCCGTTTGTGGCTTTTACGATTGATGGAGAAATAACAGACATCGAATTTTGTCTGTAAGTAAAATTTAGGGAGACCCAAAGGCCTCCCTAACAAATAAAAACAGGGGTAAATTAAATTACTTTACTTTCTTTAAAACAACAACCATCGGTTCGCCACCGCCCATGCCTGGCATGGTAAGGGTAACAACATCTCCTTTAACCTTACCGGTAATTTTCATGTCATTGTCCATTATGTGGATCATAAAAGAAAGGTCATCGCCTTTAATCACGCCATTCTGAATAGGGACAGGAGTTCCATCGGGACCAGAAGTATTTCCGGTTAATTTTTCTCCGTCAACTTTAAAATCATAGGTAACGTCAAACTGGTCCATGATTCTGCCCGACCATTTGCCGGTAATATCCTGGGCAAAACAAAAGGCAACAAATGCCATTACCAAAAATGCGGTGGTTAGTGTTTTCTTCATCATAATAATTAAGTTTAGCTAATGTTTAATTGGATTAATTTATTTTGAAATTATTGGGTTATTCGTATCGTAAAGCTTCAATTGGGTCGAGTTTGGATGCTTTTAAAGCGGGGTAGTACCCAAAGAAAACTCCTATCGCAAAACACACCGAGAATGAAACGATGATAGATGTTTCGTCTACAACCGGCGGCCATTTCAATGCATGTGAAATCAGAAATGCAAGCCCTTCGCCCAATAATATCCCAATCACGCCTCCTACAACACTTACAATAATCGCTTCCGTCAGAAACTGGCTCAATATGTCAATCCCCCTGGCGCCAATGGACATTCTTAAGCCGATTTCTTTTGTCCTTTCAGTTACAGAAACATACATAATGTTCATAATACCGATGCCCCCGATGACGAGCGAGATCCCTGCAATTGCAGTGAGCAAGGCGGTAAGCAATCCCGTAACCGCTCCCAGTGTTTTGATCAATTCAGCTTGTGTCCTAATCATGAAGTCGTTATCGATATCACTCCTCAGGTGGTGTGAAACCCTCAGAATTTTTGTGAGTTCATCTGAAGCCGGCACAGAAAGGGCTTCTGATTTCGCCGAAGCGAAAATTGTTCCGAAGTATATCGAAGCGGTAATACGCTTTTGCACAGTGGTAAAAGGAGCTATAATGATGTCATCCTGATCCTGACCGAAAGTATTTTGTCCTTTTTTTGCTAAAATACCTATAATTTGAAAGGGGATTTTATTGAAACGAATGGTTTTTCCGATAGGACTAACTCCTTTAGGGAAAACGTTATCTACTACCGTTTGACCGATAATACAAACCTTGGCGTAAGTTTTAACATCGTGGTCAGAAAACGGTATACCTTTTGTAACGGATAAGTTTTTGATCGACAATAATTGTTCATTCGCGCCTTCAATCGTCGTTGGCCAGTTCAGGGAACCATTGATCACCTGCCCGCGGGACTGCACGTCGGGCGACACGCCATTGATCATTGTTGCCTCCTTTTCGATTGCCAAGATGTCTCTGATAGTTAACGTTTCAACATTTGATCCAAGTAACCGCGCGCCGCCGGGAGCATTACTGTTTGGCATAATAATGATAAGGTTTGAACCTAATCCAGCGAGAGAGCTATGAATGCTGATCTTTGACCCTTGCCCGATGGCACCGATAGTAATTACCGCAGCAACACCGATGATGATGCCCAGCATGGTTAACACTGCTCTCAGTTTATTTCGCTGAAGAGCCCTTAGTGCCAGCCTGATTAAATTTAATATACTCATATCGATTAATAATCTTCGGTTTGCGGAAGCGCGGCGAGCATTTCTTTCGCCGAACGTCTATCCTTGTTGAATGTATCTTTTACCACACGGCCATCTTTCAATACGACTGTTCGGCTGCTAAAGGCGGCGATGTCAGGTTCGTGGGTTACAAACACAATGGTCTTTTTTTGTAACTGGTTCAGCTCCTGGATAAGCGACATGATCTCGTAGGAGGTGCGCGAATCCAGGTTTCCGGTGGCCTCGTCGGCCAATATCATTACCGGTTCGTTTACCAAAGCTCTTGCAATTGCAACCCTTTGCTGCTGACCGCCTGATAATTCATTTGGCATGTGGTGAAGTCTGTCTTCAAGCTTTACTGCTTTGAGTGCTTCAATTGCCCTGTCCTTCCGTTCTGACGGGCTGATCTTCCTATTGTAGAATAGCGGCAATTCTACGTTCTCCAGCGCGGTGGTTCGTGGCAGAAGATTGTATGCCTGGAAAACAAACCCTATCTTTTCGTTCCTCAATTGCGCCAGTTCGTTTCGTGATAGATTGCCCATATTTACTCCGTCCAGCAGGTAGACACCTGATGTGGGTTTATCCAGGCAACCAAGGGTATTTAATAGCGTTGTTTTTCCTGAGCCGCTGCTTCCCATTATGGTTATGAATTCGCCTTCCTCCACATCAAATGACACCCCCTTCAACGCCCGGACAATTTCTGAACCCATCTGAAACTCCCGCTTTATATCATGCAGTTCTAATATCTTTTTCATGGATTGTTCGGCTTTTTCTTTTGACTGCCTGGAGGCGGAGGGAAAATAGATGCGCCCTGCGCCTGCATACCAGGGATTGGGAGTGATGAAATAAGTGAGTCCTTTTCCGAAACGCCTGATAATATTTGGGCATGCGTATTATCGTCCAAACCAGTTTTCACAGGCGTTTCTGCCAGTGTGTTTCCTTTTTTTACCCACACATAGCGGGTCCGGGCTCTAACATCGGGATGATGGTCATTTATAGCTGAATCCGCGCTTAGCATCTCGGCTTTATTTTGATAAGGCTCAACTTTAAACTGCTTGATTACTGTTGAATCCGGAGTGAAATTCAAAGATTTGGAAGTTATCAGAAGCGTGTGCTTGGCCTCTCTCGTAAAAATATTGATGTTAGCCGTCATTCCGGGCTTTAACTTCATCTCATCGTTAGGCGCAAAAATCACCGTTGTATAAGTTACTACATTCGAACTGATTTTTGGATGTAACCGCACATCGGAGATGGTCCCTTTGAAATTGTCATCTACGTAAGCATCAACCGTAAAAATAACGCGTTCCCCTTTCTTGATATTACCGATGTCCGCTTCGTCCACATCAGCCTGTACCTGCATCTTGGTGATATCTTTAGCAAGAACGAACAATGTGGGTGTACTAAAACTGGCAGCTACTGTTTGACCTATGCTTACGTTTCTTGATAATACGACACCGTCAATGGGAGAATATATGTCAGCATAACTGAGGTTTTTTGAAGCGGACCTTAATTGCGCCTCAATGTTGGCTACGCCGGCCACTGCGGCGTTGTAACTATTTTGTGCAGTTTCGTACTCAGCTTTGCTGATCGAACCGGTCGAATACAAAAGTTTTTGACGTTCAAAGTTGCTTCTATTGTATTCGAGCGCGCTTTTTTGGGTTGCCAAATTGGCTTTACCCTGATCAACAGTTGCTTGTAATAATGATTTATCCAATTGTGCTAGCAACTCGCCTTTATGCACAATCGAGTTGAAATCAGCATTCAGCACGCTGATAACTCCTGATACCTGCGTACCTACCGTCACAGTATCCAGTGGCTGGATACGCCCTGTAGCTGTTACTGTTTGAGAGATGTTGCCGTACGTTGGTTTCTCCGTGGGCAATACAAGAAGCTGCTCTTTTTTCTTAAATGCAACCTTCCATACGATCACTATACCAATTACAATGGCTAAAATGATTAATGCTCTTTTATATGTTTTCTTCATTTTTCTGATTTTGTATTAAAGCTTCACTTGTTGTCCGTTATAAAATTCGTATATCTCAATTGTCAGGGCAGCATTGTATTTTGCCTGAATAAATTGCTGCAGTGCCTGTGTGTAAAGTACCTTTTGCTGCAGAAAATCAACCATGTTGGATACTCCAAGTTTCAATTGCTCATTTGCAATACGGTAGGTCTCCTGGTTATATTTAAATGCTTCTTCTGCGGCTGAAAATTGATTCTCTGCATTAACGGCGTTGATGTAATACTTTTCAACATTTAAGGCTAAAGTATTCCTGGTATCCATAAAGTTGATCCTGGCCTGATCGATATTTATTTTAGCTTCTTCTACATTTGTTTTATTCTGGCGCCTTGTTAAAATTGGTATCGACATCGATAACCCTAACTGCTGGCTAAACGCATTATCCAATTGTGTAAAATAACCCTGGTTTCCATTACTGTAGCTTGAGCCAAGCGAGCCGGTAGCCATTATAGTTGGCTTATAGCCTGATTTTGCTTTTGTCAGGTCGAGGTTTGCAATATCGACCTGTACCTGTCCATTTTTTACCTCCGGCCTGTTTTGCAATGCGAAGCCTCTTACTTCATCTAATGTAGGGATGGCTTTTCTTGATACAATGGTGTCAGGTTCAACAATGTCAAAAGTCACCGACGACTGCAACTCTAAAACCTGTTTTAACGTCAGCAGGTCCTGGCGTTTCGCATTTTGCGAAGTAATCAGATTGTACTTGTCGTTGGCTAATTGCGAGCGGAATTGAGCAACATCCTTTCGTGCTATACTACCCGCAGTTAATCGCCGTTCAGCCTGGTCCAATTGAGCCTGGGAGGTGCTTACAACATTCTCCTGGTAAACAATACTTTCTTTATCCAGCAAAATATTCAGGTAATACTGGGTGATTTGCAGGGTCATATCGTTCTCCTGTGCTATCGCGTTCAGGTTTGCCGACTCCACAGAAAGGTTTTTTTGCTGTATGTCGCTCTTAAGGTACCCTCCCTGGTAAAGTGTCCAGCTGGAATTCACACCGTAACTTCCCGAAGAAATAAATTGCGACTGATAATGCCCCGTTGCAAGATTTTGAACATTACCATGACCTACGGTCTGGCCTATGTTGCCTGTTAGATTTGGCAATACAGCGGCCTTTGATAAATAGTATTGTTGCTGCGATGTCTGCTGACTATACCTCAGCGTGTTGAGCTGGAGGTTGTTTCTCTTTGCATAGTCAATGCAAGTCTGAAGGTCCCATTTTACTGAAGTGTCCTTAATTGTATCAAGTTTAACTAACGAAGATACCGAGGCGTTTTGTCCATCAGCATAAATCGACAACAAGCAAAATACAGGCAGTGAAAGCAGTCTGAGACTCCTCCTTAATTTGAATGAATTCTTTTTGATTTCGAACATGATAAACCAAAAGAATACACAAAGTTTTAGGTAAAAAAGCGCTATAGATACTTAGATGGAAAAAATAGACAGAACCGGTATTTTAATCTACCAGGCAGTTTTGAGGTTTGACCATTAAACCCATTTGTTCAGGAAATCCTGGAACGCCTCTTTGTAGTGTTCTGTCACCGGGATATTCATATCAGCTATATGAACTGAGTTTTTGGTAACCGCTGTGATGTGGTCAAGTGAGACGATAAATGAGCGATGTAACCGCATAAATGTTTCGGAAGGTAATTTCTCCTCCAGGGTTTTCAAACTTGTTAAAGTCAGCAGTGGCTTAGGATTATTTTGAAGATAAACCTTTACGTAATCTTTCAGTCCCTCAATATAGAGTATGTCGCGTATCTTGATTTTTACTAATTGATATTCGACTTTGAGGTAAATAAACTCTTTCTGTGTTGGTGTAGAAAGTTCAGCCGCCTGGTTTATGGTCTGTGGCGTCTGTCTGTCAGTGAAATATTCAAGGGCTTTTGTTGCTGCTTTAGAAAAACTCACATAGTTAAAGGGTTTCAATAAATAATCAAGCGCCTCAACTTTGTAGCCCTCCAATGCGTACTGGTCAAAAGCAGTGGTAAAGATGATCCGCAGATTCTTCCTGTTGGCTGACTGCTCAATTATCCTGGCAAGTTCAATACCGCTCAAATCTGCCATACGTATATCCAGGAACATCAATTGAACTTCCGGATGCTCATTTATAGTCTTCAACGCTGCTATTGCGCTTGAACAGCGATCAATAAGTTTCAAAAATGGCGTTTGATTAATATAAGAAACAATCAGGTCCAAAGCGATGGGCTCGTCATCTATGGCAATGCAATTCAAAATCATGACAGGTTCAGTTTTAATTTAACAGTGAACTCTTTATCAGCTTTATTATTCTCTACTTTTAATTCGTGCTTATGGGGATAAATTAAATTTAACCTGCGTTCGGTGTTGACCAGTCCGATGCCGTTACTCTCTTCCAAATCTTCTGTCTTTTCTTCGAACACCGAGTTTCTGACTTCAATTTGCAGCGTATTATCCATTTGATAGATACCCACATATACATAGCTGGGATGCACATTACTGACGCCGTGTTTAAAAGCATTTTCAATAAAAGGGAGAAAAAGCATAGGCGCCATTTCTATATTTTTGAAATTCTCTTGTTTATCAAATACAACCTGCACTTGCTTTGTCAGTCGTAATTGCATAAGCTGAAGGTAATCTTCAACAAAGGTCAGTTCTTTTTCGAGTGTAGTAAGATCATTTTTGGTTTCGTACAACACGTAGCGCATCATGTGAGACAGCCTGTAAATAGAATCTTTAGCTTTTTCCTTATCGGTATCAGTTAATGCATAAATGGTATGTAAAATATTAAAAAAGAAATGCGGGTTAATCTGTGCCTTTAAAAACGACAATTCGGAACTTATTTTTTCTTTCTCAAGGTTTTGTTCCTTTAGTCGATCCTGCTGAACCTTTTGCGCCACCGCAATGATAATACCGATTCCGAAAATTACCAGCGTAAACAGAATCGCACCAAAATCTGATAAGGCGTTGTTGCGATTTGCCATTTTAAGATTTTGCGACCGAAATACCTTTTCCATTAAAACATGGAGATTTAATAAAGTATCTATTTGACGGTCAACCACCACCATGAGAATCAAAAAGCAGAATATCAGCAGGAGAAAAAGCCCGATTTTACTTTTATAAAGTAACCTGGGAATAATATATAATAGGTTAAGGTAGAAGATTCCGGCCCATAGAACGTAATTAATCCCTTGCTTAATCCAGAATTGTACCGGCAGTCTGACGGGCCACGTCATAGGTAAACAAGTGACTACTAATAAACCTACCAATATCAAAAAGTTGGCTGAAAGGAATATTTTTTTAAGGTCCGATAATGACATTGGCTTTTTATCTGTGGGATTTTAACTTATCCATGAAAATATGCAAATGACTAAATTCTTTTAATAAAGAAAAATGAAATAGATGCAATATCACATTAAATAGACCAAATAAGGTTTTTTATCTACAGCTTATAAACGATACCTAACACGCTTTACTATTTATGGAAGTTTGAAAAGGTGCTTTGTAGAATTGTCCACAATAAAAAAAGCGAGGCTGTTCATAATCGACAACCTCGCTTTATAATTTATTGTTAGCGTATATCTATTTAAAAAGTAACGGAGCAAAGGCAGTAAGGTTACGCCTCCAAACCATCCAGGTATGCGCGCCGGGAGTTTCTATCGCGGTGTATTTCACTCCTTTTGATGTAAGCCAGCTTTTGTATTCCCTGTTGATGTTAATGAGGAAATCCTCTGTACCACACGATATCCAAAGTAGTTTCAGGCTTTTATTGATATCACTATTCAGGTCAGGGAAAACTTTTTGATAAACCGGTGCGTTTTGTAGTTCCGTTCCATTATTCGGACGCATTTGAGCTCCATACATAACTTCGGCACTGCTGAATGCTCCAACATAATTAAAAACATCGGGATGATTTAATCCTATCATTAATGATTCTGCACCGCCCATTGAAAGGCCGGCAACAGCTCTTTTGCTGGCCGACTTTGATGCGTGATACTCTTTTTCTACCTGCGGTATAACTTCATGAAGCAAAGCATCACCGAACTTTCCGAAAGCAGTGCCGGTCATGATGTTATCAGGGTTTCCATAACCAAGCGTATTAACTATGATCATTGGTTCGGCCTTACCCTCTGCTATCAGGTTATCCAGTATAAAATTTGCACGACCGGCCGCTGTCCATGCACTTGCTTCATCGGTAACACCATGGAACAAATAAAGCACAGGGTAAGGCTCTTTACGTTTTGCATCATAGCCCGGTGGGGTGTACACGTAGTAATCACGGTCATCACCAATTATGGTTGATTTATAAAAATGATGTGAAATATTTCCATGAGGTACATCATTAATTTCCCAACTCAACGTTGATGGTCCCGGAACGCGCACAAGGCTCTGCCCTGCCGACGTCTTATAAATTGGCTTAATCATCGGGTTTCCCGGATCAGGCATTGTCACCGAATCAACACTGAATGTGTACGGGTAGATGTCAGGTTCCAAAGCTGAAGTGGTTAAAGTCCACACGCCGTTATCGCCTTTTTGCATGGCCTGCCTGGGCGAACCGGCAAGATCAACCATTACTTGTTTCGCGTTTGGCGCTTTTAATCTGAAAGTTATTTTGCCGTCTGTAACTTCGGGAGAAACTATTCTCGGACCGCCGAAAGGCGATCGAGCATTTCCAGCCTGTCCAAATGCGGAAGCCAGGATCAATAGAAAAATGAATGTTAAATTGTATTTCATAATAAAGTGGTTATTGATTTATTGATAGGGGTTTTATTTGTTAGAGTAAGATTAATTCCTGAAAGGCAGTGGCATAAACTCATGCAGGTTGTTTATTAAATTTTTAGATTTTTGATATAGTCGGTAGGCCGTACGCCGGTAAAACGCATAAATATATTACTGAAGGCAGTCAGACTTTCGTAGCCTACTTTAAGCGCAACCATGTTAACATTCAAATTTTTCTCAGCCAATAACTCCATTGATCTCATTACCCTCACCGCCTGCAGGTACTCTATAAAACTGATTCCCTCCGACTTAAACAGCCTACTTAACGAACGTTCGCTAAAGCCAAACTTTTGAGCGGTATGGTTTAAATCGGGCTTGTGCTCCATATTCAGCCGCATATATTCCATTACATCCAACAACCGCTCATTGTGCGGCCTTACAAATGCCAGCAAGGGCAGGCTCCCGACTTTGGTTACCTGCGGCAAAACAGCCTTAAACCCCTGCAGAAATTTATAAGCTGCGAAGTTGCGTTCGGCAATATAACCATCCCATTGGCGCGCAAATGCTATCATTTGGTGCAACAGGTCGTTGACCATGTACACACCGGTATTGGTATAAAATTCCGACTGTTCGTCGCTACTGTCGAAATAAATGGTAAACATCCGGAATGATGAATTATTTGTCCACATGCGGTGCAATACATTTTTAGGTACCCATATAAAATGTTCGACCGGCAAAAAATAGTGATTCTTTTCAGTATCAATATGCAGGGTGCCTTTTACAGTGTAAATAAATTGCCCTTTATCATGCACATGAAAAGGGGTGTTTATTTCTTCCCTAACAGACGAGGCACAATAAGCCCCCGTTTTAAATTTTTCTACTTCCTTATAAACGTGTTCAAATCCGGAAGGCATAGCAGGATAAATTATAATTAGCTCGGTTTTTAATTGGTTGCGCTATAAAAATCTAATATATAGGTTAAAATAGTACAATTAATGTGATTGGCGTAAATGAGCAAATATTTGTCTGTTTTAATCAAAAACATAGTAAATCAGTCGACTACATTTGTCTGCCATTTTATTACTAAATTCTTAAGATGAAGATACTTATTGTCGGCGCCGGGATTGGAGGATTAACAACGGCCCTGAGCTTACACAAGGCAGGTTTTGAGGTGCATATTTATGAATCTTCAGCAGAAATTAAGGCACTAGGCGTCGGCATAAATGTTCTGCCGCATGCCGTACGGGTATTAACCAACCTGGATTTGTTAGATAATATGTTAAACATAGCCGTCCCGACCAGCGAGCTGCGTTATTTTAACAAATTTGGTCAACAGATATGGCAGGAACCACGGGGGAAATTTGCGGGATATCTCTGGCCGCAATTATCCATTCATCGCGGCGGGTTAATGACGATACTGCTCGACGCTGTAAAAGCAGCTATTGGTGGGGATCATATTCATACAGGTCACCACTTAAAAAATTGTAAGAACAAAGGAGGAAAAGTCATTGCAACCTTTATTTCAAAAGGAAGCGACGAAAAGATAGCCACAGTTGAAGGTGATGTATTAATCGGCGCCGACGGCATCCATTCAGTGGTGCGCAAACAGTTTTATCCCGATGAGGGAATTCCCAAATTTTCTGGCATCATACTTCGCCGCGGTACGGCTATGGCTAAACCATTTCTTTCAGGGTCAACAATGATCATGGCCGGAAGCATCGGCAAAAAATTTATTGCCTACCCACTATCAACAAAGGCTGACGAACAAGGGAACCTGTTAACTAACTGGATCGCTGATTTAAGGGTAGCTCCTGATTCTGAAATATCCCGCGATTGGAACAGGAGGGCAGATAAACAGCAATTGCTTGCTGAATTCGAATCGTGGGAATTTGACTGGCTTGATGTACCCGAAATGATTGGTGGCGCTGATGAGATATATGAATACCCAATGTCGGACCGCGACCCTCTACCCCAATGGTCGTTTGAACGGATAACCTTACTTGGTGACGCTGCTCACCCAATGTACCCGATAGGTTCAAACGGAGCATCGCAGGCCATTCTGGATGCCGAGTTTTTGACTGCATCATTGGTACAAAACGCTGATGTAAGCAAGGCGCTGAAGACTTACCAGGACGTCAGGATACCGGAGACATCAGCCATCACCATGCAAAACAGACAAATAGGCCCAGAACAGGTGATGGAAATGGTGGAAGAGCGAGCCCCTGAAGGATTTACAAATCTTTATGATGTAATTTCGAAGGACGAACTCGAAGAAGTAGCGGCCCGCTATAAAAAAATTGCCGGTTTTGAAAAGGAAACATTAAACGCAAAGGCAAAATAAAATGGAGCAACCAAACTTACAATTTGTATTCGAGATCAGGATAGATGTAGCCGGCGGCAAACTACCCGAACTAGGCAAAACGGCAAAGGGCGTCCGGAAAATTGTTTCTATTTTGAGCGGGCGATTTGAAGGTCCGGAAATTAAAGGAATTATTTTAACCGGCGGGTACGATTGGCAGCTTATCCGTAATGATGGCGTGGCTGAAGTAGAAGCTCATTATGTGTTAAAAACCGACGACGATGTTTTGATCACCATCACTAACAAAGGATTACGACACGGTACGGCGGACGCCATGCAGCGCATAGCAAACGGAGAATTAGTAGCGCCATCGGAATATTATTTTCGAACCTCACCGGTATTTGAAACCGCTGCCGATAAATATGACTGGTTAAACAAGAACATTTTTATTGCAAATGGAATAAGAACGCCGGATCAAGTGCTGATACAAGTCTGGAAAGTGTTGTAAAAATTAGGTCAAATAATTGAAGATCAGTCGAAGATTTTGTATTAAAAACAATACTTTTATAATTCGACAAAAATCCTAAATGACTGCAACAATTACAAAGAGCCGGATAACTTCCATTGATTTTCTTCGCGGCACCATTATGATCATCATGGCGCTGGACCATGTAAGAGATTATTTATACAGAGATTCATTTTTATATGATCCGCTCGATTTTAGCAAAACCAGCGGCGTTTTATTTTTTACCCGATGGATAACACATTTCTGTGCCCCCATATTTATGCTGCTGGCAGGTTCCTCGGCCTATTTTATCGGGCGAACAAAAACAAAAAATGAACTATCGGCCTTCCTTTTCAAGCGTGGTTTATGGCTGGTATTCCTCGAACTGATCGTTACAAACTTCGCCTGGAATTTCAATATCACCTTCCCTATGCTTTTGTTGATCACGATATGGGCGCTTGGAATAAGTATGATTGTATTGGCGGGGATGGTTCAGTTGCCCAAAAAGTTAATCTTTGTTATTTGTATTATATTGGTAGCGGGTCACAACCTTTTAGATGGCATTAATATACCGGGCAATACACTGCCCGCATTTGGTTGGGCGGTGCTGCATGCGCAGGCGGCCTTTTTCTGGCATAAAGAAATTATTTTAGTAGGTTATCCTATTGTTCCCTGGATTGGTGTAATGCCGTTAGGATACTTGCTTGGCGAGTGGTATGCCAAAGGTTACAACACAGAAAAAAGAAAGAAAAATCTACTACTCCTTGGTGCTTCCTGTATTGTTCTTTTCATTGTACTGCGTTACAGCAATATATACGGCGACCCGTTAAAATGGAGTACACAAAAAGATGCGCTTTTTACTTTCCTGTCATACCTTAACGTTACTAAGTACCCACCATCTTTGCTATATCTTTTAATGACACTGGGAGCTGCCTTTTTATTTCTTTCATTTGCCGAGAAGGCGAAAGGAGCTGTTGTAAATGTCGTTTCCGTATACGGCAGGGTACCTATGTTTTATTACCTGATTCACATCTATGTAATTCATTTAATAGCGATGGTATCGTCGGCGATAATTCCGGGTCAGGACTGGAAGATATGGATCTTAGACAAACCGATATGGTTTACTCACGACCTTAAAGGGTATGGTTTTTCGTTGCCTGTTGCCTACTTTATTTGGATAGCAATTGTGGTGGCGTTATATCCATTATGTAAACGCTACGACAGGTACAAACAAGCGCACAAAGAAAAATGGTGGCTTAGTTATTTGTAAAAACTCAACGGAGAGTGGTTTGCCAAAAGTCTGTTGTCTTCGTTAATTGTGGTTTTGTGGATTACATCTTTTATCATGTCTTCAATTCATTGGCTGATCGGAAACTGCATTCAAGTATCTTGCCCTTTCATCACAATTCGAACTACTTTTTGTATCCCCTTAGTCCTTTTGCTTGTTCATGCTGCTTAAAGTAACATCGCTATATTTAACAGTTACAGTACTTGAATAAACAACGGGATCGGAGGCATCCTGCTCAAGTTTTAAGCGGTAAATATTTTGTCCCGGCGCGGGATGTCTGTCGAAGACTATATACTGCCGGTGTCCGCACCCTTGTATTTTTTCAATCTTGCTGAAGGTCTTACCAGCGTCGTTACTTCGTTCTGCGGTATAAAAACAATAGTTGCTCTCGTCATTTATCATCCAGGTTATTTTTACTTGCGATGAGTCAGCAGTTACTTTAACCGCTGTAAAATTTTCCAGTGTATAGTTGTATGGAGCTTTTGCTCCGCTAAGAGTGCCAAAATCATAGAAATCAGTGAATAGTAAATCAATTTTATTTTTGTAAAAACCGTTCGAAATATCTAACGAAGACGAGTTCAGTTTCAAACTATAATTAAAATGTGGTTTCGGAGCATCGGCAAAGAGAGCTGGTGTAAAAACCAGCATCAAAATTGCTAGGAAATATGTTTTCATGATCAATTTAGATTAACAACTCAAAATTGTTAAATAAACCAAACATAAAACATAGACATAACTATGAAACCGGTGTAGTTATTTGGTTGACAATTAACGTATCACACCAACTTTTGTGTAATGGCATATGTGGTGAGTTCGGCATTATTTTTAAGTCGCATTTTTTCAAGAATACGGGCGCGGAACGTGCTGATAGTTGGTTTGCCGAGGTATAGTATGTCGGCAATCTCAGATACCGTTTTGCCCGAGGCGATTAAAAGTAACGTTTGATATTCCCGGTCGGATAACAGGTCATGCGGCTCCTTAGTTGCATTATTGTCCATCATTTCAAGAAATTTCTCAGAAAGGGAGGCAGACACATATTTTTTGCCGTCCAAAATTTTATGGATGGCCTTTATCAATTCGGCGTCTGCCACATCCTTTGAAAGATACCCGGAGGCACCCATTTTCAAGGCTCTTAATGCAATTTGCTGTTCGCTGTGAAAACTGAACATCAGAACAGGAATCCTTAGTTTCTCGGCTTTTAGTTGTTTTAAAATGTCCAGGCCGCTCGTGCCTGGCAAATCAATATCAAGTATTAAAATATCCCATTCGGTTTCTCTTATTTTTTGGAATACCTCTGAATAATTTATTGCCTCACCAAATTGCAGGGCAGGAAATTCACTGGCGCAAATCAGTTTTACCCCCCTCCTGATTGCCGAGTGATCATCAGCTATAAGTAATTTCTTCACCATTTATGCTCGAATAAATCATTCAATGTTCTTTTTTCCAGAGAACCACTAATCTTCATGGTCTGTTATTTTTTAAGATGGTGAAATAAAAAGTGCTGCCTTCTCCAACCACGGACTTCGCCCAGATCTTGCCGCCCAGATTTTCAATAATTTTTTTGGCTATGGCCAGGCCCATGCCAGTGCCCGAGTATTCGTCTTTGTTATGCAGGCGCTGAAAAATGATAAATATCTTATCAAAATATTCCTCGGCGATACCAATCCCATTGTCTGCAATGGCAAATTCAAATTGTAGTTTTGTTTCGCGGCATGATATATTAATTACCGGCTTCACCCCTGGTCTATGATATTTTAAGCTATTACTTATTAAATTTTGAAAAACTTGCCGCACCGGGGTTTTGTAAACTTCCAATACAGGTAGATTCTTAAAAACGATACTGGCATCAAATTCTTCAATATTTCTTCGGTAAAGTCCTACTATCTCGTTCATGAGTTTGTTAAAATCCACCCATTCCAGATCATCTTCTGTTCGTCCCACCGTTGAAAAATTAAGCAGGTCCAGGATAATCTGTCGCATCCTTTTAGCGCCATCCACCGCAAAATATATATATTGCCTTCCTTTAGCATCCACCACTTCTCCATATTTCTTTTCCAATTGGGTCAGAAAACTTGTTACCATTCGCAGTGGCTCCTGCAAGTCATGAGAGGCTACATAAGCGAATTGCTCTAGTTCGGCATTTGAAATGGCAAGTTCCCTGGCATGTTTCTGAAGATCGGCATTCATCTCATGGAGCTTAATCTCGGAAGCCTTTCTATCAGTAATGTCTTTAAAATAAACCGAAAGACCCTTTTCGGTCGGGTACGCGCTTATTTCGTACCACTTGGCCAAAGCAGGATAATAATCCTGGAAATGCATTGCTTGTTTTGTTTCAACGGCCAGGTGGTATTTTTTGTAAGATTCGGAATTGATGGAATCGGCATATACATCCCAAAGATTATGAGATAAGATTTCATCTTTATGTTTTCCTAAAACCTTTTCGGCCATATTGTTCCAGTAAGTAACCTTCCATTCGTTATCAACCGCAAAAAAAGCGTCGCCTATACTTTCCAGTATAATGTTGCGCTCGTTTAATACTTCTACCGCAGCTACCTCTGCCCTTTTTCGATCATCAATATCCTGGAAACTTCCATACAATCGCACGCATTTGCCATCAACAAACTCTGTTTCAACAATAACCCTAATCCATTTTATATTACCTTTTGCAGTAATTATTCTCAATTCAACATCGGCCGGCGTTCCATTTTTGGCTGCATCCTCCATAGTTCTCATGATGGTATCCCTATCGCCACCTTCCATATAAAAATTTGCCGCAGTTTCAATATCTGGTTCAAAACCGGCTTTGGCTTCGTGAATTTCCCGCGTCATATCCGACCAATGAACTATCCCCTTTGCCAAATCTACCTCCCATGCGCCTATGCGCGAAAGATATATCGCCTTATCCAGTAACTCTTCCAGCTCCTTCTTCTCTGTTATATTTTTTGCTACCGCGAAGATCACACCGTCATGGGGCGCATAGGTAGCAGTCCAGGAGAGCCAAATAACTTTACCCGTTTTTGTAACGTACCGGTTCTCGAAATAAAAGGAGGGTTTGCCGCCTTCGATCATTTTTAGCTCAATACCCGTCTTGTCCACATCCTCCGGGTGTATGAATTCAGCAAAAGGGCGACTCATCAATTCAGTTTCAGAATAGCCCAGCAGTTCGCACATGGCTGGGTTAATCTTTTTGAAGTAACCATCAACGCCAACTATGCAAAGCACATCGGGCGAGAAATTGAATATCTGGTTAAGCTCGTCTTCCAGTTGCTTGCGCTTAACCTCGGCGCCAATTTTTACGTTAAAATCTTCAAAAGTATCTGAAAAGCCAAGATCTGGTGATTCATCTTTATCCAGCAACATTGTTAAAACCCCGATTACTTCATTATTATATAACAACGGAATTACATAGGCCCGCTTAAAACCTCCACGTTTAGCTTCCAGTGCCCTTTTAAAATCGTTATTGTCCTTTTTGTGGTGCCAAACTTCTATTTTTTGCGTTTCCCAGGCCCGGCCAATAAGCCCCTCTCCCTTGAAAAAACTGCTTACCTGCGCGGTCTTTTTAATAAATGCCTCCGGTATTTGATTTTTACTGAAACTGGCGACGAGATTTAATTTCAGTTTATCCTTACTGACAAGGTAAAATTCAGTTAAGCCAAAGTTCCCATATTCTGCAATTCGCTTCAGCGTCTTATTTAAGCAATCATTTAAACTCTGATTTTCATTAAACGTCAAACCTATTTCTGATAATAAGGCTTTTTGCAACTCCCGGCTTTTCAGTTTGGTTACGTCGCGCTGAATAGCTATCCAATGCGTACACCTTCCGCCCTCATCGGCAACGGGCACAACGGAAAAATTCACCCAAAACTCTTCACCATTCTTTCTATAATTAACAATTGTCATTTCACAGGGTTCCCGCCGATCAAGAGCAATCATCAGCCGGTTCAATTCCTCCTTATCTGTTTTAGGTCCCAGTAAAAATTCCGGCGACCTGCCAATTACTTCCTTATAATTGTAACCGGTCATTTTTGTGAATGCCTGATTCACATATAATATTCGCACCGATCCTGCTGTAGGTTCCGCCTCGGTTATAATTATACTGTCTGTTGCATTTGTAACCACTGATTCCAACAGTTTCAAATCGTTATTACGCTGTAAAAGCTCTAATTCAGCTTGCTTCCTATCGGTGATGTTAATGTGCAAAACCACAACGCCTTTGTCCATTTTATCATTCAATGGCGCCACCACAGCTCGGAACCATCTTTTTCCACTTGGCAAATCGCATGGGTATTCTATGGCAAACCCCTTTCTAACACCGTGAATAACATCTTTAATTCCCTGGGCTATCAGGCTTGCCGTTTCCTTGTCTGCCGCGGTAACTTTTTCAGGTACGGCTATATAATTGTATCCAATGCCATAATTTGATAGGTCAAGGTTGTTTGAATCAGTAAATTTTTTCCAGGCGTTATTAACTGATACTATTTCGCCATCGGCATTTAGTAAAGCTACACACGGCGGCAGCGCATTTAAAATGGCAATCTGGGTGTCAAAAGCCTCCTCCAATTGAACGCGACTCTTTTCAAGCTGCGCATCAGCTATTTTCATTTCAGTAAAATCCTGAATGAAACCATTGGAATGGCGAGACTTGACGTTTTCAGCGTTACCTTCTACATGAGGTTCAACATCAATATTGTGGTTTTTTTGTAGCCCTTCCGTTTTTTTTGACGCTGTAATATCGCGGATAATTTTTGCAAACCCCAACAACTTTTTATCATCGCCGTAAAGCGGCGTGAAACCAACATTGGCCCAAAATGCAGAACCATCTTTTCGCACCCTCCATCCTTCAACTTCGTAGGACCCGATTCTCAGAGCTTCATTTAAATCGTACCGGGGGGTGTGTTTTTTGTTGTCGGTGGCAGTGTAGAAAACCGACAAGTGCTGGCCTATAATTTCATCTTCACGGTATCCCTTAATATTTTCTGCGCCTTTGTTCCAGGTAATAATGTGCCCTTCAGGGTCGAGCATAACGATGGCGTGGTCCTTTACACTGGACGCCAGCAGGTCTAAAAGTTTTCTGTCAATGTTTTGGTTTAACCCGGTTTTTTCCATTACATAAAATGCTGCTGTATCTCCCTGTTAGTTAAACCAATAAAGAGGTTACCAGCAAATCCCTCTTTCAAAATAGTTCTAAATTCTTTAGCGGTAAATGAGAAGGAATCATCCGCTAAATATTATGATATATATCTTAATAAGCAACCGGTGTTTTAACGGTATTTTAAGAAATTTTTTAAATAAAAACTCCTTTTTTTGAGATTATTGACGCCGGCCTGAAACGGTAAGTAAATATTTACTATCTCCGCGATAACTGGCTTTATCAATTCTACAAAAGATATCGTTATATTGATAATAATTAAAGAAATTTTATCCTATAGGATATTTTTTATCTAAAAGATAAATAATCAGATCAAAGGTTTGATTATATAGCCTCTAACTTCTCATTGTTTGACATCTCAGGCATATTTAACTTATACGCAACAGTTGATAAAACTGTTGTCGGCGAAGTTACAAAAGTGTTGTAATATTTTGGTGACAACGATAGATGATAAATTTTAAAAATCCTTTAGATAAAGATTTTTTGTGATGGCTATTTGGTTTGATGAATCTCAAAATGTCTTATATGTGTTTCGCAAAACCACAGAAAACACTTTCATCCAACGTGATGTAAGTGTTTGACTTTTCACGCTCCCCAAAGTGGGCCATTTTCAAATAAATTCATCAAGTATTTACAACGAATTGGAAATTCAGATGATAATGGTAACGAACTTTAAAACTATTCGTCAATTTGATTAAGAGAGTGAAACATTAACCTATCTTTTTGTAAAATGTCCGCTTTTGTTAATAAACCATTTTTCGCTCGATGTTTCCTTTTCAACATTATCTTCAGAAATGTTCATAGTATATTCGTGCTGAAGCTCACAGTTAAATCTTGATTGGTAATAGAGTGTCTGTCTGCGAACCACGGGTAATGGCCGCGTGAATCTGCTATTGCAATATCTATAGCATCGATCACATTTAACCCATACGTTAATGTAACTAATTTTATACCATGAAAACATACCGAACTTATTTCTACAACAATGAATTTTGGCCCTTTGCAATTAGATTCCACGCTCCCATGTAGTTCTTCTCAATTAAATTGAAAGTTGGTCTTTTAAAAAAAGCACCCCCCGCAGGGTGCTTTCTCAACTCGTGGTTAATTCTCTTTAAGTAAATCAATGGATCTATTTTACGCTTAAATAAGCTTGCCTTTTTATGGTGCTTCCTGGGTATACAGTGATTTTACTTCAGTATCGCTTAAAACCTTATTATAAAGATGCACGTCATCAATCGACCCCATAAAATAGTTACCTCCGTAATAGGCGTTAGGGCTGTTTGGGTCAATAAAGTTGTACGCTGACTTAGGTAATTCATTACCGATGGCAAGCGGCGGCGGTGAAGGAATTGCTGTAGGGTCACCGGTAATGTTAGCTGTTTTTACAAGGACGCCGTTAATGTAAAACTTCTCGGTACCGTTTGTAAAACTTGCCACAACCTGCGTCCATTGACTCAGCTTAACAGAAGCTCCACCGTCGTCCTGATCATGATCACCTGTACTTGTCATTACGGTAAGGAAAGGCAAGTTGCCACCCTGTAGCTGAAATTTATATCCGTTCCAGCGATCAAGCGAAAAAATGTAATTTCCGTCACTTGCTGCAGTTGGATTAATCCAGGCGCAAATAGTAAAACTGCTGGGACGTAGCGATGGATCATAAGGCACTTCAATATAAGCGCCTTTGCTAAAAGTGTAAGCACTATTGGCTGTCCCATACCGATCGGAAGTCAACACTGGTAACGTAGCGCCGTCAACTGCGGGAACTCCGTAACCGCCTACCCAGCCCGTTTGTAAAGTACCGTTATGACCGTTACCTGAGACATCGTTAGCACTCCCGCTAAAAGTCCATGAAGCAACCAGGTTGGCGACTGATATTTGCTGTATCAGGTTGACACTAAATTGAGTACCGGCCCGCAAAAGATTTGCTGCCGCATTGTTAACTTGTTGCTGTGTAAACGAACCAGTTTTGACACTTGCAGCTAAAGTTAAAGCAGTTTGAAGTGCGGCCTTTGATCCAATTGTGTAATCACCCGCCTGTTTTCCTTCAACCGCCCCGTTATACACTGCTGTTAATGAGTCGATTTCTGTTGACAGCCTGGTTTTACTGGAATTATAGTTGGGTTGCTCAGCGCTTTTTTTGCACGACTGTGCGAGGTATATTACAGAGATCATTATTATGAGCGCTGGAATAGAGTTTTTTATCTTTCTCATTGTTAAAAATTTAAAAGTTCGCAATTACTCTCCTAATTTAAAATTAGCCTGTCTTTCGCTCTCCGGTATCGGGAAGAACTGGTTGGTGGCAAAATTAAAATTCGGCTTACTTTTCAAAGCGGCATCTGCATATGCCTGACCATAACGGATAATATCAAAAAAACGATGAAACTCCAATGCCAGTTCCGACCGGCGTTCCACCCGTATAATATCGCGTAGTGAGGCCTGGTTGGTAATTGTAATGTCTGGCAATAAACCTGCAGGCACGGTGCCAAATCCCGGCAATGAAGAATCGTACAAATAACTTTCCCTGGCGCGTTTACGCACCCGGTTAAGTGGTACAAGGGCTGCTGCGCTGTTTGCCGATTCATTCAAAGCTTCGGCCTCAATAAGCAATACATCTGCAAAACGGATAGCCTGGTAATTTAAATTGCCATCACCCTTAATATTAACAGGAATTTCGGATAAAGGTTGTGTATGTTTTTTGCTTACGTAGCCTGTGGTAGACCATGAAGGATCAAAAGCACTGTCAAAATACGGATGCCCCGCCCTGCCTACGGTATAGTCCAAACGTGGATCGACTGTACCACCAGGTGCTGTTTCAAAATTATCAACCAGGCTTTGGGTTGGTAGAAAGAATCCATAGCCATTTAGCGGACGAGGGGCAAACCATGCGTTTAGGTTGTAGCCCTGGTAAGGCACTAAACCCGAAGTATGCTGAATGGAGAACACCCCTTCCGCATTGTTTTTGGTAGCTGCCCTGAAGTTATCTGCGAAAACAGGTAACAAGCTATAAATCCCCAATGCGTCAACTGCTTGCGCTGTTGAGGCGGCAAGCGCCCATTTTTGTTCAAAAAGATAGGTCTTTGCAAGCAGCGCCAACGCAGCGCCTTTGGTAGCCCGGCCAATATCGGCAGTGCCCCAGGTTGTGGGTAGAACGGCGGCGGCGGCCTGGCAGTCTTTTTCTATCTGCGCATAAATCTGCGCTTGCGGTAAGGCCGGGCTTTGGAGTTCGGCCGGGGTTTCAACCTTTAAATGCAAAGGTATTTTCCCATATGCCGCGGTTAAATTGAAATAGTAATAAGCCCTTAAAAATTGAGCTTGCGCCACAACCGAGGTTCTGGTTGCTTCGGTTACGCCGGCCTGAGGGCTCGCCAGGCCATCGGTAACTACATTGCAGGCAAATACGCCGTTGTAATATCTTTTCCAAACAGCTTCAACAGCCGAGTTTGACGGATTGATATTAAAGTTTTGTACGCTCAAAAAGTCGGACTGGTCGCCGTCGCTGCTGCCCTTTATGGCATCGTCTGACGCCAGATCACCCAAAACCCATATCGCATTTGAGGATCCATCAGTAAACGTCAGAGGGGCGTACGCGGCGTTTACGGCCCGGATAGCGTTAACATCCGAGGTAAAAAAATTATCAGTTTGATATTGACCCAGCACCGGCTGGTTCAGAAACTTTTTACACCCTGTTGTAATAAAGAACAAGGATACAGTTAAGCAGATATAAATATTTTTTGCTTTCATCTCTTTATTTTTTAGGTTAGAAATTAGCGTTAACACCCACAGTTATCGTACGTGCTGATGGATAAGTTCCCCAGTCAATACCAACTGCCCTTACACCATCCGCCGCATTGTTGCTATTTTGATATTGCTCCGGATCAAGGCCACTGTATTTGGTAAATGTCAAAAGGTTTTGCCCGCTCACAAACACCCTCACCGATGACATACTCAGGCTTTTTAAGGTATTCGGGCCAAATTTGTAACCCAACTGTACATTTTTAAGTCTTAAATAGGCCCCATCTTCCAGGAACCGGGTAGATGGCATTTTGTTGTTATTGCCATCAGACCATGATAACAACGGATAGGTATTGGTTGATCCCGGACCCGTCCATGCGTTATTGACAATGCGTTGAGTAACATTAAAAGGACGATAAAAGCCTTCAATATCTGTAAGCACCTGGTTATAAATTTTATTACCATAAACTCCCTGGAAAAACACACTGAGGTCGAAGTTTTTATAAGATACGGTGCCTGTAAAACCATAGGTGAATTTTGGAATCGGGCTGCCTACAAAGGAACGGTCTTTATCATCAATAACGCCGTCGCCATTCACATCCTTATACATTACGTCGCCCGGGCGGATGCCCGGCCCCTGGTATGCATGTGTAAATACCTGTTGTGCATTTTGAAAAATTCCTTCCTGCTGCAATAAATAAAACTCGCCGATGGGGTGGCCTACAGCGGTTAGTGTCGCATTATAGTTATTATCGACACGTCCGCCGGGAAGCGGTGTACCATCCGCTAAGGATATCACTTTATTTGCAATCGTAGCGAAATTACCACCAAGGCTATAATTCCAGTTGGTATTTATAGTCTTTTTATAGGTTATTTCCAGTTCAAAGCCACTGTTTCGTACTTTTCCTGCATTTACAGCCGGGGTGCCTACAGGAAAAGGCGGTTCATCACCTGCACTGCTGGGTTCTGGCTGGTATAATAGCATATTTGAAGTGTTTTTAATGTAATAGTCTGCGGTTACCATTAATGCATTTTCAAAAAAGCCCATGTCTAAGCCCACATCTTCTTGTGTGCTTGTTTCCCAGTGGATATTCGGATTACCTTTGGACGTGATTGTATAACCCTGGTTTGTTGTCCCTCCAAAAGGATAAGAGGAATTGGCTGAGATAAGAGAAGTAGCAGGATAGGTTCCTATCTGCGAATTCCCCAGCTGACCAACGCTGACCCGGAGTTTAAAGGTGGAAATGGGTTTAATGTTCTTCATGAAATCTTCCTGGTCAATACGCCATCCCAGTGATCCCGAATAAAAGTTCTCGTATTGTGATGATGGATCAAGCTGGGAAGATCCGTCACGCCTGAAGTTGAAACTTGCCAGGTATTTATTATTATACTGGTAATTTACCCGCCCGAAAAGTGAAAACAAAGCCAGGTGAAATTCATTCCCACCGTTTTGCTGACTTGATGCTGTACCGTTATCCAAATATTGAAAATCAGATGTTTGGTTTACAAATCCTGTTCGCGACGCGGATAATGCTTGTACATCCTGTTTAATTGCTTCAGTACCGATTAAAAAATTCAACACATTTTTACCCAGCGTTAAATCGTAAGTAGCTGTGTTAGTCCAGTTGTAATTTAAATTATTGGTGTGCGATTGTGCAAGAGAGTTAGGCGAATTAAAATGGCGATCTATCCCGAAGGTTTCAAAAAACTGTTTATAATCGGTTTGTATCAGGTTTAAACCGATATCCGATTTTATTTTCAGGCCCTTTATCGGGTCAAGTTCCGCATAAGCGTCACCAAGTATGGTATAGCCATAATAGTTGTTATTGCTCGCGTCGGCCAGTGCGACAGGATTAATCCCATCCCCTAAAAAGTTGCCGTTTACACTGGGATCTTGTTTTGGCAAGTCAACAAATTGTCCCGCCGAATTATAAACTGGAGTGCCCGGTGTGCGGAATAGTGCGTAGCGTACAATGCTCGCAGCTGCCCCCGTGTAACCATCGCCGGAGGTGCCCACTACTCTGGTTTTTGAATAAGAAAGATTGACATTGGTCCCTAATTTAAGATATTTTGATACCGTACCGCTCACGGCTGTCCGAAGGTTAAACCTGTCAAAAGACGAGTTCTTTATCAAGCCATCCTGGGTAAAATAATTGCCTGCTACAATATATTGAGAAGTTTCATTTCCGCCGCTGATAGAAAGATTAATATTACTGATAGGTGCCGGCTTAAGAACTTCCTTCAGCCAATTAACATCAGATAAGGTACTGGCCAGGCTATCCGAGATCAGCGACCGGCCGTCGTTCTTAGCCGCAGTATTAAAGGCTTTTACGTATTGGGCATTGTCAGCCATCTTTATCAAATTCTGGGCTGTCTGTATCCCTGTATATGCATCAAAGCTTAGCCGGGTTTTTCCGGATTTGCCGCGTTTAGTTGTCACGATAACCACCCCGCTTGCTGCCCTTGCGCCATATATAGCCGCTGACGACGCGTCTTTGAGAATGTTGATGCTCTCAATGTCACCTGGCGATATTTGGTTGATGCCATTTTGGGTTGGCACTCCATCAACAATATACAGCGGGGCATTGCTATTAATAGTGCCCACGCCACGAACCAAAACACTTATTCCATCTCCCGGCGCTCCGGTATTTTCTGTTACCGTTACGCCGGCAGCCTTGCCCTGCATTATCTGGTCAACCCCGCCCACGGGAATCGCGTTAATGTCCTTACTGCTTATTACTGATACAGCACCCGTAAGGTCCTTTTTTCTTTGCGTAGTATAACCAACTACTACAACCTCGTTTAAGTTACCTGCAAGCGGTGTAAGAGAAACGTCAATTTGTGTGCGGCCATTTATTGCAATTTCCTCCGTCTTATAGCCGACATAAGATACCACAAGGGTAGCGTTCTCCGGGGCGCGAAGGCTGAAGGCCCCTGTAACATCGGTAATGGAGATCGCTTTGCCATTTTTTACTGCGATTGTTGCACCGATAAGAACTTCTCCTTTTTCGTCAGTGACTTTTCCGTTGACTGTTACATCACTGAATTCACTTTTGGTGCGCGGCTGCTTGAACGAAAGAAAGCTTCTTGACAGTTCTTTATGGTTGTTTTTTATAACACTTCCTAATGCAGGCAATTGAATTAATGCCACAATAAGCAACGCATAAAAACATTTTACACACAAAGAAATTCTTTTTTCATATCGACGGATAATGAAATAACGGTAAGTTTTTTTCATATACTTTGAATTAATGTAAATAATTAAATAATCCTATGACCCACCAGAAAGATGTGGTCAATTTGGCCGGTGAATCGCATGGTGGAACTTTTCCCGGCCTATAAAGTCTTTTTTAGTAAATTAATTCATATTTTTTTGTCCTTTCTTCTCTTTGGTTCGATTGGTTTGCGTATGTTTTATCTGATGTATTTCAATATTAAAATTGGTCAAAATCGTAACTCCCCCTGTATCTGTCAAAAAAATTTAGAAAAAAAACACCCATAAAACACTAAACATCAGTGCGTTTACTAAAACATAAAAGACTATTGTAAAGGTCTTGGGCTATAAAATTGGTATAGGATCCGGAGGCGCGGCTTTGTGTGGATCGAAAACCGCAACTCCAACCCTTGAGTCGGCACAGCCATAATATAGAAACCATTTTTCCCTGAAGTAAACCAGGCCTTCAATAAAAACGGTTCCGTTAACATATTGTCCGCTTTTTTCAAAAGATTCCATCGGGCGCATAAACGGAACATCCAGGCGGCCAATTGCGTGCGCAGGATCAGTCAGGGAGAATAAGACCTGGCCCGCGCAATATGAATTACCATTGAATCGCTTATCTCCACCTTCGCCGGGATGATTTTTTCCGTTATAAAACAAAATAATCCCTTTACCGGTCATAATTGCCGGTGGACCGCATTCGGTAAGGTCGCTATCAAAATAACCCTGACGGGGAGAGATCAGCTGCTTTAATTCGCCTTTATTGTCAACCAAGGGACTCCAGTCAAACAGATTGACTGACGTGGCGGCAAAAACATGTAATTCGCCCCAATACATCCAATATTTACCGTTGATTTTTGCAATCACTAGCCGGTTATCCTCCAGTTTTGTCAAAATGGATGCAGACTTATTAGGAATATCAGCGAACTTTCCGCTTTTAAACTTTCTAAAAATGGGGCCATGTTTTACCCATGTCACCAGGTCTTTTGACGTAGCCATCCCGAGGCGGGGAACCTTGTGGTTCCATTGGGTATAGAACATAACATAAGTTCCCTTTTTGGTTACAGCTACGCGGGGATCTTCGCAGCCACCGGGCCATTCATATTCTTTCTGGTTATCCTTGCCGGGAAATAATACAGGCTTGCTTTTTCTGCTAAAAGTAAGCCCGTTACTGCTTTCCGCATAACCTATACGTGACGTTCGGGTACCAATCTCGACGCCGGTTTTATCTTCCGATCGGTATAGAACTACTATTTTCCCGCTCTTAACCGTGGCCGCAGGATTAAATGTATAATTAGCTTCCCATTTTACTGGTTTATTCGACATCGGGTCAAAAAAACTGGCATCGGAATCGGGAGAAATAATAGGATTCATATTGGGGGGTCTTACAAAACCGCCGAATGCCCACTTGGGTAGGGTATCCTGCCTCGTTGTTTGCGCATTGGAAAAACTAAAAACTAATAAACAGGCTAAAACACCCGTCAGTTTAATAAGTTCCTTTTTCATTAATAGTCTATAAATTGGTTGATCAGCAGATTTGGCAAGCTTAATTTGCAAAACCGGTTTTCTTGACAATATTAATTAATAAAACCGGTTTTGCAAATTATTTTTTTAAACTTTTTTAGGGGTAACAAAAGTTTATCCCAGGCTACTGCGCTCAATTATTTACAGACAAAACCTTCTAATGTTTTACCTTATATAGCCCATAACCGAATAAAAATATAACTGCATAACATACAATGGGGAGGTAATACGCCTTGGCAACATCATGATTTGCAATCTGTCCCATTACAAGCGGAAAAAAAGCTCCGCCAACAACCCCCATCGAAATAAATGACGATGCCTGCTGTGTATGATTTCCAAGGTTTTTTAATCCAAGGCTAAAAATGGTTGGAAACATGATACTGAAGAAAAAATTGATCATCATTAGCGCTATATAAGAAGGCCAACCAAAACCCTGTGCTACTATGAGACACATAATGATGCTGCCCAATGCGAAAAGTGCGAGTAATTTGTTTGGTGCGATAAACTTCATTAAATAAGTTCCGGTAAAGCGGCCCAGCATCATCATCGCCATGAAAATACTCATATACCTTCCGGCTGAAAGATTGCTAAATCCCATTACCTCGTGCCCGTAGTTAATAAAAAAAGCCCAAGTACCGGCTTGCGCCGCAACGTTAAAAAACTGGGCTGTAACAGCCCATACAAAATGTTTATGCTGATATAATTTTTTTGCAGGCGCCACATCTATGTTGAGTGCCTCGATTTCTTCCGGGTCAGCTTTAGCTACGTCGACATGCGGATCAGCTAACACCGGTACTCTCAAGAATAAAAAAGCGACGATAAGTAACGTAAGTACCCCGCCAATACTTACATATAAGTATTTAACCGAAGTAAGATCGGATGAATTACCCGCCGTAGCACGAAGCAGAAACCATGAAGCGATCAATGGTCCGCAGGTAGCACCAAGGGCGTTGAATGATTGTGAAAAATTAATACGCCTGTCGCTTGTGCGCTGATCACCCAAAGCAGCAGCGAAAGGATGGGCTACAGTTTCGAGAGTTGCCATTCCGCAGCCCATTACAAACAAGGCGATCCTGAAAAAACCAAACGATCCTGCATCAGCTGCCGGCACGAACAAAAAAGTTCCAATTGCGAATAATGAAAGGCCAAGGATAACGCCTGGCTTATAACCAAACTTCTTTAAAAAGTAACCAGCCGGAACGCTCATAATAAAATAAGCGCCAAATACAGATAGCTGGATCAGCCCCGACTGGGATTTTGAAACATTCAACGCTCCCTGGAAGTACTTGTTGAGCACATCACTCATTGAGTGTAATACCCCCCACATCAGGAACAAGGAGGTGACAAAAATAAAGTTAACTACAAATTTTTTTTCAATAAAGGCCGCTTTTTGCATATCTGTTAGATTATAAATTGGTTGCTGAATTAATAGGTTTGGAGCCGGGTATGTCACTAAACATCGCGGCGGCTCCAATTAACGGCGCATTTTCGCCAAGTTGAGCAGTTTTGATATTTACTGAACTTAATCTTTTAGCGAGTTGAGGAACAAACAACCCAGACGCTTTGGCAATATTGCCGCAAATAATCAGCGCTTCTGGTTTGTAATGCTCAATCTGCGGCAGAAGGAACTCACCCATATTCAGGGCAAACTCATTAAATAAATTCCGGGCGATTGAACTGTTTGCTACAAGGGAAGCAAGTTCTTTAACGCCGCCGGTTAAGGCAATGCCGGTTAAGTCCATATAACGATTTAAAAACCAGCGTGTTGAAAAGTAGTCGTCGGCTATAGTTTCTTTATACGGCTCGCTCCCAAGGTTAATGTCTTTAGTGATCCCCTTCTTACTATAAGCAGACCCGAATCCGGTGCCAAGAGTAATACCTATCACTTCCTGGTATTCTTTTCCGGCTCCCATTAACATTTCGCCGGCGATAGTCGACTCTGCATCATTCCTAAACCTGATCATTTGCGGATGAAGTTTTAGCAGGTCTGCCAGGAATTCTTTTATATTCAAACCGTACAACGCATCATACTTATTTAGCCCTTTGATATAGGATATACCTTTTCCATAATCAAACGGCCCTGGCATTGCAACACTTGATCCCGCTATTTTTAGTTTTGTATTCTTTAATACTTGCTGAAAAACATCGCTCCATGAAGATAATATATCTGTTGCTGTCCCTTTACTGATCAGCCCGGCCCTGATTTTGCTATCGTTTAAAATAGTGTTGGTTTTAGTATCGTAAATAGCAGCTGTTATATGCGACCCGCCAATATCAGCAGTCAAGATATATGGGGACGACAAATTCTTAATTTGCATTATTCTTTTATTAATTGTCCGACAGCGTTGGGTGCTTATGTCCAATGTTGGGCTCTTTTCCTTTTTAATCCTGTATCAGGAGCTAATGATACTTTTGGCCCTTTTCCTTTATAAAAAGTCCCTTAATAGCGCAAAGCCACTGGCACCTCGCGTGAAAAAAGAAAGTTTATTACTATAATTTATTTTAATAATTGGTGCTGGATTAAATTCCGGCCTGATAATGGATTAAGGGTTTTGAAATTTAGTCGCCTGCTTTGGGTTGCAATACTAATTAATAAAACCGGTTTTGCAAATAAAGTTCAATATTTTTAAGGAAATTATTATTTTAAAAAAAGACCAACAGGTATAAAAAAACCGGTTTTTCTATTTTATTGCAATTATGGATAAAATCTGATTATTATTGTATCCAATCTGCAGTTAAGGCAGTTGGAACCGGCCTTCTTTTTTCGTAGGTTCGGGTTAATTAATTGTCCGCTATTGAGTATCAATAAACCTTTATTTGAAAGGCGCTTCATTTCCGGTTATTAAATCGATTGAAAATGACAATGTTTAACATACCTAAAATTTAAACACGCATGAAATCGTAATTCAGGGAACGGTACCTATTTGCTTTTTTAGCAAGTAAAATAAATAAGAAGTTTTTTTTAATTTATACCCAGCAATCTTTCAATGGCCAAAAAAATATCAATAAACGATATAGCAAAGGAATTACATGTTGCCAAATCTACCGTTTCATTTATTTTAAACGGAAAGGCGAAAGAAAAAAGGATAAGTGACGAGTTAACCGAGAAGGTGCTAAGGTTCGTTGAAGAAAAAGGATATAAACCAAGCCAGCTGGCAAAAAGTTTGAGTACCGGAAAAACTAAAATGATATGCCTCATGGTTGAGAAGATTTCGGATTACTTCTTTTCTCATATAGCCTTTCATTTGGAAGCACTTGCCTACAAAAACGGATATAAGATAATTTATTGCAGTACTGAAAATGATGCCGAAAAAACAAAACAATTAATCAGTTTATTAAGAGCCCGGTATGTTGATGGGTATATTATCACACCTCCTCCCGGCATTGAATCTGAAATCAAGGCATTGATAGTTGAAGGTTTACCCGTAGTACTATTTGACAGGTATTTCCCGAATGTGGCAACAGATTATGTCGGTCTCGATAACTATAAAGGCACCTATGATGCAGTTGAAATTTTAGTTAAAACCAGTGCAAAAAAAATCGCGCTTGTTACGCTTGCATCTGATCAAACGCAAATGGTTGAAAGACAATCGGGTTACCTGGCTGCAATTAACAAAAACAACCTCAAAACATTAATTTTCAAGGTGCCTTTTGAAAATGACACGGAAACAACTATAGAGCAATCCGTTCATTTCATTAAAGACCACCCTGACCTTGACGCGATTATATTTGCAACCAACTACCTGGCCTTAAGCGGCATCAAAGCAATAAATGAATTGGGCTTGAGCATTCCAAATGACATTTCGGTGATCGCATTTGACGATCACGATGTGTTTAATATTTACAACCCCACCATAAGTGCTATTTCGCAACCATTGGATGAAATGGCCGGGCAATTATTTAAAACACTTTTAGATAAACTGGAAAATAGGGTGCCTGTAACTGAGTTGACCAATGTCATCATCCAGCCTGAATTGATATTAAGAGGATCGACCAGGCCAGTATAGTTTTATGGTATAATGTCTTTGTCATTAACGTTGTTGCCACTTTAGGCACGTCACCCGATAGCACAAAGGCTATTTGGGTAATGGATATGCTAGTTGTAACCCACTTGGCAGACAATAATGTTACTGCCCCTGGTTTGTTGCCTCAAAGGTTCGGATCAATGCCTTAATCACCGTATTATGCGTAGTGATCGGCGAGATGATCTGGGGCATTCCGGGTATGTTTTTGTCTATACCAGTCATAGCGGTGCTCAGGATCATCTTCAACCTTGGGGTATTATATTGGGTGACGAGGAAAAAAAGCAAAACAAACTGGCACTAAACTAACTATCTAAAAGAAAAAATAGCCTTCACATCCACACAAAAAAGTTAATAAACCCCTATATGAAAAAAACAATTGAAGTTACCGGGCCAAAGACTTGGCACGACACCCACAAATCCTCTTCTACTTTCGGCAAACACTGGCAGATTCCGTAGCAAATGGTATGGGATCCTGGCACTTTATTATCATCCAAACCATCTTTGTGGTACTATGGATGGCCTTGAACATAATTGCCTTTATACATCATTGGGACGTCCATCCTTATATTTTGCTGAATCTGCTTTTTTCCACTCAGGCCGTCTACACTGCGCCAATTATAATGATGGCGCAAAATCGTCAAAGCCAGCGAGACCGGGCCCAGGCGGATAGTGACTACAGAACCAATGTGGCAGCCAAAAAAAGAGATCGAGGAACTGATGACCAGGCTTGACACAATTTAAATTTAAATTGAACCCGAACCAAAAAAAATGATTAAACGTGGACGTTAGGTGGTTCAATTTCTTAATTGTTTGTTGACGTCTTATACATTTAGCCAAAACGCTGGTCTGTCAACTTGGAAATTATTTAAACAATAATCGCGCGGAAAATGCCCATGAAGTTTAAATCTGATTAATTCTTATCAACGAAAGCTGTCTTTCGTTTAAGACCTGCAACATCGAACCGTCAAGACGAGTGAATTATATTCTTTTATCTATTTGACAAACAACAAATTATGTAGTAAAAAAAGAAGGGCAAGCGACCGTTTTACGTGCTTGCCCACTCTGGCTCCTGAGGCTGGGCTCGAACCAGCGACCCTCTGATTAACAGTCAGAAACATGTACAGAAATTTCTTTATCAATATTTATCAATACTTTGTAAATCAATATTTTATGATATGAATACTTTTCTTTATTTATCCTTATTTATCGATATTTATCGCGTTTTTGTGCAAATTTTGTGCAAATTAAAATGGCAAAAAAGTGGCTTATTAATATCATAAAGGCTATATTTGTGTCGTCATAAAAATTTCTGTGTGCAAATTTATGAAAAGTTATGGATTTGATAGTAAAAAGGGCTAAAGTTTCGCTGTATCTTGATACAAGGCGACCTGTAGAGGACGGCAAATTTCCACTGAAACTAAGAGTATATTTTGATAAGGCAAAACTGTTTGACTTAAACAGAACCTTATCGGAAGATGACTTCGAAAAATCGTACCTGGCAAAAAAGCCGCGAGGGGATGAACATAGGGAACTGAAAATAGAACTGGCGGCGATTGAGGCCACGGCTAATGATGTTATTGACGGCCTTAAACTGTTCACCTTCGAAAAGTTCTCCAAGCTAATTTTTGCCACCAAGCGCTCGCTAACCGACGTTGTGGGCCGATATGCATCATACATACAAGTATTGGAAAAAGCTGAACAGGATGGTACCGCTTCAAGTTATTCATGTAGCATTAACTCTTTAAAAGAATTCTATAACGAGGGGAGAAAATATCCATCAGATGAAATTCTATTCGAAACGTTTACGCCTGATTTTTTGACCCGTTATGAAAACTGGTTCGTCGGCAAAGGCCTGTCACGGACTTCCGTAGGTATCTATTTAAGGCCTTTGCGCAAGATGTTTAACGACGCGATAGAGGATAAGATTATTGACAAAGACATTTATCCATTTAAGAAATATAAAATCCCAACCGGCAAAAACACTAAAAAAGCAATAGAAGCTGATGGCTTAAAAAAGCTTTATATGCTTGACCTAAAAGGTAATTCATTTCAGGAAAAAGCCCGCGCATTTTGGTTCTTTAGCTATCAGTGTAACGGGATGAATATCAGGGATATATCCGAACTACGCGCAAAAGATTTCCGGGGTTCCTATTTTACCTTTTTGAGACATAAAACCAAAAATACGACCAAGGAAGATCCTAAGCCTATCATTGTACCTATCACGGATTATGTGCAGGATGTAATTGAAAAATATGGCAATCTCGATGGGAGGCCAAACGATTATGTTTTTCCGGTATTCACCCATGAGATGACTTCTAAGGAAAAATTCCGGGCTAACCAGAACTTTGTTCGTTTCATTAATCAGCATATGAAGAGAGCCGCTGCCGACAATGGTCTCAAAATTAAAACGGGTACTATGGAAGCAAGGCATTCGTTTACGACACAAGTTACCCGGAAACAAGGATTGGAATTCGCGCAGGAAGCATTAGGTCATACTACACTTGTGGCCACGCAAAACTATTGGGCCGGATTTGAAAGTGAAACCAAAAGGGAAATGGCGGATATGTTGATGAAATTTGAGGAGCCTAAAAAGAGAGCGAAGGCAAAAATTAATACGAAGACTACCCGTCGTTCCGCAATGGCGGGCTAAGGTATAACACTCCCTTTAAATCTTCAAATGAACTTTTGGGAGACAATTTTGAAAGCACACTACTTTGCCCGACGAATTAAAGCTTGCAGATTTAAAGATTAATCATTTATCGCTGCCACGAAATCCTGATATAGCGCAAATATGTTTCTTAAGGGGCTGGATAGAAAAAATAGGTAGAGGAACTCTCCAGATAATAGATGATTGTAGGGAAAAAGGTGTTGCTGTTCCGAGCTGGCATACAGCAGGAGGAACTACTACACTTGTATTTCCCTGAGTTACTGTTACCAGGTACTCCATTAAGCCCAAGAATGATGGATAATGATGGAGATAGTGATGGAGTAGAAACTATTATGGTTAGAGACCTGGCAGATGGTGAAAGTGATGGAGTAATTGAGGGAATAACTGATGGAGTAAAACAATAATTCTGCTACTAAGGTGGATCCAAAAAGTAAATAAGCATACTGTAAACCAAAAATCTGGTAGACAATTCATTGTTACTCGCGATTGACATAGCAATAAAATAGATCATCGCATTTTTAATGTTTAACTAACTAAAAATTTTGCTCTCCAGTCTAATTCGACTAAAAACTCATCTGGCCTTTGATAGAGGCAGAATATTTGTGCGCGGGGGGCTGTCACGCAAGGCTGTCACAAGAAAACACTACCTGAAGCACAGCGAGTGTGGGGATTTTTTTGGGAACTAAGCTTAGGCTTTCGTGCCGAAGAGGTATAAATTTGCCTCCAGCAAAGGCTAAATGAATCATGATATCAGAACGTGAGTATGTCCTCAAGGTTATAGAGACGGGATATTGATAAAATTCTTTAGCTGTTTGGTGTGCCTCCGTTAAACGAAGGTATGAATTTTTAGCGCCGCTATACTTGCGGGCAGAAATAGCGCCTTACTCTAGGCGAACCCCAAAGTGCCCTATATTTGCATTAACCGGATGCATAAACTGGAGGATTAAAACGCTCTTAGCGAGATTACTAAGGATCGTCTGCATGTTCAAAAGGGATGCCCCGCGGAGGACAGGCGCAGGCTTTTTAGTGTTCCTTAACAAATATTTCACTATATATCTTTTCCATGGCCGCGAACTCTTCATCGGTGATCTCCGGAAAATGTTTTTTGCGCCGGTTGGGGAATATCCCTTTATTCTGGTGCAGAAAAACGATCATCTCGTTTAATTTCCGGTCCGGCATATCGATGAGGTTTTGCAGATCACCTTTCAGTTCGTCGTACCGTTCGAGAAAAAACAGTTCTTCGGATAGGTCATGGCGGATGGTGGACTGGATGGTCTGCGCCAGGTAGGTACTTTGCAACGTCAGGTCCGGGTAACGGAAATAAGCGGCTACTTCGGCGGGATTGGTTACGGTGATCTGACCGTTTGCGGTGGTGGTAAAAGCGATACGCTGCATCAGCGGTTTCGAGAAATCTTCGAGCGCCGCATCGTAATCTTTCAGGTTATTGAGCATATGTGCAGAAACCGGAATGATCAGGCCTTGTTCGGCCAGGCCATCACGGGTCAGCATATCATGGATAAGAAAGCGGTGGATACGGCCATTGCCGTCCAGGAAGGGGTGGATAAATACGAAGCCGAATGCAATCATGGCCGCGCGGACCACAGCGGGGCCGCCTACGGTCTTTTGTTCAACGGCAACTAATCCTTCCATCATGGTGCGCACCATATCAGGCGGCGGGCAGATGTAGTGGTAGATTTCTTCCATGCGGTAATTGCTCTGCCCGATATAGTTCTGAAAATCGCGGTAGCCGGGCTGCGCGTAGCGGGGATCAACGATCGCATTTTGCAAAACGGTGAGGTTGGCTTCGGCCATTACGGCAGCGGCAGGCTGCGTTCCCGCCTGGAGCAGGATAGCGATGAAACGGTTCATCCGGTCCGGCGATGGCTTTTCGCTTTCTATTTCGTAGGAGGACTTCGTTTCCTTGCGGTAAAGGTATTGGGTTGCCCGGTTAAATATTTCGGGAGAATATTCTTCTTTCAGTTCATCTATCTGACCTTTCAGATCTGTGGCCAGCATTTCTTCCATGGCCTGTGTCCGGCGTACCATCGGGCAAAAAGCCGGGCTGCCTAACAGGTTATCGTTGATGCGCCAACGACTGTTCCGGACAGTGCTACCGGTAATATAACTTTCTTCGTCCAGCACGTCAATATAATTGCCGCCTGCTTCAAAACCGAGGTCCAGTACCTTTCCCATTAACCATTCATAGAGAAAGCCGATCTTGCGGGCGTAGCGTCCAGAGGGGCTTTTGGCCAGGAAGGCAACCAGTTCGGCTTCATCTGTTTTTAGGAATACCGCGTGAAGAAAATCCAGGTTGAGGTCATCATATTTCAGTAAGAACTCGATATGCTCAAGGATGGTATCTTCCGCCGGTGCGTATTTTGGGCCATAAACCTGTTCGATGCCGCCATCCATCGCCATTTCTATTTTGTCGCGCGGGCCGATAAAGGACCGGTGGGTCAACCGGTAATGGTTCAGTCCTATTCTTTGTTTCAGCCAAAGGCTTCCTGCGGGTTGATTTGCCATTGCGTTGCAGTAAAACGATTATCAATGCAGTAAAATTAATAAAAATTAAATAAAATAAAGTAAAATGAATATCAATATAATTAATTGCAGTAAAACGATTATAAATATTCATTAAGTTGTACTAAACGGCATAAGTGCAGTAAAACGACTATTGATGCAGTAAAATGAATATAAATATAATTTAATGCAGTAATTTTAATTAATTAACTCAAGTTTGGCGACAATTGGTACCGGAAGGCTCATGGGAGAATTATTTGTGAAAAGTAAGATCGATTAGCATAGCTAAATTTAGTAAAAACGAAAAGTCCCGCGCACTCGCTGCCGGGACCTTTCAACCTAAACCTTATCACAATAGGTGAAAGATCTCCACCATTAGATGATCAAATATAATAAATGTTCACAAAAAAAACCGCTTTAAAGCGGTACCTGGGGTCATTTTCGTTGATTATTTTTGCGGCATGACCTCCAACCAACTGAACAGTATCGACGGCATTGACCCGGAGATCGACGCCTTGAAAAAATTGGGTAACCGGATAAAGACCCTGCGCATGAAAGCCGGGTACCATCATTATGAGAAATTTGCCGGGCAGCATGATATCGGACGTATTTTACTTCGCCGGGCCGAACTTGGGGGTAATGTAAAATACAATAGCCTGTTAAAGATCATCCAGGCGCTTGGGGTAACACCTGCGGAGTTTTTCAGCGATGGATTTGACTAAAATTAACGAATGATAACGTTTAAGAAGTGGAGCGCCCCGTATTTTCACCAAAGCATTAACGCTGCGAAAATACGGGGCGAAAACGGGGCTCCGGCGCGCCGGAGCCCGCCGGGTAATTTTGGCGGTTACCCGGCGGTCGGCTCAAAAACGATAATATCCATTTTTAGTTCGGAAAGAATGCCGATAATCATCGGTTTAACTGCCATCCAGTCCAGCCCGCCGTTCCCGCAACCTAATGCAGGCAGGGCAATACTTTTGACGGGATTGGCTTTGAGATAATTTACCAAAGCAATCAAACCGCTTGCGATATACTCATGTTTAGAGGGCATTTTCCAATGCTGTTTGGTCGGGAAATTAATGATCAATTTTTCGCCGGTTAGTAAGTTACTGTTTTTAACCACCAGTAATTTACCTGTGGTTAGTTCGCCTTTATTACAGGCTTCCTTATAGCGTTTAAAGTTATGGGGGAATGCCTGCTTGAATTGCAGGGCAATCCCCTTGCCCATTACGCCGACAGTATTGACCGTGTTTACCAAAGCCTCTACGGGGGCGTCTAAAAGGTTACCGACTTTGAAGGTTATCATGGTTTAATAATGTATCGTCTTAACACTCAAAAATAGTTATTGTGTCGGTTGCGATTGTTTAATACCGTTATCTAAATGTAATAATTTTTGGTAGAAATCCTCCCAATATTCCTGCAAGCGTAGTTGCATTGGACTTAATGGCGGTAATCGTCTGCCTGTAAAAGGGCTAAAGCCAAATCGTCTACCTTGATCTCCTTACCGTCCAAATCAGTTATTTTTAAGTTGTTCATTTTATTCATTATTTAACCCACTTTCAGCGGTTGCGTTTTAAACTCCTTCAGGTTCAGAAAAAATCCCCTGTTAAATAATATGCCCTCCCTGAACAAAGTCCATAAAAGGGATGCCCCTAAATTCGCCAATACGGAATTGATAAATAAGTCCTGTTTGGTCAGGGCTTCTGCTAAGGAACAGCTTGGCGTATTGTCGCCCGTTTCCGCATTTTCCAGCAGTTCCTTAAATTCCTCGGTCACTAAGGGCAACCTGCCCTTAACCTGAAACTTTTTAGATACGGGCTGCTGAATTTCGGCAAGGGTAGACAGGATTACCTGCCCCGTGTCCCGGCTGTTCCCGAAGTCCATCCAGTAAAGCGGGTGGTGATACGAATTTTTGCGGCTTGTATAGATTTTGGTCAGCAGGTCGGCAATGGCGAAACGTGCCGAAACGGTATCTACACAGGATATGGTTAGTTCTGCCATCCCGCTTTCAGGGGCTTCCAAAAGCGTATCCTCATTATAACGTTCAGGGATGGCTTTCCAGTTCGTGCCGAAAAAAAGGTTGATACGGTTTACTAAGGCCACCGCTTTATGCAAGCCGAGTTCCGCTGTTGAAAATAACTGCCTGCCCAAATTGGCTTCTTCCACCTTATCGTCATCGAATACCCGCACCATCAGGCCGGGATGGTTCAGGGAAATCAGGGCATGGTTCATCCTTGCCAAAGCGGTGAGGAACTGGCTTCCCGTACCGCCTGCACCGATCAGGTTAACGAAGATGGGATTATAGGGGTTCAGCAAGGTTTTTTCTACGATATGCACGGCGGGTTTTTCCGCTTTTAATTTCGGAGTTTTCATACAAATAAACTTTTAAGGGTGTAAGGGTTGGGTTTTAATAACTGGCAGGGAAACACACGGTCGGTGGCGACCTGCGCCTGCCATAACTGGACAATGTTTTCGGTCACAGGGTTGAAGTCCCCCATGAGGTGGCTAAAATAGCTGTTCCAAAAGTAGCTTTCCCATTGTGCCATAAAATCCTCCAGGCGGGTTTCCTGCCCGATTTGGATGCGCACGTTGCCCATACATACCTTGCCATCGGTGCTGATATTGAAAAACGGGGCATGGTACAAAGCGGTGTTTTCGACAGGCTTACGGTGGCCTTTCAGGGCATAAACCGCAATGCTTTCCCGGCTCGCTCTCCAAACCATTGCAGGTACTTTCCCCCTGCCCGAGGTGATGCCCAAAGCGGTCGCAAAAAACAGGGGTACTTCCTGTGGCGGGGTGTACCATACCGCATAACCCGATTTTTCGGGATTGACATATAAAACTTTGTTAGGCATTACCCCTTTACAGCGCAAAAAGCCTGTTTGAATTTCCTGTGCCGACTGGAATATTTGGCCGAGGGCAAGGGTTTCCTTAACCGTTAAGGGATGGGCATTTATCGGGTTGCCCAACCTGCCGATGTCGTAACTTTCCACGTAAACGCTATTGGTTTCTTCCTCGGTCTGCTTGGTGTATATCAGCAGGGTTTTTACGGGCTGATACAGATTGCTGAAATTATTCGTTAGGTTCTTCATCGTCTAAATCATTTAATAGGCCTGTTATCGCATTTAAGAGCGCAAACAGCCTTGTTTCAAAATCAAAATCGTGACCGGGTTTTTCCTGCGGTGTGTCATAATAGTGGATGCTCATGGGTTCTTCCTGAAAGCCCATTTCCTGAAACTCGTTGTTGACCATTTCAAAAAGCATTTGCTCCAAACTGTCCGAACCGCTCCAGTAAAAGGAGATGTAGTTTTCCCAATATATCTGGTCACTAGCCTCTGTTTCGGTGAGTTCGTAGTGCATGTTATCCTTAATGGCTCGATTAGGATAATCGGTCGCCAGTTTCCAAAATTCCTGTGCGACATCGCGTAAATCCGTTTCGTACTTTTCCATCGCCGGAAATTCCAGTATCAGCATTGCCCAATCCTGAAAATTCAGGGGCTGCTTAAAATCAGGTAACAATTCATCACCTGCTTTTTTCAGCAGTTCAAATTCAGCAAACTGGCGCTTACGAAAATCGTCTTCTTCTTCATCCTCGTTGCCATTGTCGTCAATCTCGCTTATCCAGTTTTCAAGACTGTCATAAGTATTATCCATATATCCGGGCTCACGGTAATGGGGAACACCGACAACTTGATAGAGGTAGGCAAAAGTCATTTTTACCAATGTATAATGGGCTTGCATATTCGGGTCGTTTTTCAAATTCCAAAAAGGGCGCACCGGGATATAATACAGGCAGTAGCTGGTATCAAACGTTTTTACGGTCGCCAGTTTTGCGGGACTGCCCTTATCTTGTAACAGCATACAGTCCGCCCCGTCAAACTGTTGGACTGACAGTTGAGCCATGACGGTTTGGATGTTTTGGGGGAACGGCAAGCCCGATGTGTCGGGGGCTTGCCATTGGTAAAGGTTGCAGAGATTTTCCAAAGACCTGAAAAACAAGGCTTCGCTTTCCTTAAAATCGGTAAAAGGCAAGCCCCATACGGGTTGAAAAGAATGGGTTAAAAAACCATTACGGTGCGTTCCTTTGGTGCGCTTCTTAGCGGGTTTCCCTGTATCTCCCTTGCATCGGGCAAGCGGTCTAACCTTTGGATAAAATCCCCGAATTGCTGATGTAGTTTCCATTGTGTGCTTTCCTCTATGATGGTTACTTTCCTGTTTATTTTCTTCGTTTCCATGATGGTTTCTTTTAACCCTTCGTTCCTATTGTGCTTTCAAAGCGGTACTGTATCTCATCATTTTTAATTTCAGGGCCAACGATTTTGGCATTGGTCAGGATGGGATATGTACCCGTGTAAAAGTTCAGTACGGTATCAGGGTTCATGCGGTCGTTGGGGTCGGTCAAACGGACTTCCTGCCCGTTTTCCTTATGGATAAAAATCCTTGTTAATTGCGTTGTCTGTAGCATGATGCGTTCGGTTTAATCCTGATTGAATAATTGCAGGGCCTGGGCATACTGCGTTTTTTTACGTTCCAAATCTGTACGCCTTTTTTCCAGTTCTTCCTTTTTTTCGGGATAGTCCGTTACCGATGGCAGGATATTCAGGGCATCCTCATATTTGCAGGCATCGTTCAATTCTACCACTTTTCGGATAGCATCGGTATAGGCTTTTTTCTTATCCCCGGCAGATATTTTTGGTGCGCCCTCTTCAATACCGTCTTCTTCGTTTTCGGTGCTTTCGGCTTTGGGTTTAACGGATTGATTTTTATTCCCCTGCGCTACCTTTTTCTTTGCAGCTTCTACCGTTTTGGAATATTCAGCGATATTGTGGTATAAGCCTGCAGTTTCCTGTACGGGCTTTTCAATGGCTTCAAAAAATCCCTCGCCCATTTCTTCCGCTGTCCCCCTGAATATCAGAGGGGCAATCGTTTTGGTGGCGGGGTCGGGGGTTTCTTGCGGTGAATACAGGGCAGATACGACAAACCTGCCGTTATCATCCTGATGGATGCCTATTTTCCAAAGGCCGGGGGCGTTCAGACCAGCTATATTTTCAAAAAAGTTCGTTTTCATAATCGTATATTTTTTTGTTTAGAAGTTGATATAAGACCCGGTAAGGATTAGCCAAATGCCTGCAACGATGAACAGTAGTGCGAAAATCATCAGCAGGTTTTCGATACGGGTAGTCAGCCACCAGTGCCAGTAAGATGAAAAAAGCTGCAAGCCTGCAATGCCCCTGCGGTTAAACCTGCGCCTGTTAATCAGCATCCGCAGGATAATCCCAGCGATGGTGAATACAATCCCTATATAAAGGGTCGTATGGTGAATATGATGCGTTATCATTTTTTTGAGATTAAGGGTTAATAAATAAGGCCACGGCTAACTTGAATTTGGGGTCGGCGGGTTGCCCTTTTTCTGCGTAGGTGGTCAGGCAATGGTTCAGGAACAATGCCCCGTAACCATCGAATAACTGGTCGGCAAAAACAGAACTGCTTTTCTCCAGTTGCTTGCTATATTGTTTGATTTTACGGTTGGCTTCTTCCGATAGCTGAAACCAAAACTCCACGCTGAATAACTGGTCTTTCCAGACTTCCCGAACCTTGCCGGGGTTGTCTTTCATATAGGCGCACATTTCGGTGGTGTATTTCAGAAATGCGGGTATTTCCTGATAAAAAAGTGCATGCAATAATTTGGCTTTCTGCACATTGTCAAATGCTCTTAAAGGTTGCATAACGTTTGGTATTAAGTTTAAAAATTGGGGGATTGCCCCCCCGTTAGTGGGTTAGTTAATTTGGTTAATGGCCTCCATGCCATGACGGGCAAAATCACGGCAGAGGTCGAATGCTGCCTGCCCCCTTTGCCTGGCTGTACCGTCCATGATGGATTTGAATTTGGCTTCACCGTCCTTGTAGTTGCGGACGTTTTGGAAATAGCCTGTTATGGCATTATAGGCCCCGAATACAGTCCCGGCGGTGGTTTCCATTTGCTGGGTCGGGCTACCTAAAGCATATTCATAGACGCTATCCACAATATTGGTATAGTTGGTGGACAGTTTATCCATTAAACCTAATTCGAGATTGGTAATGGTTTCCCTGTTCGGTGCCATTGCGACCTGTATCAGTTTTTTCACCTGCTTGTCGGTGATGCGTACCTGCGCCCATTGGTTAAAAATCCCTTCCAGTTCCGTCCCCATTTCATCGGTAATCCCCATGAGTTTATGGGCTTGTTTCAGGCGGTCATTAGCCGAGGCAGTATGCCTTATTTTAAAAGAATTGGTGTTGTTGCGTAAAGCAGCATTGAGCGTATTTTGACAAACTACCCTTATCGGGGTAAAAGCAGCGGTGATAGAGCCAAAGCCATCATGAGAAGTAGTGAGCATTAAATATTGCTCAATCATATCCTGCTTACCCACCCGAATATAACCCGGTAATTTGGCGGTGATAAATATGCGCTCGCCCTTACCTAATGCCCCTGCGGTTTCGTATAGAATACCATCCCCGCCACCTACAATGGCATCGAAAAAATCAAAAGCGTTGCGGTTCTGTACCACCTCGTAATCCCTGCCCACTACACCCAATACGGCGTTGTTGTCGTTACGCACTGTAGCGTAAAAGTTGGGTACGTCAATTTTTGGTATAAATATGCCTGTGCCTGAAAGGTTGAGTTCGTTGGGCATACTTTCGGTAAACAAAGGGCGTTTTTCTACGGTATAATCCAAACCTGCATACTCAATGGCTTCTGCGCTGGTAGGGTACTGTTCCACGATTTGCCCCAATCCGTGCCATGCTTTTTCCTTTACACTAAAAAAGCTGTGGTTTCCTGTTTCTTCGTCAAAATTCAAATTATGTGACATGATATTTAATTTTTTGTGTGGGCTGTATTGCCCTCATTTTTATTATTATGTTTTATTCAATAATTAAAATGGCAGGTCGTCGTCTTCGCCACAACCTGCATTAGCGCCCTGTTTTTTACCTGCTTTCGGTGCAGGATTTTCAGCAGCTTCTGAATTGCTGCCCCCTAAGAATTTGATTTGGGAGGTGTTGAGGGTAATAGCTGAATGGGCGTTACCGTCCTTGTCGTTCCATGCACGTGAGCTAAGCCTGCCAAACAAGGTGACCATCAAGCCTTTTTTCAGGTATTCGCCCACGCCTGCGTTTATCCAGTAGGCGCAATCAACGTAGGTGGTTGTTTTGACGGTTTCCCCGTTGGAGCGGTAACTGTCGTTCATGGCGATTGAGAAATTCACTACTTTTTTGTCCCCGTTAACCACGCTAACTTTAGCGTCTGCGGTTAATCTTCCTGTTAATGTTTCCATTGCGTTTTTAATTGTTTGTTTTTAAAAATTCTGTTATCCAGTCCAATTCGGCTAAAACCCTCATTTGGCCTTTGATAGAGGCAGAATATTTGCGCGGGGGGCTGGCACGCAAGGCTGACGCAAAAAATACTACCCGCAGCGCAGCGGAGGTGTGGAGATTTTTTAGGCGGCACTAGCCTTGGCCTTTCGTGCCGAAGAGGGATAAATTTGCCTCCAGCAAAGGCTAAATGAATAATGATATTAGTTTCTAAGTATGATCCGCAAGGCGATAAATAAGTGGTCTGTTAGCAGTATAAGAATGGATTTTATCCGGACGAAAGAAAACTGCCCTTCCGGATACCGTTGCCGGACGAGGCACCTGCGGGGCTTGGTTTGCTTACGCCCGGACCACTAGTAAAAGAGCCGGGCGCCGGGTTTAGCCTTGTCCCGGTGGACAAATGCAGGAATGACTGCAAGTGTAGCTTCACCCGGCGGAATATAGTGAAGCGTGGTGAACCAGCGCTGCTTGAATGATGCGTTTGATCGGGATGTCTTAGCAGCCGGGCTCATGCAGCAAAGCGAATGTGCCCGGATTGACTTGTTCGATTCCTGCCAGGGCTGCGATAATTGAAATGAAAGACAAAAATTCATTTCGTAGGGGAATATCCTTATAGCAGGCTTTACTTCAATATGTTACAATTGATGAGTATTCTTGATCACCGAATAACTCACCAACTTTTTGAGACTATTTAATTGCAAATCTTACCCTAAAGACAACAAGTAAATCGATTTAAAATCGATAAAAATTAAGAATCGATAAGTAACGCGGAAAATCATTGGGGCGCTTACATTGAATATGTCCGGCTGATAAACTGCCTGTATGCTGAAGTTTGAACTTATATAATTCAAGTCAGTTGTTTCGTTCGGGCAGCCTGAGTTATTTACGTTAGCATTGTTAAAGCCATTAATTGCACCGCTGCCGGTGGAAGCGGGTTGATATATCCATACGAGCCTCACAGCGCTCGACTTGTCCCATTTACCGTCATCCGGCAAGCCGCACACCTGCCTGGTTATCTGCCCTCCTGCCTGAGTATACCCGCAGGAAAGCTGATCCAGAACTGAAAAACACGCCTTCCTGTATGATCCTGCCTGAACACTTGGAAAGGGAAGTGGCGGAGATCCATCCTGATGGGAACCTCGGTGACATTACAGTATATATTGCGCTCCTCGTGAGATACGGAGTGCTTTTTTATCAGTTAAATAAATCAATTGACAAATCTTCATTTATCGGCTCACTTTACCTTATAAACTGTAAAAACAGCGACTGCTTGCTATGGCCCAATGAGATTATTAAAATAAAATTACCTAAAGGTCATTAAACCAGAATAATAAATGATGGAACAGGACAGAAAGGGATAGTTATGCAAAACCATTTAAATAGCTTTGAAGCATAGGTAATTTCTTCGCCTATTTAACCAAAATTTTAAACCATTGGGGCTACGGCCTTATTTTCAAATTATATGATAAATTTTAAAGCCTTCCAGGTACTGATAGCTACTGTTTTTCTTTTTAACCTGAACTTTTCGCAGGCGCAGACGGTGGCCCCCGATCTTATTCATAATTCATGGAAAGCGGTGTGGATTACGGCCCAGGGTGCTTCAATGAATGGATATGGCGTATACCTGTTTAGAAAGAATATCGATTTACCCGAAAAACCAAAGAAATTCGTTGTTTTCATATCGGCTGATAACAGGTATAAATTATATGTTAACGGACAGTTTATATCTGCAGGTCCCGCTCGCGGCGACATTACTCACTACAATTATGAAATAATCGACCTGGTTCCTTATTTAAAGGCAGGGCAAAATGTAATATCAGCACAGGTTTGGAATGAAGCAGAGTATCGGCCGGAAGCGCAAATATCCCTACGAACAGGATTTATTCTTCAGGGGGAAGGGGCTGAGGAGCAAATCATAAACACCAATAAGAGTTGGAAGGCTGTTAGCGATAGCAGCTACAAACCATTAAGAGCGGAATTCCCAAGGGGAATATATTATGTTGCCGGACCAGGAGAATTCGTTGACATGCGTAAACATATTAGAAACTGGCCAGAACCTAATTTCCAGGATTCGTCCTGGAGTGCTGCGCAGCAAATTGAGCCTGGCACACCAAAATATATAATGTTTCCTTTTATCAACCCAAGCACATGGTTGCTTGTACCCTCGACGCTGCCACCAATGGAATTAACCGTTCAACGCCTGAAAGTTTTACGAAAAGCAATTGGTGTTACCGCACCAAATGACTTTCCAGCCCTTAGGTCAGCTGTAACTATTCCAGCTAATACTTCTGCCACACTGTTACTCGACCAGGGGTTTAACACAAACGCTTATCCGACCCTATCTTTTTCGGGCGGAAAAGATGGTGGAATATCGATCGCCTACACCGAAACTTTATACACTAAGTACCCTGCTAAAGGCAACCGGAACGAAGTAGAAAACAAATCATTTATTGGCAGAAAAGACAGCATTCTATCAGACGGAACCAACAATCAGACTTTTACTTCACTGTTTTGGCGTACCTATCGCTATGTCCAAATTAAGATCACGACAAAAGAGCAGCCGCTGATAATAGACGATTTTTATGGCACGTTTACCGGCTATCCATTCCAGTTGAAGGCAAGGTTAACTCCGGATCAGCAGGACATGAATAAAATGTTGGAAATAGGCTGGCGGACTGCCAGATTGTGCGCATTTGAGACCTACACTGATTGCCCATATTATGAGCAACTCCAATATATCGGCGACGGTCGTATTCAAGCGATGGTCTCGATGTATAATAGCGGCGATGACCGTCTGGTAAAAAACGCTTTGAACCAAATGGATGAGTCACGCCAGCCCGAGGGCATTACAGAGAGCCGCCACCCATCCTATACGCCGCAATTTATCAATACATTCTCGCTGTGGTATATCGGCATGCTTCACGATTATATGATGTATGGAACTGACGTGAACTTTTTAAAAGATAAACTGCCAGGAGAACGACAGGTACTGGCCTTTTTCAGGCGGTTCCAGGATGAAAGCGGATCTTTAAAAAATGTTCCTTACTGGTCTTTTACTGACTGGGTAACCTCGAAAGGATGGCAGTTTGGTGTTGCACCTACCGGAAAAGATGGTAGCTCTGCTGCGTTGGACATGCAAATGCTGCTAGCATATCAATCAGCCGCCGATTTGGAGAATAAAGAAGGAAGCAAAGGCCAGGCAGCTGAATATCTACGGTACGCTGACCAGCTAGCCAAGACGATCAAATTAAAATATTGGGACAAGGAAAAAAAGCTTTTTGCTGACAGGCCTGAAAAGGATTTCTTTTCTCAGCATGTCAATGCCTTGGCGATTCTTGCTGGGTTGATAAATGGACAGGAAGCATTGGCGATGGGCCACCGACTGACCGCTGATAGCTCCCTGGCACCTGCTTCCATTTATTTTAAATATTATTTACACATGGCCCTGACAAAAGCCGGGCTTGGGAATGATTATATGTCGTGGTTAGGGAAATGGAAAGAGAATTTGTCAAAAGGTCTAACCACCTGGGCCGAAACCTCTGACCTTGAAACCACCCGTTCTGACTGTCATGCGTGGGGGGCAAGTCCGAATATCGAATTTTTCAGGACAATTCTTGGCATTGACAGTGAAGCGCCTGGGTTTGCCCGCGTTAAAATAGAACCACACCTTGGCGATATTAAAAATATAAATGGTGAAATGCCGCACCCAAAAGGAACGATTTCGGTTCAATATAATATATCGCATGCGAAAACAAGTGCCAAAATTATCCTTCCCGATGGAGTAACGGGAACGTTCATTTGGAAAGGGAAAAGTTACCCGCTAAAGCCAGGTAATAATATAATAACACTGCCCAACTCTATTTAACTATAAACAAAGCAGGCTGGCAGAAGCGGGCATAAATCACAGTTATTATATGAGCTTCCAATCCCTGGGTGTACTAACCAATATATGAAAAAATGAGAAAATCCTTAATTTTAAACATTCTTTTTGTGCTATCCGGCAGTTTTGCCGAAGCAACGATTGTCCCGTCACGGTTACGATGTGAATACATGGAGAACCCGCAGGTAATTGACATCACGAGTCCGAGACTTTCGTGGGTCAACATTGCTGCAAACGGGGATCGCGGAGAATTCCAAACGGCATGGGAAATCCGGGTCTCCGGAACTAAATTGAGCCTCTTAAATGGCCAAGCCAACCTTTGGGATAGTCGAAAGGTCAACTCTGCTGAATCCAACAATATTTTGTACAACGGAAAACCTCTATCATCGAGGCAGGACTGCTGGTGGCAAGTAAGGGTATGGGATAAAACCGGAAAAGTATCGGGCTGGAGCAAACCTGCCTTTTGGAGTATGGGACTTCTTAATCAAAGCGAATGGAAAGCACAATGGATAGGTGCGCCATGGCAGGGAGAAGAAGCATTGCCGAAACCCGGATTCCAGAGACCAGGGGATGCACCGGCAAAAGTCGTGTCACCGCCGCCTGCACCTTTATTACGAAAATCGGTAAATATCAGCAAACAGGTAGCTTCGGCCAAGGCTTTTGTTACTGGGCTTGGCTATTTCGAATTCTATGTAAATGGAAAAAAAGTCAGTCAGGATGCTTTAGTGCCTAATCTTACTTTGTATGGAAAGCGTCCGGGGTTGGAGAATAATTACATTTCAGTCGCTGACAATTTTAGTGAATATCGTGTGATGTATTTGTCCTATGACATTACCACAATGATGAAAAAAGGCGAAAATGTCTTTGGTGCTATCCTTGGCAACGGTTTTTATAACGATCCGATACGCTGGACGCAATCCTACGGATCACCCCGTTTTTTAAGTCAAATTTATATCAAATACACCGATGGCACCACCGATGTTATAAAGAGTGACCCAAGTTGGAAGGCTTCAAAAAGCCCTATCGTGACTGACCTGGTTTACGATGGCGAACACTACGACGCACGGTTGGAACAACCGGGCTGGTCGAGTGCAGGCTTCGATGATTCAAAGTGGGAACCGGCAGCTGTCAGGAAAACGCCGGAAGGTAAAATGAAGGCTCAGATGTCGCCTGTTGACCGGGTGATGGAAACACTGGCGCCTGTAAAAATAACAACCATAGGGGATGGGAAATACAGGGTTGACTTCGGGCAGCAAATAGCAGGATGGCTACACTTGCTGAATGTAAAAGGAGAGGCAGGCCGAAAAATCAGTATTAAATATATATGTGAGTCACCTGTCGGAAGCAACTCTTATACCTTAAAAGGAGGAGCGGCCGAGTCGTATGCCGCACGTTTTAGCTGGTTCGTATTCAGGGAAGTGGAGATTTCCGACTGGCCGGGTGAACTCAAACCGGAATATCTGCGAGCTGAAGCCGTGCACACTAATGTCGACAATACTGGAAAGTTTACGTCCTCGGACACCTTATTTAATAAAATCCATCATATGTGGGTACGCAGTCAAATGGACAATATGCACGGCGGAATCGCCAGTGACTGCCCTCAGCGCGAACGTTCCCCTTATACTGGTGACGGCCAGGTGGCCTGCATTACAGTTATGCACAATTTTGATACACGCGCCTTCTATAGCAAATGGATACAGGACATACTCGGGGCACAAAATCCTGAAACAGGATATGTGCCGAATGGTGCTCCCTGGCAGCCTGGATGCGGTGGTGGCGTGGCATGGGGGGCAGCTATTAGCATTATGCCATGGGAATATTATGTTCATTACGGCGATAAAGACATGTTGAGGCGCAATTATGAAGGCATGAAAGGATATATTAAGTACATGCTTACATGGACTGATAAAAACGGAATTATGTACTCAAGGGCACCCGATAGTGCTAAAGCCAACAGATGGCTAAACCTGGGTGACTGGGCTTCTCCGGGAAAACTACCACCCGACGACCTTGTGCATACCTTTTACCTTTGGAGATGTGCGGATATTACTTCCAAAACCGCCGCTATACTCGATAACCCTGCAGAAGCGAAAAAATACGCGGATCTTGCTGAAGTTACAAAAAAGGCTTTTCAAAATAAGTTCTATGATAAAGTTAAAGGAACATACGGCCCCTATGGCAGTAATATTTTTGCTTTAGAAATGGGTCTTCCGGAAGACCAAAAAGCTAGTGTTATTAATGCCCTCAGAGCTGATATTACTGCCAATGGCGGCCATTTAGATACCGGGATGTTTGGCACCCAATTCTTTTTTGAAGTATTGGCTGAAAACGGGATGCAAGATCTTGCGTATGAAGTAATGAGCCAAACTACTGCGCCATCGTATGGATGGTGGATAAAACAAGGCGCCACCACGACTTGGGAGCAATGGAATGGAACTGGGTCTCACGATCATCCTATGTTTGGAGGCGGTATCGTTTGGTTCTACCGAGTACTGGCCGGAATGAATAATGACCCCGAACAGCCGGGATATCGCAATATCATTTTTAAACCTCAGCCGGCTGGAGATGTGACATTTGCTTCTTATTCCAATGAAACGCCAAACGGACTGGCCTCCATCGACTGGAAGAAAAACACTCATACATTCAATTTAAATATCACGGTCCCGGTAGGCAGTACGGCAACGGTTTATGTGCCCGCATCAAGCGCAAAACAAGTAACTGAAAGCGGGAAGAAAATAGTGAGTGGAAATGGCGTTCGTTTTCAACGGGCCGAAAACGGGTATGTGATTTACACAGTAGGCTCGGGCAAATATTTCTTTTCCGCTGAAAGTTGATCCATCGCAAATATTTTTAAAATTAAAAAAATGAACACCATAGACAGGAGAAATTTCTTAGGCAGGTTATCTCTGATGACTGCCGCTATTGCAATGCCGGGATTTGTTTATTCATCTGTTAACAAACCCGACGAATACGTTACGGCCGAAATTAGCCATGGAAAGATTAAAGGCCTGCGACAAAACGGAGTAAACATTTTCAAAGGGGTGCCCTATGCCGGAAGAGTTTCAGGCGACAGGAGATTTCGCAGGCCCGCACCGCTTGAACCTTGGACAGGCGTACGCGATGCCTTGCAGCTTGGCGCTCCTGCTATTCAGGCCCCCAGAAGGAATGAGCCGGATCCTGCCGAGGATTGTCTTTTTCTCAATGTTTGGACTCCAGCAAACGACAATAAAAAACGCGCGGTTATGTTTTACAGCCATGGCGGTGGCTATGTCGTGGGTTCTGGTGGATCGGCCGGGCAGGATGGTGCTAACCTTGCACTATATTTTGACGTCGTTGTCGTCGAAACAAATCATCGGTTGGGGCTGCTGGGCTTTCTTTACCTGGACGAATTGGGAGGTGCAGACTATGCAGGCTCCGGCAATATGGGCTTATTAGATATTATCGCCGGATTAAAGTGGGTTAACGAAAACATTGCTGTATTCGGCGGCGACCCAAACAATGTCATGATCTTCGGAGAATCAGGCGGTGGTGGAAAAACTTCGTGCTTATACGCTATGCCGGAGGCGGCTCCTTATTTTAACAAGGCATCTATTGAAAGCGGGCCGGGTGTGCGAATGACACCCAAGGAAACAGCGGCATTAACAACGGCAATGGTTTTAAAGCAACTGAATATAGAAGCGAAAGACTGGCGAAAATTGTTGGATGTACCCGCTGCCGATTTACTTGCGCTACAGTCGAAACAACCACCGGTACCACCAAATTCTGGCAGGAGCAGCCGGCCAGGTGGTTTTGGTCCTGTAGTGGACGGGATTGTTCTCCCTAATCACCCTTTCGATCCGACAGCCCCTGCCATATCACGTAATAAACCGCTTATGGCTGGCTGGAATGAAGATGAAATCGTATTTTTCTTATGGCAGGGGCATGACACCAGTTTTGCTACGCTTGACTTCGCTGGGCTGCAGACAAGACTTGAACCACAGTACGGCGCAAATACGGCCAAAGTCATCGATACTTACCGGAAATCCAGACCTAACGCTACAGCACCTGATATTTTTATAGCCATTTCTTCGGTCACGATGATGGGACTAGGATCTGTTGACATTGCTGAGAAAAAGGTGAAACAAAATGGTGCCCCGATGTACTTGTACAATTTTGGTTATAAATCTGAAGTAAAAATACCGGGAACAGACTACCCAATGGGAACACCACACGCGATGGACATATCGTTTAAGTTTAACAACGAGCAACCCGGCGGCGGGCCTAGTTTTTTTGGAGGTAATCGCCCTGAACGGTTTACTGCATCCCACCACATGGCCGAATTATGGACAACTTTCGCCAAAACAGGTAAACCTGCTGCTAAAGATGTCCCCGCTTGGCCGGCTTACAATTTATCCCAAAGACCGACCATGCGTATTGACACTCAATGCGAGGTGGTCAATAATCGTTGGAAAGAAGAATTCGACATGTGGAGGTCGATAGGAAGATTATAAATGAAGAACCAGAACAAAAAAATGGATACAATAGGCAGAAGAAAATTTTTAGGTCAGGCATCGCTCATAACAGCGGCAATGGCACTCCCCAAACTTGTTTTTCCGGGGACAAAAGGAAGCGACGAATATGTGAACGTGGACGTTACGCATGGAACGCTTCGCGGGCTAAGGGTGGATGGGGTAAATATATTTAAGGGAATTCCTTACGCAGGAAAAATTTCGGGCGACAGACGTTTTAAAAGACCGGCCCCGTTGGAGCGATGGACCGGAGTCCGGGATGCTTTGCAATTCGGTGCACCGGCTATTCAAGCACAAAGAATGCAACCGGCACCCAGTGAAGATTGCTTGTTCCTTAACGTGTGGACACCTGCAAACGACAACAGGAAACGTCCGGTAATGTTTTACAACCACGGTGGCGGGTTCGCTACAGGGTCCGGAGGCGCGGGCGGTCAGGATGGCGCTAACCTTGCACGAAACTTTGATGTTGTTGTAGTAGAAACCAACCACAGGCTGGGTATAATGGGCTATCTCTACCTGGATGAAATTGCCGGGCCTGAATATACCGGATCTGGTAACAATGGTATGCTTGACATAGTTGATGGCCTTGCCTGGGTAAATAAGAATATCGCTGTCTTTGGCGGTGATCCTAATAACGTGATGATCTTTGGTGAATCAGGCGGCGGCGGAAAAACGACCTGTTTATATGCCATGCCTTCAGCAGCACCCTATTTCAACAAAGCCTCCATTGAAAGCGGACCGGGTCTGCGTATGATACCAAAGGAAGCTGCGTCCGAGATGACGGCTATTGTATTTAAGGAACTTAATATCGACCCAAAAGATTGGCGAAAGATACTCGAGTTGCCAACGGCTGATCTTTTAAAAATTCAGTCGGACGTACCCCGCCTCATGGCTAATTCCGATTACGTCAAGAAAAATGGGAGTGTGGGTTTTGTACCCAATGACTTCGCGCCAGTTGTCGACGGTGATGCGCTGCCGCGTAATCCATTTGATCCCGATGCGCCCGCAATTTCCAAGCAAAAACCGTTAATGGCAGGTTGGAACGAAGACGAATATGCTTTTTTTGCTATGATAACGAGGGAAACAGCACCACTTACTGCTGATTTCGCCAGCCTGCCCGGATATCTTGCACCCCAGTTTGGGACTGACACGCAAAAGATAATTGAAACATATAGAAGGACAAGGCCAAATGCTTCAGCTGCTGATATTTGGATGGCTGTAAAATCAATAAATATGTTTGGCTTAGGTACCATCGCAATGGCTGAAAGAAAGGTCAGGCAGCATGGCGCACCAGTTTACTTATATAATTTCGGCTATAAATCTGAATCGAAAATACCGGGTACAGACTATCCTATGGGGACCCCGCACGCCATGGATATAGCCTTTAAATTTAACAATGTGGTTCCCGGAAAACCCGATTTCTTTGGGGGAAACAGGCCTGAGCGCTTTGTGGCATCCCATAACATGGCTGAGTTGTGGACAACTTTCGCCCGCACAGGCAAGCCTGCAGCGAAAGGGGTCCCGGAATGGCCTGCCTACAACCTGGTTGAAAGGCCGACAATGCGCATCGACGCAAAATGTGAAGTGATAGATAACAGGTATAAGGACGAAGTTGACATGTGGAGATCAATAGGAAGAGTAGGCTTCCATGCGCTTAAGTAAGCGCGAAAGCCTATTAAAAATCTATTGTTTAGAGGATTCTTTTATATTAAAAACTAACCCGAGTATATATTCTTTAATAAAAAAATTATGAAAAAAACCATTTTATTAGCGACCGCTGCATTTTTCAGCATCAATTCTTTCGCACAAAACACCTGGAAAAATGACAAAATGCATTCGAAACTAGGATTTACCATTACGCATCTGATGGTATCTGACGTAGACGGCATTTTCACTGACTTTACGTGTACAATTGTGGCCGCCAAGCCTGATTTCAGCGATGCCAAAATTGATTTAACAGTGAACACGACGTCGATAAACACTGACGTTGACTACCGGGATAAAGACTTAAAGTCCGAAAACTATTTTGACGTGGCTAAATTCCCAACTATGACTTTTGCCAGCAATGCAATTACTCCGGTTTCCACTAATCATTACAAATTGACCGGGGACCTTACGCTGCATGGCGTTACCAAGCCAGTTACTTTGGATCTTTGGTATCGCGGCACCATAACTAACCCAATGAGTAAAAAAGATGACGCTGGTTTTAAACTGACTGGCGCTATTAAACGGTCGGATTTTAACTTTGCGCCGCAGGCTGGTACAAGTATGTTAAGCGATGAAGTAATAATTAATGCTAACGGCGAGTTTGCGAAAGCTAATTGAGCTACGGTCTTAATTAATTTGAATGAAAAAAAGAGGGTGCGTGATCAATTCCGTTACCCTCTTTTTTAGACACTTACCCTAATTTCCTAGTGGTCGAAGGACGATATTGCGCTCAAACCTAAAAAAGCTGCTGGCTTCAATTGCTAACAGGCAATTATACAGCAGCAGCTAAATATTAAGCCAGATTCAACCTATGAACCTGTGTGCAGGTCGTCCACTATAACCGCAGTTCCTGACAACAAAGGTAGCTCCGGCCAATGGCTGGTCAATTAATTCCCGTTCCGAAAGGTCTTTCCGTGCAGTCGTGATATATAGATCGTCCAGATTTTCGCCACCAAAGGTACATGAAGTAACTTTTGCGACGGGCAAGTTGATCGTAAACAATAATTTGCCACTTATGGGGTTCCACCGACCAATTTTCCATCCGTCCCAAAAAGCGATCCACAACATCCCCTCCGTATCAATGGTCATGCCGTCCGGATCACCAAAACCTGCTGGAATTTTGATAATTTCCCTTTTGTTAGCTATAGCGCCATCCTCAGCATGATAGTCAAAAGCAACTATGCTATAAGCGGGCGTATCAATATAATAAAATGTTTTTTCGTCAGCAGTCCAGGCCATTCCATTAGAAATTGTAACACTTTCAATTTTCACACTAACAGTACGATTGCTATCCAGCATATATAGGCTTCCCGTGCCAGGGAATTCTGGAGGGGCCATTGAGCCCGCCCAAAAGCGGCCGGCCGGATCACATTTTCCATCGTTAAAAACATTCCTGTCGGGGTGTCCATCCGGGACGATAGGCTCGCCTACCGTCCCGGAATCTGTATCAATTTCCGAAAAACCATCTTTCAAAGCAGCAATAAGGCCACCGCCTTCTCTTAACGCGATGGATCCGGTTAATTTACCGACACTGAAAATGCTATGGTTACCGCTCTCTGGGTGCAGCTGATGAATATTTCCAGCCAGTATGTCAACCCAGAAAAGTCGTTTTTTTTCCACATCCCAAACAGGACACTCCCCCAAAATACAGGGATATGAAGAAACTACGACCGGCGTCAAGCGATTCATTTTACCTTTTTTTACAATAATATATTTTTACGTTTTCCCTGGCCTCAGCTAATATCATGTGCCTAAAAAGTGGTTTCAATATTCAAATATTAATAGATCATTGGGTTTATTATTGATACGAATGTTTTTTACTTAACCGATATTAATTGAACAGGCCTTAACAGACAAGACGCCAATAAAGGCGATAAAGCATTGTAGAAAGGCATTGTCGTATAGGTGATTTTAGTTGAGACGCCAGGCTGCTGGTCACCGATAAGCCTGTTGACCCATAGATTGATTACATTTATTTCTATCAAGTTTTCACCGACCTTAAAACCATTCTTTATATCTACTCTAAATGGCCTTTTCCAGGTTATCCCTATCTTCGCGCAATTTACGGTAACTTCGGCAATATTTTTTACATCACCCAGGTCCAACCATAATCTTTCAGCTCAAAAATTTCCCTGTCGTCTATTTGTCAAATAATTGTAGTCTTGCCAGGGCGGTGTTTATGGAAGGATTATTGATAGGCCCTCCAGGTAAGCCGAAGACAGCGTTATGACGGTTCCTTTTACGTCTGAAGACTGTTCAAATCCATGGAGTGTATTTTCTGGTATAAACAATAAACAGGGTGCATTTACTTTAATTCTGTTATGCTCACTTAAAACCGTTGCAGATCCTTCTTCATAGTAAAATACCTTGTAAAGGTCGGTATGTAAATGTTGCTTAATTTTCCAGTTATATTTACGGCTACGGGTATTTAATGGTTCGTAATGCACAAAATCTGGTAACAGGTTTTTATCAATATCGCCATATAGGCCATAATTCAGGATCGCGTTTTTCATTTTGCTGTGTAATTAGTGCTCAAAGTAATGCGAATGTTTCATCTGTCCAATCATTATGCGTAATAATCCAACTGTAATTGTTTATTCCAGCTTAATTTCGCTAATCAATATACCTGAAAATTACCGGTTAACATTTGTCTTTTTAATTACGTGGCTGTGAAAAGCCGATGTTTCCGGGGTTTAAATCATACCTTAAAAATATATAAATATGAAAAAGATCTTAACAATGGTGTCGTTTATTATGGCCATAAGTATGGGCATGGCACAAGAGAAGCGAGCTATCGTTCCTCCCCTGAAAGCTAGCGAGCCTTTCCCGGAATCAACCCTTTCTTCAAAAAGAATGATGGTATTAGACGCGGGCCCAGCGCGCACCGAACAAATTAACTATGCTCATGATGTTAAATATGCTACCCATAGCGGTATGGACCTGCATTTGCAAATAATTGCTCCTAGTGCAATTAATGGAGCCACTTTACCTTGTATAATTTTTATACCCGGTTCGGCGTGGATGAAACAAAACGTATACAACAGCGTGTTCAGGATGGCAAAATTTACCGAAAAAGGATATGTAGTAGTTTTAGTTGAATACAGACCATCTTCTGTAGCACCTTTTCCGGCACAGGTTCAGGATGCCAAAACCGCTGTGAGGTATATGCGTAAAAATGCTGCAAAATACAAAATTGATGAAAAAAATATATTTGTATGGGGAGACTCGTCAGGTGGCCATACCGCTTTATTCGTAGGATTAACCCAAGATATGCCGGATTTAGATATGCCGGATTATAATGAGTTCTCGGCAGGTGTAAACGCAACGGTTGATTATTATGGGCCCACTGATATTAGCCAAATGGCTTATAGGCCATCAACCATGGATCACACTTTGCCTGATAGCCCCGAGGGCTTGCTGATCGGTAAAAAAAATGTGTTAGAAAGCCCAGCCGAAGCGGGTAAGGCAAACCCGATTGCGTATATTAAAAATGGTAAAAAAGTTGCGCCTATATTGATTATGCATGGTTCAAAAGACCGCTTAGTGCCTTTTGAACAAAGTGTGTTATTGGCTGACGCATTAGACTCGCATCATTATACCTACGAATTTTATAAATTACCTGGTGCTGACCATGGAAGTTTTGAATTCTGGACTGAAAAAACGTTTGATACCGTTGATGCTTTTTTGAAGGAAAACATGGCAAAATAACGCTTCACCCTATCTCACATTTCATTATAAAATCAGATCTAATCAATATTATATTTTGATCGATAAAACCCGATAGGTGTAATTGGTGCAGGCACTGCTGGTCTTACACTGGCGCGCCTTTTAAAAAAGGAGTGTATTGAATGCCTAGTTTTAGAATATCAGTCGCGTAACTATTGCGAATCACGCATACGGGCTGGCTTTCTTGAGTAAAATACAGTTGATCTGTTTAACGAGTTGGGTGTTGCTGACAGATTAAATAAAGAGGGGCTGAAACATGAGGGCGTCTATTTAAGCATCTAATGGCTTGATACTTAACAGGGGAGATATATTTGAAAAAAGTATAACACCGATGAGAAGCTTCATGATTGGTCGCATGCAGTACGGGAAATTATTCTCGCGGGATATGCTGCTCACATTGTCCCCCAATCGGGGGAAAGGGGTTAAACCTGGCGATTGCCGACGCGAAAATTCTTGCTGGTGGGTTAAGAAATTATTATCGCCATATTTAAAAAGCCCCTCGTTAATTGAATAAATTACTCCGTCATTTGGTATAATCATATTAGGATGGAACAAACAAAACTCACCGACAGAGGGTCAAGTGTAAAACCATCAATCCCACGGCCGGTTGTATAAACCAGCATAGTCGATGAGCCATAAATAAAATAGCCTGCGGCTACCTGATCTACGCCTCTCTTTAAAAATATCTATCAACGTGGGTTTTCCTGCTATAGATTCGCGGCGGAAAATTGAAAAAATCGAACTAATTCCTCCATTGACATCGATATTTGAAGAACCGTCCAATGGGTCATTGCTACAATATATTTAGCATTTTTAGATATGTCAGAGTCAATGGACACATATTCCGTTTGTGAATTACAACCAGGGACTTATACTTTTAATTCGAAGTACTAAATGGCTTTCTGTTGTTAAATATTCAGCGGCAGAGTTATTAGCCCTACCGCTGATAGAAGTGATATATAAGGTATTCAGGTACATTTATATAAGTTGCCGCACCTTATATTTTAGAAGGGGTTAGCCTTTTTATCGCACTGATATTAATTGTACCGGTCCTAATAACCCTGACGGCAATAAAGGCGATGAAGCATTGTAGAATGGCATCGTCGTATAGGTGATCTTAGTTGAGACGCCAGGCTGCTGGTCACCGATAAGCCTGTTGACCCATAGGTTAGTCACTTTTATTTCTATAGTGTTTTCACCTGGTTTCAAAGCGCCTGTGACATCTGTCCTAAAAGGTTTTTTCCAGGTTATTCCCATCGACTTTCCGTTTACAATAATCTCAGCAATATTTTTAACGTCACCCAGGTCCAACCATAATCGGTCACCTTTTTTTAACCAACTTGCAGAAGCCGTTATCTTTTTTGAGTAGGTAGCCGTTCCTGAAAAATATTTAACGCCGTTATCAGCATTAGCCGTCCATGAATCAAGTTTTTCCATGGATATTTTTTCAGGCGCTCCACGGTCTTTTTGAAAACCCAGGTCCCATTTGCCCCCGATCGAGGCCAATACAGTTTCCTTTTTCGCTGCTACAACCCTGGATGCGATGGACGTATGGCCTTTGAACACCACAAACACTGCATCATTCGGTTCTAAACGGAGCGGTACCCTTGTATTGCCACCTTCGAAAGTATACGACGCCTGTTCGGTTCTGCCACTTTCCGGGTGCCATATTTCGACCAATTTCCCGGAAACTCTAAAATTAGCTTCTATGTTTTCCACCGTATCTGAACGGTTATTCACCCAGTAGATATCTTCCTGTGGCAATTCACGATGAACGTAAAGTAACTTTGTGTTATTGCGGGGTTTGCTATATTCGAAATCAGGTCTTATTTTTATCTCAGACAAAGCTGCGCTAATATCTAACCCTGCAATTACCTTCCCCTGCCCGGTGGCCTTTGTTCCATTGCCAGAAGGCCACAGATTATTAACAATGCCATCATATTTGGCCTTGTCGTCACTTAAACTGGGTGAGCCCGTCGGCTTCGGCCCGATCACTGTTGCGCCGGCATTGACAAGGGCATTAATTTTTTGCAACACCTTTAAAGTCATCCGCCTGCTGTTTGAATCAAGTGCAAGTACTTCATAGTGCATCCCGCTAGGTGTAGTTATTCTGCCATTGCGAACACCAAGGACATTCACAAGCGCATCGGCATTGACAAAATCAAAGTTATACCCTTCCGGAATTTGTGGCAAATTTCTACCGAACATATGAGTTATATTATCATCCTCTCCATAGTAGTAAATAATATCAGCAACAAATTTTCCTTGCTGAAGCATATAGGCACTTCGTGAAAGATATGCAGTCCAGGCTTTTGCCTGTTCTGCCCAGGTTTCATGGCGATTAAACCATTGTCCAAATGGACCGAGGCCAAGGCCGGGGATTTTGTCATCTGTTGGTTGATGGACCGATGTGTGAATAACAAATCTGTTGAGACCACTGGCTAATTCCATATCTGCTGTCGGTTTTAATTTTTCAGGGGAGTACGACCATGCATTTCCACCGATACCAAGCGCGGTGAGCGATTCGGCAGCGACAAGGTTTTGCCCATAAATGTGTGCGACCGAGGCCGATTCCCGGATGTCAGCCCTATAATTCAGACCGTCGCCAAATAAGCCGGGGGTCCACATGGCTGCCATCGGAATGTCAGCGGTTCGCTTAACTTCCATTCCGTCAGCGATCAGAGCCCTGCCGGCCTCGTGTGATTCTGAATATCGTTTCATTCCCCGCTCGTGCAAAATAGTTGTTAGCTGGTCATAATGGTATTCGGCCAATAGCTCGCCTAATGTCTTTCGAAAGTCCCATAAAAACTGTTCACTTTGTTCTGTGCTGTTAATGATGCGCCCGGTCAATACAGGCATCCATGGTAACATATTATAACCCCGTCGTTTAAAAAATTCTGCAGGTAAATTACCGGTCCAGTTTTGCGCTCCGGCTTCCCAGCTGTCGGTTACCATGTATTGGAGACCGCCCTTGTTGCCCATTAACCCTTCGGTAGCACTTTTATATTGGTCCAGGTAATTTGCAAAATATGCTTTTATAGCTACCGGGTCAAGTTTATCTACCTCCGGCCCGGTTGCCTCTGCCGAAGCCGGATGGTTGGTTATTCCCAACATTGAATAGCCAAAACGTAAAATGTTCCATTTGCCGGCCGGAGGTGTCCAGGTTAGATTTCCGTTAACATCCAGTTTATCCGAAAGATCGATAATGTCACGTGATTGGATGGCATCGGACATGGCATTAGGGGTGGCGCCACTTTCAACAACTGGTGAAAAGCCCGCTTTTTCTTCAAAGTGGTTAATTCGGGTTACGGTATGCAAAACTATTTCGGCGATGTCGGTACCTGCAGGCGCCTTAGGCGGAGGGCCACCCATGCCTAACATTGCTGCAATTCCTGGCCGTGCCGTGGGGTTTTTGAATACGATCCGAAAAAATCTGGCGTTCGTAACCGGGATATCAATAGTTTGTTGGGATACATTGCCGGCTGGTATAACAGTGACCCTGGTAAAACTTAACCCATCGTTACTGGATTCTAACGTCCGGGAAGGATGTTGCTCACCTGGCGGCTCAAATTGCGCCCTCTCCCCGCCACCAACAACCGTCACTGCTTTAATAGTCTGCGGAGTTCCGAACTCAAACTGTATCCAGGCGAAACCCTTTACAGTATCCGACGGTAATAACTGCGTCTTAGTCAAATCACCATCGGTGAGTTGACTAAGATCAAAAGTGCCCCCGCTGGAAGTTACTTTAGCTTTTAAGTCGATTAAACTCCAATCAGAATCAGCCAATTTGTAGGCAATTACAGAAACATCCTTATAAAATTGGGGTTTTTCATCACGCTCTGGTGGGGCCCCGAATCCCGGTGCCATTATTAAGTTCTGAAATGGGCCCGTTACCGAAGGAGGAGCCGGTATTTTACCAGTATACGGCTTGCCTCCCTCTACAGGTGTTTCACTCCATACCAACTTTTTCATACCGTCTTTTATCGGCACCCAGGGACCTCCGCTTTCGCTCCAGCCGGGCGAACCGGCAATGGCCATTTCCAGATGCAATGAATCGGCCAGTTTCGCAGTAAAATGAAACGCGTCTTTCCATTCAGGGGTCATAAAAATCAGGCGTTTTTTTACAATTTGAGGCGTCGCCAGCGCTGCGTCAAAATTTTGGAAACCGCCGATCCCTGTCCGGCTCATCCATTTTAAGTCTTTTTCGATACCATCTTTGGTAATGTTTCCGTTCATCCAATGCCACCAAACCCGCGGCTTCGCAGAGTTCGGCGGGGCAATAAACCCACGTTTCAAACTGTCCGTTTTTGAGGCTTGCGCATCAGCTTTATGCCAGCACAGAAACGAACTCAAAAGCAAAAAAATGAAGCTATGTATTTTTTTCATGTCGTAGTTATTTATTTGTATCAATAGATCGCAATCATTGCCTCGCGATATTCATACTCGAAACTAAAATCTAATTGGTTTATAATTCTTTACCAATATTAAAAACTGGTTATCATTAAACCATCCTCGTCTGTCCCCTCTCGCGATAATTGGGTCAGGTTGACAAATTTCATTCAGATGGCTCATCATTCTTTTCATACATGCCGCTCTGAAAGTAAACAGGCCGCTATTTCTAACGGCCTGTCTGTACCCGATCATTTTTCGAAACCTTCGCTAAAAAACTATCAATTCAAAGGTTTAGTTTGCGGGCTAACCAAATTTAAATTAATCAGTATCCTGGATTTTGTTTTAGCAATGGATTAAGTTGAATTTCATTATTAGGTATGGGGAAAAGCAATCTGTTCTGCGTAACGTTAAACGCTGCAGGAACCGGGGGTACGCCGACAGGATAATAATACGCTGTTGGATTTGCCCTGATAGCAGCTGCCTGGGCATTCATCACTGTCAGCGCTGTTCCGGTGCGGAGAAGGTCCTTCCATCGCTTGCTTTCGCCGGCAAATTCTACCTGGCGTTCATGCGCTATCGCAATTCTAAGGCTGGCCTGATCAGTAGCGGTCACACCTGCTAACCCTGCTCTTGCTCTCACCTGGTTAATTAGAGGAATTCCTTGAGCAAATTTACCATCCTCGTTGTATGCTTCCGCCAGGAAAAGAAGAACTTCCGCATACCTGTACACCTGCCAGTCATCGTCAGTATACGGATAGAGTGTCGCGCCCTGAACGTATTTTTTAAGGTATGGATAGGTTACTCCGGTCACAGTAATGTAGGCGATATTTGCAGCAAGACGTTGGTCACCGGCCTCATAGGCATTGATTAAATCCGGTGTGGGTAAATTCCAATTACCGAAAAGATTAGTAGAACTACTCGGATATCCTGGTAAAACATTTGGATTTGCAAGCGCCGGAATAAATTCATAACCGAAGCCGTTTTGCAGGCCTGCCTGTGACGGATCTGCAACATACTGAATTTCGAAAAGTGATTCAGGATTGTTCTTATTCGAATTGCTGAAAATAGAGGCATAATTTGCTAATAAAGAATATTCACCGGATGTAACAATTGTTTGAAGAACTGTTTCAGCACTGACCCACTGTTTTTGTACCATATAAACATTTCCCAGCAACATATTTGCGGTGTTGGCTGTTACGTGTCCAACTGCGGCATTAGTCTTGGTTGGCAGCAGGGTTACAGCAAGTTTCGCATCCGAAATAATTTGCGTATATACTTGCGCGATTGGCGCACGCGGAATCTGTGTTTGGGCGATATTAGTTACGGGGATCAAACTCAGAGGAACATCACCGTAATATTGAACCAGGTCAAAATAAGCAAACGCTCTTAAGAAAAGAGCTTCTCCTTTATAAGTGTTCTTGTGTGTTGCATCAAAACTTGCGGCGTCAATTGTTGCCAAAATTTGATTCGCACGGCCTATGATAGTATAGTCCGAAGAATACTTGTTTATTGTCGAAGCATTATTTCCGTCGTCGATAAACTGGTCGAGCTGTTCGTGACCCACAAATCCGCGGTTTGCTACGCTAAAAATAAAGCCTGTATTGTCGGACCGCATTTCATCCATACCCCAATCACCGGGGTCAGGCTGACCGGGCAAAGAGACGGAGTTCCCGTAGAGGGCGCTTAAGGGAGCATATGCCCCAACAACAGCTTGCTGAAAATCACTTTGCGTTTTATAAAATGTAACAGTGCTGATGCTTGTTGACGGCGGGATCTCCAGAAAGCTTTTTTTGCACGAAGCGAATGTCAGTGACATTATTCCTGCTGTTATGATATATTTTGATTTCATATTTTTTAAAATAATCTTTGAATAACTTCAACTAATTAAAAATTGGCATTAATACCAAACGTATAGGTCCGTGGTACCGGATAAGACGTATAATCGTTGCCTAAACTCAGCACAGTTGCCGCTGTACCGTTAAGGGCAGCGGATACTTCCGGATTGGCCCCAGGATAATTGGTGAATGTGTAAAGCTGCTGAATACTGGTATAAAACCGCAGGCTGTGAAAGGTTTTGGTATTTCGAAGCGGCACGGTATACCCAAGCGTAAGATTTTTAATGGCAAGATAACTGCCATCATAAAGGAACCGTGAACTGAAATTGTCTCTTTCATAGCTGGTTGTTCCGGCTTTCGTAGTGCCATAGCGTCCCGCACCTGGATCACTCGGCGACATCCACCGGTTGGCAACATCCTTTTGAACATTAAATACGCCATCCAGGTTCGTAGTAAATTGCTCGATCATATTTGCGATATGATTCCCATATTGCCCTGACATGACGATCGTAAGGTCAAAATTCTTATATGCAAAATTGTTGCTGAATCCAAAAATAAATTTAGGGGTCGGGTTACCCAGTAGTGCACGATCACGATTGTCAAATGTCACCACACCGTCGCCATTTACGTCTTTAAACTTAATTGTGCCTACCTGGGCACCAACGTACTGAGGTGAGCTGTTAAAATCCTGCTGATTCTTGTTTACACCAAGCCACTCCATTCCCCAAAACATCCCGACCGGCTGGCCAACCATCGTAACATTATTTCCGCTATAAATTGGTGCATTATTGTTGGGCAATGACAATACTTTGCTGCTATTAAAGGAGATATTAAAATTAGAACTCCATTTGAAATCGCCTACAAGGTTTTTTGTGTCTATGTTGATCTCACTACCCCAAAAATTTAATTTTCCAGTATTACTCTCCTGGGATGCAAAGCCCGAAGATATAGGCGTGTTTACTGCATAAAGTAAATGATCGGTAGTTTTGTTATAATAGTCATAAGATACGTTGATACGATCGGAAAATAAGCCGATATCGGCGCCAAGGTCAAACTCTTTTGTATTTTCCCAACCTAACTCAGTATTGCCGACAGAAGTCGGGCTGCGACCGCTGTTAACAACTTCGTTGAATGGATAATTTGTAGTACCCACTAAACCATATTGGGTATAATTGCCAATATTATTATTCCCTACTACACCGTAACTTGCCCGTAGTTTCAAATTTGAAACCGTCTTCTTGATGTTGCTCATAAAATCTTCATCAGACACGATCCAACCGGCAGAAACGGAAGGGAAATTCCCATACTTGTTGTTTTCACCGAACCTTGAAGAACCGTCACGCCTGATCGCAGCGGTTAAAAGATATTTGTTATCAAAATTGTAGTTTAACCGTGCAATATAGGAAAGCAATGACCAGCTCTGCTGATCGCTGGTAGTAACCGTAGTTCGTGCCGCGTTAAACGTCTGGATCAAGTCATCCGGATAATTAGAAGCCGAGGAATTAGCGGATTGGAGCGTATATTTCTGGGCTGTATAGCCTAAAAGAGCTTCAAAATTATGCTTGCCGACAGACTTCTTATAGGCGGCTGTATTTTCCCACAGCCAGGAATAATATAAAGAATTATCATATTCGCCGCTAGCTGGCTGTGGCGGAGGTGCCAATACGCGCCCGGCAGTAGTTGGGTTGAAGCTGTTGAAGGTAGTTTGATTCAAATCCATATTTATACTGGATTTCAATGTCAGGCCATCGATAGGTTTAATTTCCACATACCCATTTGCAAGGGTGTGGTTTAGGTTGCTTTTATGTTTCAGTACGTTAATAACATTATAAAAATTGGGGTTTGGCAACGCATTTGGAGCCGTTGCTAATGGTGGTATCGAACCATCCGGGTTTTTATAAGGTAGCAACGGCGATGTCAAAATCGCACCCTGAAGAAGCGCAGTTCCGGTGTACCAGGTTCCGTCAGATGGTGCAGCATTATTTACCGAAAACGATGGTGCTATATTAAATCCAATTTTTACATTCTTGGTAGCCTGGTAGTCAGAGTTTGCCCTTAAAGAGTATCTGCTAAAGCTAGAGTTTAATAAAACGCCATCCTGCCGAAAGTAGCCTGCGGTGACGCTTGTACTAAATTTATCTTTGCTGCTGTTAATGTTAACTGAATAATTCTGAATTGGGGCAACCCGAAGCATTGCTGAATACCAATCGGTACCTTTTCCTAATGAAGAAGGGTTTGCATACACTGGATTAACTGGTGTTCCATTAGTGGCTGCAACCTGATTCTGAAAGGTCGCAAATTGCTGGGCATCCATCATGTCTGGCCGACCCTGCTGCGGTACCTGCTGAGCACCTGCGTATAAACTTGCGCTTACTGTAGTCTGCCCGGCCTTCGCATGTTTAGTAGTTACCAGGATCACACCATTTGCCGCCCGCGATCCGTATAATGAAGTCGAAGCGGCATCTTTTAACACGGTTATCGTTTCAATTTCATCGGGATTAATGCTTGAAATATCTCCCACGATAGGAAATCCATCAACTACATACAAAGGCGCATTGGTGGCGGACAACGACGCAGACCCTCTTATCCTGACAGTAATCCCACCGCCTGGTGTACCTGTGGTTTGACTAATTTCAACTCCAGCAAGTTTGCCTTCAAGTTTTTGAGTAATTTGGGCTACCGGAATATCAGCTAAATCCTTTGCATTAACTGTTTGCACCGCACCGGTAATATCCCGCTTACTTTGACTGCCGTAAGCAAGCACAACCACCTCGCTCAGTGAACCTGACGACAGCTGCATTTGAACGTCGACGGTAGACCGACCGTTTATCGACACCTCCTGAGAGGCGTACCCCACGAAACTGAAAACGAGAATCCCGTTTCCTGATACAGTAAGCGAAAAATTTCCGCTTACGTCTGTAATGGTTCCGACAGTACCGCCCTTAACTTTTACGGTTACTCCGGGCAAGGCTTTGCCCTTTTCATCGTTTACCGTTCCTGTAACCTTACTCTGGGCGAACGTTTCCATTGAACAAAAGGTCAATAGAAAAGCAATTACAGAAAATACCCGTAAACACATTTTGTAAATGTTTCTTTTCATACAAATGATTTAATTATTTGAGACATTGCCCAAACAGGTTTTAATAATTGATTAATTGGTTTTTAAACAGGTAAGTTGGGACTACCCATTTTTTGATTTACCAAAACTATTTATTCGGATTTGTTTAGCTGTCACCGCCTATCCCTTACTGTCCCCTACTGTCCCCCATCGTGTCACATAGACACTTATCCCGTTAAAAGATGCCTCATTAAGAGTCATATATTTCACCAAATTTTCGAAAAATCCTTTCTAACTATTTCGGATCAGCTGTTTGCATTTTATCAGCGAGCATTCGATGAATGAACATTATATCGGAATCAAATTTTATCTATACCTTCGTCTCCGGTCAGTAAAAAAGTGTGTGCCGCCAATAAACACCTAAAAATGGAGTTCATGAAATCCACCCCGTTTTGACTGAACAAATGTTTTGAGACATCGCCCCTTAAAAAACGCCCGGGTTCATGATCGGAAGTACGAACCAGCATTCGCAGACAGCAGATTACAGTAGGGGGATAGTAGGTGACAGTTGGCCAATAATTTCCGATTATTATTGCCATTCCTTTATAAACCAGTGCATTTTTAAACCATTCAAATTTTTGGCCTATCGTGAAAAATAATATAGCGTCATTTAAGAAAATCAATACTATTGATATAAAAATCGTTAAGGAATCCCTCGACGACGGTAGCATGCTGTTGTATTCAACAATTCAATTGGAAACACATCCTTACCGTCTTACTGAGCGGCTAAAACACTGGGCGGAAATGACACCGGATAAAGTTTTTATCGGGCAAAAAGATGAAGATGGCAATTGGAAAACTTTAACCTACCAAGAGACTTTTCATAAAGTAAAAAGCATTGCACAGGCATTGTTACAAAAAAATGTTTCGCAAACCCGGCCTGTCGCTATTCTTAGTGAAAACAGTATCGAACATGCTCTTTTAGCGTTGGCGGCACTGCACATTGGCGTTCCATATTCACCAGTTGCTCCGGCTTATTCTATAAAATCCACTGATTTTGAAAAGTTAAAGTATGTCATCAACAAACTAACCCCGGGATTAATATTTGTACAGGACGGAAACAGATACGGAAAAGCGTTGGCGGCTATTGGAACAGATATCGAGGTGGTAAGTCTTATTGCCCCGCCCGGTGAGCGCAGCTTTACCCCGCTACAGGATTTAATAGCAACCATACCAACAAATGAAGTAGACGAGGCCTATGTTGATATCGAACCTTCTACAATAGCAAAGATACTTTTTACATCGGGCTCGACCGGTTTGCCAAAGGGGGTAATCAACACTCATGAAAATATTTCTACCAATTGGCAGCAAATAACTCAAACATTCCCATTTATCAGGGAAGAAGGTTTGGAATTAATTGATTGGCTGCCCTGGAATCACACTTTCGGGAGTAATCACAATTTTGGGATCACCATTTATAATGGGGGATCGTTATATATAGACGATGGCGATCCCACCCCTCAGCGAATAGTGGCGACTGTGAATAATTTAAAAGAAAGGAGCCCGACGATATATTTCAATGTTTCCAAAGGCTTCGAAGGACTGATCCCCTATTTAAAAAACAATCCCGAACTAAGAAATCGGTTTTTCAGCAAACTAAAAATGCTTTTTTATGCAGGCGCTGGCATGCCGCAACATGTATGGGATGCGTTCGAAGAATTATCTTTAGAAACTATAAACGAAAAAATCATCATCGCAACAGGGTTAGGGTGTACAGAAGCTTGTCCATCTGCTTTGTTTCTCAGTGAACCCGGTGGCTTTTCGGGCTGGCTTGGCGTTCCCGTACCGGGCCTCCTGCTCAAGCTCGTTCCAACCAATGGCAAGTTTGAGGCAAGATATAAAGGAAAGAATGTTTTTCCAGGTTATTGGCGTGAGCCTGAACTAACAGCCAGGGCATTTGATGAGGAAGGCTTTTTTTGCACCGGCGATGCGTTACGTTTTGTCGACATTAATGACGTAAATAAAGGAATGATATTTGACGGGCGTCTTGCTGAAGACTTCAAGCTTAATACAGGAACCTGGGTACACGCGGGGGTTTTGCGGGCGGAATTGATTGCGGCGGGCAAGGGGCTGATCCAGGATGCCGTCATTACAGGCCATGACAGAGCCTTTGTCGGCGCAATAATTTTCCCTGGACTTGATTATTGTAAAAAACTGTTAGGTCAGCAAATTTCTCTCGCAGAGATAACAAGCCATGACATCGTAAAGCAACAACTGCAATTGGTATTAAATCAGTTGTCTGTCAAAAGTACGGGGAGTTCAAAGCTTATTCAACGGGCAATTTTCGCCGATTTTGTCTTAAATTTAGACCTTGGCGAGATTACCGATAAAGGCTCCGTTAATCAACGATTGGTCAGAGACCGTCATCCAGAAAAAGTAGAAGAAATTTATGAAGTTAAGATGGGAGAAAATGTGATAGAAGTAATCGGGATTTTCCAATAATTCAAAACACGTTTCAATTGTCTCTTGCTTAATACAACTATCGAAATAGCTTATGGCTCAAATAAGTTAAGAATCTAGGTTGTCTTACCTGTGCTTTTGAAAGAATAAAACAATTCTCAAACCAGCTATATCGATGAAAGTAGAACATACTTCTGTTATAATTACCGGCGGCGCGTCAGGCTTGGGTGCGGCAACAGCAAGATTATTTGCCAAAGCCGGTGCTAAAGTCGCTTTATTTGATACAAACTTAGTTGCTGCAAAAATATTGGCTGAAGAGATCGGCGCCCTGCCTGTCCTATGTAATGTAGCGGATGAAGAGTCGGTTAAGAAAGCAATCGAAATTGTAAAATATAAAAACGGTGCCGCCAGAATATTAATTAATTGCGCAGGGATTGGCGCTTCCGAGCGAATTGTCGGACGAAACGGGGTAATGACATTGAATGATTTCTCGAAAGTTATCAACGTAAATTTAATCGGTACGTTTAATATGCTCCGCTTATGTGCTGCAGAAATGATTTTGTTGCAGGCAACCGATGACGAAGAAAGGGGGGTGATTATTTCTACTGCTTCCGTTGCGGCTTACGAGGGACAGATCGGGCAAGCCGCTTATGCCGCCTCCAAAGGAGGTATTGTTAGTTTAACATTACCTGCCGCCAGAGAATTTGCGCAATTCGGGATCAGGGTAAATACAATTGCCCCTGGAATTTTTGAAACGCCGTTGCTAAAAGGGTTATCGGGTGAAGCACAAAAGGGCATTATTGATGCGATTCCGTTTCCAAAAAGATTGGGAGCAAGCGAAGAATTTGCAAAACTTGCATTACATATTGCCGACAATAATTATATCAACGGCGAAACAATCCGGATCGACGGGGCATTGAGAATGCAACCCAAATAATAAGAAAGTTTAAGAACAAATTGTATGAAAAAAATTCTCATCTTGTTTGTAGCCCTCGGTTATACAAAAATTATGGTAGCTCAGGATCTAGCCGCCAAAAAAGATACGGGCAAGATCAAAAATGCCGTATATCAGATTCTCTTTCCGGCAAACTGGAAAGGTAAGTTTGTGATGTATGAGCATGGATATCAGGTGGTAGGATCACCGGTGCAAAGCAGCAACCCAAATTTTGCACAGGGGATGAAACCCTTCCTGGAAAGAGGCTTTGCAGTTGCAGCATCCGATTATTCCATTTACGCCGGAAGAGGTAGGTAAAGCATTTGACGAATTAAGGGCGTGGGTAAAAACCGGTAAAAAAGCAAAAGCCGGATTGGTTCACTGAAAAAATTGGCACAGCAGAAAATACAAACATAAGAAGTACTATGAAAATAAACCTGGATGAAATAGTGGCTATTGATGTACACACACACGCAGAAGTAAGTTGCCGCCAGCCTCACGATGACTACCGGCCTGAATTTGATGAAGCGTTCGCTAAATTTTTTAAATCGGCTCACCGCCCCACTATTCAAGAAACTTGCGAGTACTATCGAAACTTAAAAATGGCCTTTGTAATGTTTACCATTGATGCCGAATATGAACTTGGCAGGCGGAGAATCCCGAATGAGGAGGTAGCAGAGGAGGCAATGAAAAACGCGGACGTTATGATACCCTTCGCAAGTATCGACCCGCATAAAGGGAGAATGGGGGCAAGAGAAGCGCGGAAGTTGATTGACGAGTATGGTGTAAAAGGTTTTAAATTTCATCCTACTGTCCAGGGCTTTTATCCGAATGATAAAATGGCCTATCATCTCTATGAAGTGATTGCAGCAGCAGGCCTGCCGATGCTGTTTCATAGCGGCCATTCCGGTTTTGGAAGCGGTGTCCGCGGTGGTGGTGGTTTACGCCTGGAATATTCTAATCCCATCCATCTTGATGACGTTGCTATAGATTTTCCCGATTCTCCTATCATTATCGCTCACCCGTCGTTTCCATGGCAGGATGAAGCATTAAGCGTCGCCATGCACAAACCAAATGTTTATATTGATTTAAGCGGTTGGAGCCCCAAATATTTTCCACCACAACTTGTGCAGTATGCAAATACCCAACTAAAGCACAAAGTTTTATTTGGAACTGATTTTCCTTTAATCACGCCGGAACGATGGCTTAAGGATTTTGAGACCGCTGGCTTTCGCGATGAAGTAAAACCACTAATACTTAAGGAAAACGCTGCAAAGATGTTGAACTTGGGAAAGGATTAATTTGGTGGTAACCTTTTCACTATTGGGTTTCAACTGATTTATTTTCAGATCAACACAAAGAATATTTACTAACGCACAAAGCCTAAATTACTTCTTCGGATGTTACCATCTTTTGATCAGGATTTTACTTTGCGCAGATATCAGAGTTCATTTCCAAAAATATCGACAAGTCCCTCCTTAATAAGTTCTAAACTGCCCGAGGGTTTTTACCGATGCAATTAATAATGCTTTTGAACCAGTAAAACGAAGACTGTCATACTTTTCGGCCCATGAGCTCCCAATACAAGTGATTGTTCTATATCTGCCGTTTTGGATGGACCCGCAATAAATGCGCCGTAATTGTAATTTCGTAGTGCCCGATGGTGGTATGCCTCATGCATGGTAGGCACAATATTATCTTCATTGATGATTACGGCAAGGTGCTGGCATATAAAAGGTACGGCGCGATTGCCCATTTGATCGTGTGATACCCAAACGGCGCCATTTTCAGCAACGCCAAAATGCGCGTTAATGATGGCCACTTCAACATTTTCGAAATCATGCCCGTCGACGGTTTCAGTATCAACCGGTTGCTTTAGCAGTTTTTGTATCTCCGGGATTGGAGAATATAAGCGCAAAGCTTTGCCATGTTTCTCCCCGATCACTGAAACAAGTTCTTCGAAGTCATGGATATAATAGATCGATCCGCCAACAGCTTTTAAGATGTCAGAAAACTTTTCGGTCGACCCATGATCTTTCGTTTCAAAATGACTGATGTCGGGCAATGACGAAGGGCCTGGTTTATTCTCTCCAATCCTTTTTATAATCCATTCCTTAGAATCTGCCTGGCTCATTGCGATCAATTTTTTATTTGTTAGTTTGATTTACGATTAACTTCATACCATTCTTTGAATGACATTTCTGGCGCGACGGGCATATCACGGTGTAAATACCAGGGATTTAAACGGTTATTTACGGCAAATGGCGCATACTTTAAAACCCAACGCGCCGTCTTACCGGCGATATTATAACCTGAAGGCGAAGCCAGCGTAAATGCCATAGCTTTCATCGATATCTTTTTTGCTGTCGGCGCGTGACCAGCCTTTACAATTACCTGTCGCCATTTATATAATTGCTCATGAATATTAATTTTCACAGGGCACACGTTCGAACACGAACCGCATAAAGTCGATGCAAATGGCAGGTCACCATACTTTTCCATATTCAGGTTCGGGGCCAATATTGAACCTATAGGGCCTGCAATTGCGCTATGATAGCTATGACCGCCGCTTCTACGGTAAACCGGGCAGGTGTTCATGCAAGCACCGCAACGGATACATTTTAACGAATTGCGAAAATCTTCTCTACCCAATTGTTCCGTTCTTCCATTGTCGACGAGAATAATATGCATTTGTTTTCCCTTCGCCGGCCTTTTAAAATGACTTGAGTAAGTGGTGATCGGCTGACCAGTTGCACTTCTGGTTAATATCCGCAGAAAAATTCCTAAATGTATTTTTTCAGGGATCAGTTTTTCAATACCCATACTTGCTATGTGGACGTTCGCGAGATTCGCAGCGATATCGGCATTTCCCTCGTTAGTACAAACCACAAATTCCCCGCTTTCAGCAATGGCAAAATTTACACCCGTAAGCGCAACCTTTCGGGTTAAAAAAATTTCCCGAAGGTGAGCCCTTGCAGTATCAGTTAAAAACTGCGGATCAGAATTACCAGCAGGGATGCCGAGATGGGTGTGAAAAAGCTCGCCGATTTCCTCTTTCTTTTTGTGAATACAGGGCAGTACAATATGACTTGGGGGTTCGTTCGCCAATTGAACAATTCGTTCTCCCAAATCTGAATCAATAACCTCTATACCTTTTTCTGACAAAAATTCGTTTAAACCGCATTCCTCGGTAAGCATGGATTTGCTTTTCACCATCCTATGTGCTCTATTATCTTCCAATATCCGGTAGACAATATCATTATGTTCTTTTGCATCTTTAGCCCAATGAACTTTTATACCGTTCGCTATCGCGTTGGATTCAAATTGCAGCAAATAAGTGTCGAGGTTTGCCAATACATTAAGTTTTATGGCAGAAGCCGCATCCCTAAGCGCCTCCCATTCAGGCAACTGCCGAACCGATTTATCCCTTTTTACCCTAACCCACCATAAGGTCTCATCATGCCAATCCACCCTGTCCTCATCTGCATTAAAATCATGTGCTAATTCAGCGTGGTCTTTCAAGTTAATTTCTGACATCTTATTCGGCATTTAAAATTTCAGCGATATGTATTACTTTAACCTTGCTCCCCTTCCGTCTCAAAATCCCCTCCATATGCATTAAACAGGACATGTCAACTCCTGTGATGTATTCAGCCCCGTGCGCCAGGTGATCTTCAACGCGGTCAATTCCCATTTTTGCAGAAACTGCCTCTTCTGTTACACAAAATGTCCCTCCAAAACCGCAACATTCGTCGATCCTGTTCAGCGGGATAAGTTCAATGTCTGCTACCATTTTTAAAAGACTTCCGGGCTTAGAAAATTCCGGGGCGACCAGTTCGCTCATCTGCGAAAGGTGCAACCCCCGCTGGCCATGGCAACTCTGGTGCATGCCCACCCTAAAAGGGAAGCGTGCGGGAAGCGTTGACACTTTTAATATATCGGTTAAAAAGGAAGTCAATTCATATATTTTATTATTAATTGTTGTTTCACCGATCCGGGCTTTATCGTCATGCAGGTGGTCCTTAATATGTAAAACACAGCTACCGGAGGGAGCAACGATATAATCAAAATCGGAAAAATTCTTAATAAAAAGCTCGTTGCAGCCGGTTGTGAGGTGTTCAAATCCGGAATTAGCCATCGGCTGCCCGCAGCAAGTTTGATTTTGAGGATAAACTACTGTTACACCCAATTTCTCCAATAGCTGCAGCGTAGCAATTGCCGCTCCGGGATAAAACTGATCAACATAACATGGAATGAAAAGGCCTACAGTCATAGCGTTATGGTTTCTCTGGAGGAAAAATAATTTAATTGGATAATGTCTTTCGGGATGGCACCTGGATTCCATTGATGATGTATACTCAGCGCAGCGCCTAACGCGGATGCCTGGGCCATCGACGCAGCATAAATTTCAATCTCTGGAAATGCTGCTGCAAGCATATGCATATAAACCCTGTTTTTACTGAAGCCACCGTCCACGAAAATTCTTTTCACGCTGCCCCCTTTCAAAACCTGGGCCGTTGAAACAACCTGTTTATCGATCAAGTCTGTGATCAATTGATGGTACGCTTCAATATCGTTTTTAAAGGTCGAAAGGTCTTCGGAAGCGAAATCTGGCTGGCCCCGGCCATTTTGATTTTCCGGTAGCGATTCGTCGTTTTTAATTTTTTTGGTAAACTTTGCGTCAAAAACGACCGTACGGTATTTGCTTATATCCTCATTAAAATATGCGGCTATTCTGGCAACTTGCTGCTCGTGTTCAAACCCGGAAAATAGCCGCGACGCCTTAACGGGTTTTCCTTTGTATTGCAAATAGCTTAAGCAATCATTATCAAGTTCAATCTGAGTCAACTGGGAACTGTTAAAAGGGTTCAGGCTGATACACCAGGTACCTGTCGAGATCAATACAAAAGGATCCCCAAAACTAACCAGGTATGGAATAAGCGCAGCTGAACTATCATGCAGGCCTACGCCAACTTTATAATTATTCCCGGGAAAAACAACCGGGTGGGCGCTGTCTGATGGCGTAATTGGCGGCAGTTTCAATGCAACTCCCTCGCGCTGCACCCATTCGTGATACCTGTTTTGCTCAAAATCCCAAAAAACAGTATGGCACCCGATACTTGTAATGTCTGAATAACTCTTGCCTGTAAGGAGGAAACTCAAGTATTGGGGAAGGTGTAAAGCGAATTTCACTTTCCGGAATATTTGCGGCTTTTGAGTTTTTAGCCGGTACAGTTGAAGGCCGGAATTTAAACTGCCTAAGATCGGGGAGGCGGTTTTTAGGCTAAATTTTTCCTTCCCTTCGTATTTACTATAGAATTGATCACTTAATTCCGAAGGATAAGGCTTCAGATAATTATACAATGGAGCAAGCGGCTTTCCACCTTCATCGATGTAAACCAGGCTGGCCCCATAGGTCGAAAAATTAATTGCCTTTATTCGAAATTGTTTCATCCGGAAAGCCTCGCACAGCGAATCAAAAACAAACAACCGAAGGCTATCCAGGTTTTCGCAGACATCGCCATCCTCATCATTTATTTCGTTAAACCGTTCGGACTTCTCGAAAACTACTTTGTAGTTTTCATCAAATAAAAATAACTTTTTATTTGTTTTGCCAATATCGAATATCGCTATTACCGCTATCGCACTCATCTTGCCAATAGTTATCTCAGGCTATAATCCAGTAGCCATGGTGTGTATGCCTCGTTCTTTGATTAATGTGTCTCTGACAGCTAGTTTCCTATAGGCGTCAATTGGGTCCAAAACTCCTCCTGCAAGCATTCTTGCTTCTGCCACCAATGGACGGACGTCAGTTCTATAGGCCTTTTGCAATATTTCCTGGGCTAACGTAACGTCGTTATTACGCTGCGCTTCTGAAAGGGCCATTTTGTCGACGAGCAAAGCCTGGGCATAGGCAATTTTTATGGCTTGTACAGACTGTAAAAGATCCTCAATAGGATCTTTTACGTTGTGCGATGCGTCTATCATCCAGCCAATACCTGTTGCGTGTTCCACACCCAGGTTATCCATCCCTTCAACCAATTCGTTAAAAATCAGGAATAGCTGATAAGGATTGATACTGCCTACAGTAAGGTCGTCATCACCGTATTTGGAATCATTAAAATGGAATCCTGCCAGCTTGTTTTGCATTAAAAGCAGCGATACAATTTGTTCGATATTTGTTCCCGGCAAATGATGACCCAAATCAACAAGAGTTTTTGCCTGTGTCCCCAGGTTGGATGCTAAAAGACACGACTGACCCCAGTCAGCAATTGTAGTTGAATAGAAATTTGGTTCATAGGGTTTATATTCGATCCACATTTGCCATTCAGGCGGTAAAGTGGCATATATTTCCTGTAAGCTTTCCTGTGTATTTTGAAAAGCCTCCCTGAAATTCAGCTGGCCGGGAAAATTGGACCCATCAGATAACCAGATGGATAGGGCTTTGGAACCCAGGGCCGCTCCATATTTGATCACCTCAATATTGTGTTCCACAGCTTGTTTGCGAACGGCTTTGTCTACATGGTGCAACGAGCCAAATTTATAACTCAATTTTTGCCCGGGCTGGTCCTGAAAGGTATTGGAATTTACGGCATCAAAATGGAGCCCGTAATTGGAGGCAACGCTACATATCAGTTGAGGGTTTTCAGGTATGTCCCATGGAATGTGTAAAGAAATGGCATTACTAGATTTGTTCAGCGCGTGGATCAGGCCGACATCCTCGATTTTTTCTTCAAGACTACGCGGCTCGCCTCCGCCTGGAAACCGCCCAAAACGGGTACCACCAGTCCCCAATGCCCAGCTGGGGATAGCGATATTAAAAAGCGTTAACTTCTGAAGAATTTCGTTAATATTTTCAACCTCGGCTGCGACACATTCAAATTGTCTTTTGTGGCTGGAAGTCAATTGATGATTAAACTCATCGATCGCATATTTCTGAATCTGCATTTTAAATTGTTTACTTTGTTTGGCTGCGGCCTGAGCAGGCGCAGCTAAAATATTGAACTAAAAAACTACCTTACAAAAGCCAATGCCACCCCACCATCAACATTCAGTACATTGCCGGTAGATTTATTTAAAAGGCCGCCTACAAAAGCGAAACAGGCATTGGCAATATCTTCAGGAAGTATCACTTCGTTCAATAACGTTCTTTTCGCATAATACGCCGGTAGTTCAGGTACTGTAATACCATACGCCTTGGCACGACCTTCGGCCCAGCCGCCTGCCCAGATATTGCTATCACTTATTACCGCATCCGGGTTCACCACATTCACACGTATTTTATCCCCGCCAAGTTCTGCTGCATTTAAACGACTCAGGTGTAATTGGGCCGCTTTAGCGCTGCCATAGCCTGCGTTATTTGGCCCGCTGACAAGGGCGTTTTTACTTACAATATTTATTATATCGCCACCAATATCCTGTTTTTTCATTACGGACACCGCAGCCTGTGTAACCATGAACTGGCCTTTTACCAGCACGTCGTACAGGAGGTCCCAATCTTTTTCTGTATGATCGGCTATCGTTTTGGATATCGACAGCCCAGCGTTATTAACGATAAGATCCAGGCCCCCGAAGGCCAATATTGCTGCGGCAACAGCCTCTCCAATTTGTACGGCACTCGTCACATCGAGAGCAGCTGTCACATAGGCATCTTTGCCAAATTGTTTGTTAAATTCTGCGCCGGCACCCTCAAGACGTTCAGCATTCATATCGTTCAGGATGACTACTGCTCCTTCATCGACAAACTTTTTTGCAATAGCTTTGCCGATACCCCCTGCGCTGCCTGTAATCAAAGCAATCCGGCCTGACAAGGCTTTCGGCTTCGGCATACGCTGGAGCTTCGCTTCTTCCAGCAGCCAGTACTCTATATCGAATGCCTCCTGCCGGGGCAGCGAAGTATATTCCGATATCGCTTCGGCACCTTTCATCACGTTGATTGCATTCGTGTAAAACTCTGCTGCTACGCGTGCAGTTTGTTTATCCTTCGCAAAAGTGAACATGCCCACACCGGGGTATAAAATAACTACCGGGTTTGCGTCGCGGATTGCAGGGCTATTGGGATGTTTGCAGGTGGTATAGTATTCCTCATACATTTTACGATAAGCGTCAAACGCGGGGCTGAGTTTTATTTTCAATGCTTCAAAATCCGAGAGATCTTCAGCAGGCTCCAGGTCCAATAACAATGGACTGATCTTGGTCCGCAAAAAATGGTCAGGACAACTCGTCCCCATCGGCGCCAAACGGTCCAGGTCATTTGAATTGATAAACTCCAGCACACGCGGATCATCTGTAAAATGACCGATCATCTTCGTTTTAGATGAACAGAAACCGCGCAGCAAAGGGGCCAATGCTACCGCTTGTTTTTTACGCCCAGGTGCATCAAGACTTTTCAGCTTCTGGCCTCCAAACACAGGTCTTTTCTTGTTATAATTCTGTTCGAGATATTCGGCACATATTTCAATAACCTCCAGGGTATTGACATAGCTTTCATAGGCTGTATCGCCCCAGGTAAATAAGCCGTGGGATCCTAACATTATTCCACGAATACCGGGGTTTGTATCGAGGCAATCTTTTAATTGTAAACCAAGGTCAAACCCAGGTCGCTGCCAATCTACCCAACCAATGGTCCCACCAAATAACTCTTTTGTAATTCTTTTTCCGTCCTTCGATGCAGCAATAGCGATAGCTGCATCAGGATGGAGGTGATCAATGTGTTTAAAAGGCAGGAATCCGTGTAACGGCGTGTCGATTGAAGGGGCTTTTGAGTTTAAGTCAAAAATGCTATGATTAAAAAGTTCCACCATCTCATCCTCGTGCTCAATTCCACGGTATACATTTTTCAGACTTCTCAAACGGTCGACATACAATGCTGCCAGTCCGCTTTTTTTCAGTGTGCCGATGTCTCCGCCCGAACCTTTTATCCACATCACTTCAACTTCCTTGCCGGTCAGCGGATCTTTATCAATCATTTTGCAGGACGTATTGCCGCCCCCATAATTGGTCAGCCGGAGATCGGCCCCCAATAAGTTGGACCGGTAGATCAGCAAGGCCACTTCATCGCCGGCCAGTTCGGCAGCTTTGTTTTCATCCCAAAAATAGCTTACATGTTTAAATGTTTTTACTTGGACAGACATATCTCAAAAATTAAATGATTAATTGTTTTCTATTTCAGGGAATTTCCGTATCCCACTATTAAAACTGATACAATAATGATAACGATGCCGGCAGTGACCGCATAAATTCCTTTCCGGCTCACACCTTTCCACTCCTTTAGGAATAGTCCCCACACATTTGCCACCAAAATGATAAAAGCCATGTGTAATATCCATGAGCTTGCGCCATTTCCCAGCTTGCTTTCTCCCATGCCGTAAAAGAAAAATTGCATAAACCAGGTCACACCTGCGAGCGCAGAGAAAAGGTAATTCTTCAACAGTGGCTTTTGCCGATCAGTGTAATTATCAAATGTTTTATTACGCGCATTAAGAATCATGCACCAAATAAAATTGGTCGTGAGGCCTCCCCAGAGAATAACCACATAAGTGACATTGTTCTGGAAAAGGAAGTTTCCCTGACCCTGATGGGCTGCTTTCCAGGCTTCATTGGCGGTATCGGCCATCGATTTACCTGCTTCAATCCCGAAATTAAAACACGCACTCAAAATACCTGAAACTATAGCGACAAAAATGCCGAGACCGAACCGGTACTCAGTATTATCCTTCACATCAGCTTTTCCGGCGGCTAATTCACGCTCTTTTATTGTGCCGGCCCGGCCACAGACTATAATGCCCGCTACGCAAACGAGGATGCCTAGTAAAACCATTTGCCCCCAATGGGTATGCAACAGCACGCTGAATGAATCCTTACCCGTTTTGGGATAAAAATCATAATATACGGAAGGAATAAGAGCGCCGAAAATAGCACACAGTCCCAGAATAATTGTACTGCCCAGGGAAACGCCGAGATATCGCACACCCAAACCATACGTCAAACCACCTATTCCCCAAAGAAGACCGAAAAAGTAGGTAAGCCACAAGATATTACCGCCGGTTCCGGCGATGATGGATTTAAAATCAGGAATAGTCAGCCACGCCGCAAGGGGGGGAACAATCAGCCATGAAAATATTCCGCCAATAATCCAAAAGCTTTCCCAGGCCCAGCCCTTTACTTTTTTGAATGGAATATAAAAACTCCCGGAAGCGAAGCCACCAATAAAATGGAAAATGACACCAAAAATAATCTGCATGAAATTGGGATAGCATGGTTTATAATGCAGCGCAATAATAATTGGAAATTATTATTGAACTGTCCCTTACTATCCCTTACTGTGCCCTACTATCTGCTTTAGCAGTACTTCACGGCCTTAAATCGGATAAATTCTCTTACGATATTTGATCTTATAGAACAAGTTTAAAGGGAATTCCTGTTGGTCACCAAAAAAGGAATTGCAATATGTTCTGTGGAATTATTCAGCACCAGTTCTGCTGTCTTTTCTCCCATTAACTTAAAATCCGTGGAAATTGTTGTGATGCCATTTAATATTATTTTCTTTATCGGTGTTTCGTTGTAGGAAACTACCCCAATATCCTCATTGACTTTTAGGCCCATCGCGATGACCTTTTCTATCAATTCGACAAGGTCATCTTCCATTAAATTGATGTAGACTGTGTCTTTGGAGATAGATTCGTCTTTTAACGAAGAAATAATCTGATATTCAAACGCGTATTGCCTGCAAAAGGCTAAAAAACCTGTTAGGATCTCCTGAGAATAATAGGAATGTTCAGGGAAAATGATCTTTAATGTATGGTATTTAGAAAGTTTATCCAGCAGCTGTTCAAGTGCGTGGTAAATATCTTTTTCAAAATCTTCGAAAACAGCCCCGAAGTCGCCGGTAACACCCGATTCCAATTTGTCCATCAGTATCAGTTTTTCTTTGGGGATACTGTTTATTACCTCAAAGGCTCTGCCAGCACTTTCGATGAAATGAGGAATGATTACGACTTTAGAATAACTTTCTATTTTGTCAACCAGCAGTTTTTTAAAAAAACTGAAATCATTGTTATAGATATAAAAATCGATCGCTGCAGCGCTTCCAAGGGTTGTCGCAAAAGCATCGTACATAATTTTCTTGTGGTTGCTCAATTTGTTAAAAAGCAGCATCACCTTAAAGGGCTGTTCAACTTTTTTATCGGTAATGAAATATCCTTTTCCCGCCACGGATTCAATGATACCCATTCGCTTTAGCTCTTTGTAAGCCTTTTCTACGGTGTTCCTGGAGGTCTCCAGTCCGTAACTGAAATCATTGATCGATGGCAGTATATCGTCTTGTTTAAGTTGTTCCGACTCAATTCCACTCAATATAGAGTTGGTAATTTGTAAGTACTTAGGCGTGATAGAATTCTCGTCTATTTTAACAATTTTGAGATAGTTCTTCATGATTAATGGAATAAAATTGGTTACCAGCCTCTAGTTGCATTGACGCAAATACAAGTTTTGTCAATTATCTTTAAGTTTCTTTATATCACTTTTATCGCTAATTTTTTTTGCTTTGCCATCTAAAAATAATTTGATCCTTTCTTTTGCTTCCGGCGAATTTTGTGAAATTGCAGCTATTAGAGTTTCCATCATTAAGGCCTGGTCTGACGCTGCATCGGCAATTCGTGGTAATACCTGCGTGACTGCATAATTAGTGATGCTGGTATTTTCACTGATTCTTTTTGCAAGACCGATTGCTTTTTCAAGTCCGTCTCCGTCACTAACGAGATATTGCGAAATGCCAAAATGATTTCCCTCCTCCGCTGAATAAACCCTTCCGGTAAGCATTAAATCGGTCATGCGCGCGATTCCGATAATTTTCGGGAGGCGAACAGAGCCGCCGGCGCCAACGAAAATGCCTCTTTGACCTTCAGGTAAGGCATAAAAGGCTGAAGCCTCAGCGACACGGATATGGCAGGCGCTGGCTAACTCCAGCCCGCCGCCAATACAGGCCCCATGCAAGATGGCGATAACCGGCACTTTTCCAAACCCTATTGCGTCCATTGCACGGTTCCACATCGATGAATGCTGGATACCCTCAAAAGTATCCCTTTCCGTAAGCTCAGATAAGTCAAGACCGGAGCTAAAGTGATTTCCTTCACCGCGAATAATTGCGCATTTTATCTCGGAGGGGACAGAAGAAAATATTCTTTCAAGACCCAGCACAGTTTCGTCATTTATAGCATTGCGTTTTGCAGGCCGGTTGATAGACACTATTAGAACCTCACCTTGCACTTCTGTTTTCAACGAGTCAGGCAGTATATAAGAAAAACGGTTGTTGTTATTCATCATTTTGCATTTTATATCTTCATCAATGGTATTTTATATTTTATTACTTTATATCTGAAAGTTGTTTTTCATCATTGAAAAGTTTCACCGCGTGCTTATAACCTCTATACGAGATGGCATAAAACAATAAGGAAAAAAATCCTCCAACGATAATCAGGGCGACCAGCGAATAGCGTATGGCCATTTCATCATGCAATACATAATCGGTGAATACAGCCACCATAGTCGGACCTAAACCTAATCCGATGATGTTTAGCAGGAACAGGAAAATTGAGGATGACAAAGCCCTTACCTGGTTAGGCATGATCTCCTGAATTGCTGAAGTACTGGCCCCAATTGGCGAGGCCACGAAAAATAATAGTATGAACAATAGCCCCAGCACGATATTAGGATTACCGATTAATGGAATAAAAAATGAGGCTAGCATAGCGATTCCAGCGATAACACCCACAAGCATACGTCCATTTAACACACCCCTATTTTTTAGTGTATCTGCATACCATCCTCCCCAGAGAACGCCGGTAATAGATGCTGCAAGCAGCACTAAACCAAAGTCAAATCCCGCTTTCGGAACCGACCATCCAAACGTTCGGTTAAAATAAGTGGGTATCCACGCTGTACAGCCATAGCTCACAAAAGCTGTAAATGCGTTGCCCAGGCAAATGCTGATATATGTTTTGGGGTATTTGAAAACTACCTTTAGCGCCTCACCAAGTTTAAGTTTCGCATCTTCACCTCCAAGCTGGAGCTTATTTTTCCGCAAAGGCTCTTTGACCGTTAATAATAACAGTGAAATAATTAGCCCGGGCAACCCGATCATCAAAAATAATAGTTGCCAGTGGAAGACATCACCAAATAGCGGCAAATGCAGCATTCCTTTTGTCGGGAGCTTTGCCACCAACCCAGACCCTATTGCCAGCGCAAAGCCAGAACCGAGAAAAATGCCCATTGTGAACACACTCATAGCAATACCGAGCTTCTTCTTTGGAAAATAGTCGGCGATAATGGAATAGGCAGATGGGGAAAGGGTAGCTTCGCCCACACCAACTCCCATTCGAACAAAAAAGAACTGGGTGTAATTTTTCACCCCGGCACACATGGAGGTAAAAACACTCCAAAGTGCGACACCGGCTACAATGATGTTGCGACGATTTGTATTATCTGCAAGCCTGCCGATAAGAATTCCAAATACCGTATAAAACATGGCGAAGCTTAATCCCATTAGCAAGCTTACCTGCGTATCGTTCAAATGCATGTCCCTTTTTATTGGGGCTACCAGCAATGCCAGTATCTGCCGGTCAAGAAAAGACGATATATTGGCAAGCGTGAGTAATACTACAACATACCATGCATACCGCAATGAGGGTTCTGAGGGGTTAACAACTATATTGCTTTTCATTAACAACGGTTTATTTTTAATATCGGGCTGATATTTCTTTCAAATATAAGGTTACCTTATATTCAATCCAAATTAATTTTTATACAATTGTAAGATGACACCACGGATTATATATTTAATAAGAAGAGCCCAGATCGAGTCCCATGCGCGGATGGATAAAGCGCTGGAACCATTCGGTCTCAGGCCTATCCAATACACACTGCTCTATTTTATAGATCTTACCGAAGGAAACCCGTCGTCGGCCCAACTCTCACGGCGGTTTTTGATGACACCGCAATCGATGGGCGAACTGATTAAGGTTCTGCAAGGGAAAAAACTTGTAAAAAAAGATGTCGACCCGGGACACCGCCGGATACACCGTGTGAGCCTTACCGAAAAAGGGAAAAAACTAATTGCGGAATGCAATCTTGCCCTGGATACGATGGAAGAAGATCTGTTGAAAGACTTCACCCCGGCCGACCGCGATACTTTCAGAAGCCTGATAGGCAAAATCTTGGCAGGATCGAGGGAAACAATTACGCAAAAAGCGGTCCAATGAACAATGCAAACCAAATATGAAAGGCGCTTTTTGTCTCAATATCGCCATAGATTAAAGTAATTTAGGTCTAGTGTGAACGCAACTTGTAGCTTCGCTTATGCGCTAGACAAATTCTTTTTGCAACTATTCCATATTTTTGACACGCCGGAACGACCAATCCTCCACTATAAATAACTTACAAACTCGTATGCTTAAGAAGAAAAAAAGTTCCGGATCATAAGTCCAACCGATTCCGCCATTAAATATTAACTTTCGCCCCAAACCTTAACAGCCGTATTTACCACAAGCTCAATTTTTCGCCATTGATCGTCCATGGTTAAATTGTTGCCATGCGATGTGCTGGAAAACCCGCATTGTGGACTTAAGCACATATTTTCAAGCGGCATATATTTGGCTGCTTCATCAATGCGTTTTATCACATCGTCCATATGCTCAAGCTCCGCGATTTTTGATGAGATCACCCCAAGTACAACAACCTTGTTTTTTGGCACGAAGCGCAATGGTGCGAAATCGCCGCTGCGTTCGTCATCATACTCCAAAAAGTAAGCATCAACATTAATATTGTTAAATAATATTTCGGCCACAGGCTCGTACCCGCCTTCGGCAAACCAGGTGCTGCGATAATTACCGCGACAAAGATGAATGCCAACGGTTAGGTCATCGGGGCGGCCATCTATAACTGAATTAATCAGCGAGGCATAAGTGCGGGGCAGTTCGTCCGGGTCTTCACCACGTTCACGTGCCGCATCTCTCATTTTGTTATCGCACAAATAGGCTAAATTAGTATCGTCTAACTGAATATAACGGCATCCGTTTTTGTACAAAGCATCTATTTCTGCTTTGTAACATTTGCTCAGGTCATGGAAAAACTCATCCATATCAGGGTACGAATTGATGTCGATAGACTTTCTGCCCCCGCGAAAATGCACCATGGTAGGCGACGGGATAGAGACCTTTGGCGTTTGCGTGGTTACCGATTTTAAAAAGTTGAAATCAGCCACCTGGATATCCTTCACATGTTTCAATTTGCCGGTAACACTCAGCTTTGGAGGTGTGAAACCATCTTCGGCAGCTTTGGCATGCGGATTGGCCTCAATGCCGCCAGAGACTGTAACACCAGAAAGTTCTTTTAAAAAATCAAGGTGAAAATAATCCCTTCTGAACTCACCATCCGTAATAGATCTCATGCCGAGCGATTCCATTTTTTTCACGGTTTCGGCGATGCCTCTATTTTCAATTTCACGCAATTCTGCTGCGCTGATCTCGCCTTTTTTCCAACGGAGGCGGTTTTCCTTTACTTCGGGGGTACGCAGCAAACTGCCAACATGATCGGCCCGGAAGGGAGGCTTAATTTTATACATACTTATTCTATTTTGATTAAATGCTGTTTAATATCCTGTCAATAAATTCATTACACATCCCCATGGAGTTGAGGGGGTTAAAGATGTGGTCGATTTTCCCTTTAACACTTTCTTTTATGACAGAGTCTTCCATAATAATCTCTTTCAAATGCCGCCCATCTTCTTTAGCGCGCAGGCACCATTGCTCAACGAGTTCATGGGCGGCTGTTTTACTCATGGTGCCAGATAAGGCCTGGGAAACACTCTCGGCGAAGATCAGCCCGTTGGTTAGTTCCAGGTTATTCCGCATCCGTTCAGCATCCACTTCCAGTCCGTCGGTTAGCATAACCGCTTGTTTTACCGAACCTGCCGTTAATTTAATTATAGTTGCCATTGCCTCCCATTCGGCATGCCAGGCGCCGGTCGCTCTTTCGTGATCCTGCACCATTCCGATCATCAGGCTTGAAACCAATGGTGGCACCCGTTGGGCGATAGTAATACATACGATGGATGATACGGGATTGCGTTTATGCGGCATGGCCGATGAACCACCTTTCCCGGTGACGAATGGCTCAAGTACTTCAGCAACTTCAGTTTGCATTAATAAGCTGACGTCTGTTCCTATCTTGCCGATGTTTCCAGCGAGAATGCCCAGGGCAGCGCCGATCTCTACTATTCTATCACGTTGAGTATGCCATGCTATTAAAGGTAGCCTTAAACCAAGCTGAATGCACATTTCTTCGGCTACGAAAATTCCCTTGTCTTCCATACCTGATAAAGTTCCCACCGCGCCACCCAATTGCAAAACGAAATTTTCGTTAAATAATCTTTCAATCCGTTGCCTCGATCTTAATAGCCCATCTATCCAGCAGACTACCTTAAACCCAAAGCTTATGGGCCGCGCATGCTGTAAAAATGTCCGGCCTATCATTACCGTTTCCCGATGAGTTTCTGCAAGAATGACCAACTGGCTTATCAGTTTATCCAGGTCCGTTTTTATAGCACCACTGACATCTTTAAGCTGAAGAATAGTGGCAGTATCAATAACATCCTGGCTGGTCGCACCGAAATGAACATACCGGGCTGCGTCAGGGCTTTGTTTATCAACTTTGGTAGTTAGCTGTTTTATGAGAGGAATGGCCGCGTTGCCGCTTAAAGCAATTTGTTCCCGGAGCAGGTCGATGTCTATATTTTTCACATCGCAGCATTCTTCAATAATGACCGCAACGGAAGCTGGAATCAAGCCACACTTCGCTTGTGCTTTTGCAAGAGCGGCTTCAAATCGAAGCATGTAACCGAGAAAAGCATCATCTGTAAACAGCTCATTCACTGCTTTCGAATAAAATAGATTTTCGTAGAGGCCTTGCATACAAGCTGAATTAAACTTTTTCGATGATAACGGCATAGCCCTGTCCAACGCCTACACACATCGCTACCAGGGCATATTGTTTGTTTTGTTTATGTAGCTCAATGGCAGCAGTTTGAATGATGCGCGCCCCTGACATCCCCAGTGGATGGCCAAGCGCGATAGCCCCGCCATTAGGATTGACCCGTGAATCGTTGTCTGCTAGCCCTAAAGCGCGTGTAACTGCTAATGATTGCGCGGCGAAAGCTTCATTCAATTCAATAATACCCATATTTTCCAAATTCAAACCCGCCTTTGCCAACGCTTTCCGGGTCGCTCCAACCGGTCCTATCCCCATGATACGTGGTTCCACTCCTGTTACAGCCGACGAAACGATACGCGCTTTGGGTGTAAGGTTATATTTTTTTAAGGCGTCGTCGGAGACTACATAAATAGCCGCCGCGCCATCGTTCAGCCCTGCGGAATTTCCAGCTGTCACTGTACCCGTATCCTTTTTAAAGGCAGGCTTTAACTGCGCCAGTTTCTCGGCGGTAGTGTTGGCCTTAATAAATTCATCATTGCTAAATAAAACCGTTTCATCTTTTTTTGCTGCAATTGGCACAGGAACTATTTCCTCAGACAGCCGGCCGGACGTCTGGGCCAATGCAGCCTTCATTTGCGAATTGAAGGCAAACAAATCCTGGTCCTCACGGCTGATACCATACATTTCCACAAGATTTTCAGCGGTGATACCCATTGGATCAATGCCGTACATTTTTTCCATTTTCGGGTTAACAAATCGCCATCCAAAACTTGAATCGAACATTTGTGCATCGTTGCCGAATGGTTTGGCCGATTTGGATATTACGTATGGCCCCCTGGTCATGTTCTCGACGCCACCGGCTATAAACACATCGCCATCGCCGGCCTTTATTGCCCTTGATGCCTGTATCACTGCCGACATCCCTGATGAACATAACCGGTTAACGGTTTCCCCGGGAACAGTATAGGGTAGTCCTGCCAACAGCAAAGCCATACGGGCCACATTCCGGTTATCCTCACCCGCCTGGTTGTGACAGCCTAAAATAACGTCATCAATATCGGCGAGCGGAATATTGGGGTTGCGTTCTGCTAAGGCGCGGATCACCAGCGCCGCCATATCGTCGGCGCGTATTGATGATAGCGACCCGCCAAAACTACCTATGGGCGTTCGTATGCAGTCGACTATATAGCTTTCCCTCATTTTATTTTATTTTTTGTATGAATGTTGCTGATGTTTTAGCGACTACGTCTTCAAGTGCAACTCCCGGCATCAGTTCTGTCAAAGTTAGTTTCCCGTCCTCGTAATTGAGCACTGCCAAATCGGTAATGATCATATCCACAACGCCCGACGCAGTTAACGGCAAACTGCATTTTGAGACAATCTTTGACGATCCATCCGGGTTAACGTGGGTCATCAGTATGATTAGCTTCTTTGCACCGGCCGCCAGGTCCATCGCGCCGCCTACTCCCAGCAATGGCTTACCAGGCACTGCCCAATTCGCAAGATTGGCCTGTTCGTCAACTTCCAGTCCGCCCATAATGGCAACGTCAACGTGGTGGCCTCGAATCATGGCGAATGAATCGGCACTATCAAAATAACTGCTGCCGGGCAACGCCGTTACCGGGATCTTGCCTGCATTTACCGGATAGTCCAACGCCCCGCCCCCGTCGGCAGGAGATGGACCTACACCTAACATGCCATTTTCGGTGTGCAGTACGATGCCATGCTCCGGTGTTATTAAATTGGAAACAAGTGTAGGTATGCCTATGCCAAGGTTTACCACATCACCTTTTTTTAGTTCCTTGAGGGCGCGTTTGGCCATATTCATTCGGCTTTCGTCAACGCGCTGCGATGATTGAACCGAAGCGGAGGTTCCCAAATATTCTAAAGACACATTGGCCTGCACCAGGAAATCAACAAAGCAACCGGGTGTATGTACATGATTGGGATCAATATCGCCGACGGGCACAATTTCTTCCACTTCGGCAATTACCAGGTCTGCTGCAGTCGCCATAGCACGATTAAAATTTTGCTCGGTCATCCGGTAGGTCAAATTACCGGCAGTATCGGCCCGCCAGGCTCTTACGAATGCTACATTAGCCCGGATAGCTTCTATAAACACCTGTTCCTGACCGTTAATGACCTTTGTTTCTCGGCCTTCTGCGATGATAGTTCCGGCAGATGTTGGTGTATAAAAGCCGCCTATCCCGGCCCCGCCGGCGCGGATAGCTTCGGCAAGGGTGCCCTGTGGCAATAAAGTATATGCTACAGCACCCGACTGTGCGGCTTTTACTGCATCAGGATTACTGGTAAAAAAGGACCCGATCATTTTTTTCAACTGTCCATTGCGTAACAGACGCCCACCTCCCAAATTCACTTCGCCTACATTATTTGCAATGAAAGTCAGATTATTAGTACCTGTTTCGGCCAATGCGTGCAGCAGGTGAACAGGGTTGCCCGTCATGCCGAAACCGCCGCCGAGTATCACGTCGCCGTCTTTCACTTTTTCGGCAGCTTCCTTTGCCGTTATTTGGGGTACTGTGTTCATTTATTTTTATTATAATTCAAAAAAAGCGGTCTCATTTTCTCCCTGCATGTGTATATCGAAAAGATAGGTTGCTATCCCATCACTTTTATTTTTTTGGGCGATCAGGGTATGTCTGCGTTCGGCAGGCACATTATTTAGCAGCTCATCATCTGTGTTGGCTTTCTCATCATCCGAAAAATAGATCCTGGTATAAAGTCCATGCAGGGAACCCCGCATAAATAAAATAACATTGATGTGAGGTGCCCGGTTATCCGAAAATTTGGGCTTAATAGTGGTGAAGGAAAACTCCCCGTTACTATTTGTTCCTGTTCCAACTCTGCCAAAGCCCATAAAGCCATCATTTTTGCCGTTGATACAGGTTTCCCGGTATTGCCCGAAATTATCGGCATGCCAAAGTTCTATCATCGCATCTGTAATGGCTGATCCAGCTCCGTCAAAAACCTGTCCTTTAATGCAGATCATCCTACCCTCAATCCCGTCACCTGTTAAAACATCATTTACAATGCTGTTATAACCGTATCCGTATTGTTCAGCGGTTAGGCTATATGCGAAAAAAGGACCTACCGTTTGCGAGGGTGTTGTTTTAAGCTGCTCCATCATTCAAAAGGTGTTTGTTTACTGCCGTTCAGCACAATGTTAAATTCGTAGGCCAAAGCAAATTCCGCCTCTGTCCAGTCCATCCGGAACCGGGCTATCAGCAATTCCCTTGCATGCTTAGGCACCGCCTGAAAGATAGGATCGTAATCAAACAAAGGATCACCGGGAAAATACATCTGGGTTACCAAACGCTGATCCAGTTGATGACCGATGACCGAAAAATGGATATGATTGGGCCGCCAGGCATTGTAATGATTTCCCCATGGATATGCACCTGGTTTTATCGTATAAAACATATAATGGCCTTCTTTGTCTGTAAGCATCCTGCCCGCGCCCAGAAAATTGAGGTCGAGGGGTGCATCGTGTATTTCCAGCTTGTGAATATACCGGCCTGCTGAGTTGGCTTGCCATATCTCAATCAGTGCGTTAGGAACCGGTCTTCCATACTTATCCATAACCTTGCCGGAAACCTTTATCCTTTCACCTATGGGCTGACCACCCTTAGCCGCATTTTTTGTGAGGTCATTATCAAATTCGCCAATGCACGATTCACCAAAAACAGGCATCGACAGGTCTTTTATAAACGATTTCGTTAAAATCAAAGGTTTAGTTGGACTACGCAATATAGTCGACTTATACTCAGGGTATAAATAAGGCGGCTGCGTGTCAAATATCTTTTCTTCCGTTTCCATGCTACTCCTTACTAAAAATTTCCTTTGCTATCTTCATTGCGCCATTGGTCACCGGCACACCGGCATAAACCCCGGTGTGCATCAATACTTCTTTTACATCTTCAGGGGTCGCGCCTGTACTTTTAGTGGCCTTAATATGCATTGCCAGTTCGTGATCTAATTTAAGCGCTGCCAGTACAGCGATAGTTATCATGCTTCGCTCACGCTTTGTAAGGCCCGGCCGCGACCAAATTGCCCCCCAGGCGCTGTTGGTAATATATTCCTGGAAATCGCTGTCGAAGGCCGTTTTATTTGCTTCCGCCAGATTTACATGTTCGTCACCTAAAACACTCCTCCGGGTTTTCATACCCAGATCGTATAAACTTAAACACTGTGTGTTGCTGACAAATTTCAATATGATCTCAGCCACCAATACTGACTTTTCCGCGCATGGTATATGGCCAACTCCCGCAACCTCAATAAATTCGGAACCAGGTATTTTATCCGCTGCTTCTTTCACCGTCGCGGGGGGTACTGAGCCGTCCTCGGAGCCTGCAATAAATAGCGTTGGCAGTTTGATATCGCTAATCTCGGCTGAAAGGTCATTACCTTTCAATGCCTCGCATGCCTTAATGTACCCGGCTGGATTGCCGTTACAAAGCATCTGCCTGTATCCTGCTAATTCAGCCTGTCTGTTTTCCCGGAAGTGTTCCGAGAACCAAACTTTGAGTATGCCTTCAGCAATTGCACTTATTCCGTCGGTTTTCACTTTATTGATGCGTGTTTCCCAGCCGTCAACAGTCCCAACCTTTGGCGCTGAATTGCTGATCACTAATCTTTCGATCCGGTCAGCGTGATGAATGCCCATGTACTGTGCAATAACCCCGCCGATAGATAGACCGATTAATGTTACCTTGCCGATATTGAGCGCATCCATCAACTCGATAATATCTGCCGCGTAGTCTGCAATTTTATAGTCCCTTTCAGCAACTTCTGAAAGGCCGTGCCCCATTTTATCAAAGCAAAGTACAGAGCCATGCAATTTTAATTCATCAACAACACCATCCCAGATCCTTAGATCGGTGCCAAGGGAATTGATGAATAAAAAAGCACAGTCACCATCACCTCTGGTATATTTATAATGGATGTTGACGCCGTTACAATTAATAAAATCCATAGGTTAAATTTTTACCTGCTCTAATTTAGGTGATAAAAAATGGAACATCGCTATTGCAAGCACATAGGCTAAGCCGCAACAAATAAATATCAGGTTATAACCAGCCGTTAAATGCCCGCCTGCTTTATAGGCATCAAGTAGTATACCGACAACCTTTGCCGCCAGCATGCCTCCTATTGCTCCGCCCATACCGCCTATCCCTATAACCGAACTGACCGTCTTTTTAGGGAACTGGTCGGCAACTGTTGTCAGCAGTACACCTTTCCATATGGTTTGTGCAGCCGCCGCTACCGCGATGATTCCTACACTTAACCAAACATCATGACTAAAACGGATCAAAACGACAGGGAGTGCCAGGCCTACGCAGATCAGCATCGGCACTTTGCGGCTTGAGTTGATAGTCCACCCTATTTTTACAAAAAATGATGACAGCCACCCGCCGGCGATTGAGAGCCCGGCCGCCAGGGCATAAACAACCGTGAGCGGGTAAGCCAGCTCTGTCCGCGTCATCCCATTACTGGTTAGGTATGATGGCAGCCAAAAGAGGTAAAACCACCAAACAGGATCAGTGAGAAAAGTGGCTATAAAAAATCCCCAGGTCGCTTTCTTATTGAGTAATCGCAGTAATGGCACTTTCTCATTGTCGGAAACATCGGAAATTCCCGTATTATCAGCATTAATGATAGCCAGTTCCTCCGGGTCAACCTTTTTACTTTCGACCGGCTTGCTGTACATTAAATACCATGCCACTACCCATATTAGCCCGAGTGCGCCAGTAACAATAAAGCTTATCTGCCAGTTATAGTGGTTAGCCAGCCATAAAACTATTCCGGGTGCGAGGATAGGCCCGATAGTGGTGCCGCTGATCATCATCCCGCTGGCAAATGAACGTTCATTTACCGGGAACCATTCGGTAACGGATTTCATGGCCGCCGGAAAACTCCCGGCTTCTGTAAAACCTAATGCTGACCGCGCAATCGTAAAGCCAAAAGTCGACCGCATAAAAGCATGAGCTAACGCCGCGATGCTCCAAAAAAGAACAGCCAGTCCATAACCAATTTTCGCACCCACTTTATCCACAAACCGGCCAGACAGCACATAACCAATGGCGTACATCACCTGGAACCAGAAAACCAGGTTCCCATAGTCTTGTTCAGTCCATTTAAATTCCTTTTCGAGCATTGGTTTAAGCAGACCTATGATCTGCCGGTCAATATAATTGATAACCATTGCCAGGAATAACAAACCCAAAATGGTATAGCGGTACCTGCTTTTCATAGCGGCTTTATATTTATACGTTCGGCCCGGTTCATAAATTCTGATATGCTCATTATTATATTTCTTTTAATCCTACATAATTTTCGGCTATGGTTGTTGCCTGTGCAGTCGATGATCCGATATAATCGAACCGGGCCTTTTGCAATTGGTAATCAAACGAGCCATGATCGGCCTGTTTGTGAAAGAGGTAAGTCATGAAATTTGAGAAATCCTGTGCGCGCCATATCCTCTTCAGGCAATCAGTGGAATAGGAATTCAGCAGCATGTCACCACCGGTTTTATACCGTTCCGTGATTGCAGCAGCAAGAAATCTAACATCAGCAACCGCCAGGTTTAGTCCCTTGCCTCCTGTTGGCGGCACAATATGAGCCGCATCGCCGGCCAAAAACAAATGCCCGTATTGCATATTATCAATCATGTAGCTGCGCATGGGTGTAATGCCTTTTTCAAGAATCTCGCCGCGGTTAAGTGTAAAACCTTCAGTACCAAGACGAATGGATAGTTCATCCCATATCTTTTCATCCGACCAATTACTTATCGTATCACCATTTTCAACTTGTATGTACAACCGGCTTACCTTTTCGGACCTGAGGCTATGTAAGGCAAATCCCCGTTCATGGTACGCATAGATCAATTCATCGCAGGACGGTGCGGTAAGCGCCAGTATACCCAGCCAGCTGAAGGGATATTCTTTCATATGCGTATTATAAGTTCCGGCAGGAAGGTACTTCCGGGAGATCCCGTGAAAGCCATCACAGCCGGCCACGTAGTCACATTCCAGTTGATGTTCTGCCTCATTTTGAGTGAAAGAAACGACAGGGGAGGCTTCGATCAGGCTAATATTACTTGCCTTTGCCCCGAAAAGGACTTGTATGCCCCTTTCAACATTTGCAGCTATCAGATCTTTAACCACTTCCTGTTGGCCGTATATGGTAATGCCGCGCCCATTGGTTAGCTCGGCAAATGGCACCCTTATTCTCTTTCCATTAAAACTGAGGTAAACGCCTTCGTGTTTAAGTCCCTCTTTATTTAATCTGTCGGCCACGCCGAGTTCGTTAAAAAGATCAACCGTGTTTTGTTCCAGCAAGCCAGCTCTTACACGTGATTCGCAATATTCCCGGCTTTGGTTTTCTAACACAATACAGTTGATACCCTGCCTTTTTAATAGCAAGGCAAGCGTTAAGCCGGCGGGGCCGGCGCCTAAAATGCCGACTTGTGTTTTAATGATCATATAGCAAAAGGTCAACGCTGCCGACGGCTTCCCAAGGCAGATGAATCCAGGTTATTGGAAATACTAAAGTAGAGGGTTAAGTATTTATTTTTTTGGATAATTTCGCTTAATACTTGGACAAATCAAACATTTATAATAACTTGAAAGCCGTTATTTTGTTAAGCTTAACGAATGAAGAATACAATTTTAAACTATGGGCTCTACGGCGATATTGACAAAATCCCGTTGCCGGGTTTTGTGCATTGTGAACCGTTGGATACCCGGAGCAGAAGATATAACTGGGTAATAAAGCAGCATTTGCATACCGGCCTCTTCCAGGTATTTCTATATGCCGAAGGTACGGGCGTTGTGTTCAGCGAAAGCAATAAATTCACCTTAAAAGCACCTTGTCTGCTTATAATTCCTGAGAATACGCTTCACGGTTTTGAGCAACAACCCGATGTTAGAGGTACTGTAATTACGTTATCGTCCGCCTACCTTGAGCAGTTGTTTCCAAATACTTCGCCTGTTATCCCCGCATTGGCAACCATACAATCATTTCATAAGAGCGATAATATTGACCTGTTTGAAAAAGTACTTCATACGATAGAAGCAGTAGAGGATGAATTGTTCGGTAGTTTTGCTCAGCGCGATGTAATGCTTCAATCGTTATTCACCACGTTATTTACCAATATTTTCAGGCTCTCTAATTTGCAGCACGTACAATCATTATCAGACGATAACCGGAGTTTAGAGATCTTTAAGGTATTTTTGAAAAGTATCCGAAAAAGCACGTCGCCGCATAAACCAATAAATGATTATGCCGCAGAGCAGAATATAACACCTGTGCACCTCAACAGGGTATGCCGGTCTGTTGCAAAAAAAACAGCAACCGAAATTGTGCAGGGCCATTACATTTCTGAAGCAAAAAAATATTTCAGCCATACTTCATTAAACATTGCGGAAGTGGCCTATAAGTTAAGTTTTGAGGACCCGGCCTATTTTTCGCGCTATTTTAAAAAGAAAGAGGGGATCTCACCTAAAGCGTTTTTACGAAACCTTGATCAGAGAAAAAAAGTATCGACAACTAAGAGTTTAGGCGAAACCAAGTTTTCGTAGTTGCGGCTTTTCTAAAATACTGTTAATTTCATCCATATTAACGAGCGGTAAGGTGATATGTTTTGGTTCAAGAATACCGATAGTAGCTTTTTTCTTAAAATGGTGAAACTTGGGCCAGGAAATAAATCATGTTGGTATAATTTCCGGATTGAGCATAGGAGATGTGTTAGTGGCCCAGGGGCCTGCCTTTTAAATATTGAAGCGATCTTTAAAACGGAAATGGTCAGATCGATATGGAAGATGAAAATGTAAATTTACTGGAGAATACGGAAACCTTGACCACCCGATTTCGGAAACTATGCAGGTAATTCCGAAACACTTTGACCATGTTAATTATTTGACTATCAGTTTTAATTTTCTAATTGATAAACACAATCCCATGGTCTACGCAGCACGGAATGGCATGGTTAAGCCTCTCGGAATATCCAAATGTATATTAGTCATGCACTGACAGATATAAACAGACGCCAATTTATTTAAGGAGCCCCAGGTAAAACCAGATGAAAAATTAGAGTATCAGCAGTTTTTTGCATGACAGATGACGCCCTCTTGAAGCGAGAGGAATTTTCGGACTTAGGCTAATAACTCAGCGAGGTCAAAGGGTTTTTGGATAAATCCGTCGGCTTTGCACACTTGAGCTATCTCGGCTATATCTGACGCGGTCGAAAAGGTGATGTGAACTGTGGCTTAGTCGTTTCCATTACAGACTTCCTTTTTAATATCCTTACATCGTTACTTTTTCCTCTATTCAAAAGACAGATAAAAAACTTCGATAAATCGGAGACAGATGTTCTAGCTCCTCCATCAGGATAAGTAGTCAAGCCATACAATTTAATTGCTTTAAATGTATTGCTTTCTTTATTATATAGTTTTGAATGATTTGCCAAATTGATTTCGGAAAAGAACCAGCCGGTATTATCCATCTTCAGAGGATTAAAAATTAGATGCCTACTATATTCATTTAGTCTTTTTCCTGTTCTTATTTCAATAGATAGCTACGGGATTATCATAGATAGATTGTGATTTTCCATCGATTAGGATATTTTTCAAAATCCCGTCTGCCATTTACCCGAGTTCGTCTATATCAAACTTCAATTGGTCTATAATTAAAATGAAAGCGATTTTTAAAAGCGATTTTAGAAAAAAAATCTCGCTATTGAGATTTAGTTGATTAATTTAACAGTGCGTTCCTTGTGAGATGGGAAGGCGCCATTTAAGCAATAACAATAACAGCAAGTGCACAGGCGTTTTTTCAAATTCTTTTTTACTATTGACTTTGTGGCAATGGTGGGATTGCTGGCATCAGCATTGTTTCCTTTGACATGGCCTTTTTCCATGCCTGAGCAGCTTTGGATTAAACAGGCGGTTGAACATTTTCTATTAGGCGTTCTTTATTTCGCGAATCTGCTTATCTTCTTTCCGAAGCTGTCTGAAAGGAACAAGCCGACATTCTACTTGTTAAGTTTTCTGGGTTCCATAGTCTGCATAGTAATCTTGATTTGGTGGGTATTTAGACTGCTCCATATCAGTGAGGTTTTAGTAAAAGCTTTTTCCACGCCCGGGCATCCCTTCGATCCTGACCATGCTTTTGACTCAAAATGGATTATTTTTCTGTGTATTATTTCCTGGGGCTGGAGTTACATTTCCGCCATGGTAAAGAAGCTTCAAAGAAACCAGACTGCTTACGAGGTTTCCGAAAAAGAAAGGGTAAACGCTGAACTTTCGTTTTTAAAAGCCCAGATCAATCCGCATTTCTTTTTCAATACCCTTCATACGATTTATTCCCTCATGGACACTGACCAGCCCTCAGCGAAAAAATCGATCTATAGCTTGTCACATATGATGCGCTACGTACTTTATGAAACAAAAAATGACCTGACATCACTCTATAAAGAAATCAGTTTTATCGAAGATTATATCGAATTGATGAAAGTAAGGATTGCGGGTGAAGTGCAGATTATCTTTGACCGGCAACCGGGGCTAAGAGACATGCAAATCGCTCCGATGCTTTTTCTTCCGTTTGTGGAAAATGCGTTCAAACACGGAATAAGCGCCTTACATCCAAGCTATATTTTAATAGATATTACCGAAACAGAAAGTCACCTTACCTTTCAAATCAGGAATACACTGTTTGAAGATTTGGGAAAACAACTGGAAGACGGAGAACGGATCGGCATTGCTAATACCCAGCGCCGACTGGATTTATTGTATTCGGGCAAATATATACTGACAGTCGAGCGAGACGTTTTTTCAAAAGAATTCGGCGTGGCATTAACAATAAACAAATGATGATTAACTGCATCGCCGTCGATGATGAACCAGCGGCGTTAAGCCTGATGGTATCATATATCAGCCAAACACCATTTCTGCAGCTACATAGGCAATTCAACAATGCCATTGACGCGCTGCGTGAGATCCACAACAATATTGACCTTCAACTGATTTTCCTCGATATAAGAATGCCTGACCTCAACGGCATTGAATTGGCCCGCATCATCGAACAATCGGACAAGAAAAGCAACCTGCGTGTAATTTTCACGACTGCCTACGATCAATATGCTCTTGAAGGATTTAAAGTGGACGCCCTGGATTACCTGATCAAACCATTCAGCTTCGTCGATTTTTCTAAAGCCGCAGCCAAGGCGTATAATTATTTTGTGATGCTGGAACATAGCCAGCAGGTGCTGACCAAACAGGAAATTGTTATGGGCAACATCAAACCGTATATCTATTTAAAAGTCGAGCATCAATTGGTAAAGATTGATGTTGATGATATTTTGTATATAGAGGGCTTGAAAGACTACGTGAAAGTGTATCGGAAAAATACCGATAAACCTATTCTTACACTGACAAGTCTAAAAAAGCTTCAGGAAAAATTACCAGCCAGCCAGTTCCTTCGGCTGCACCGTTCCTTTATCGTTGCTGTCGCTGCCATTTCAACAGCCACCAAAACATCGGTTCAGATAGCGGAGACTACGATCTATGTCAGCGAACAGTTTAAAGCTGAGTTTCACGATTTTTTGAACAAATGGATTTTATAAGCAGGATGGTTTACTGTACGGCTTTATATTCAATTGGAAACTTTTATTATTGATTAATTTATGGCTTGATACTTAAAGTTTCTAAACGTAACTGATCCATCCCCTAATGCACACAATCCAAGTCTTAAACTTAAGAAACCACCGAGCACATTATGGTTATATCCGGAGACTTCGACTGAGTTTTCTATTTTATTCCAGGTTTGTCCATCCGTACTGTAATACATATCAACAGTATTTTCAATCTTTTTTATCCGCAAAAATACATGTCTTTTAATGACAGTCTTTTCGGTCGGAAATTGCCATCCACGAAGGTTGGCCAGGATATTTTCTTTGTCTGCCAAAATACCTGAATAAAACTTTCTGTCGTAGAAAAGTACTAACCCGCCGTTTGCATTTCCCTCAACTGTTAGTTCTACTTCTGCTAAATACGAGTGGCTTGATG
>DASYEP010000058.1:0-2043 GCA_036498965.1 Mucilaginibacter sp.
TTTCACGTCTCCGCAGACGTTTCTTTTAAGGGGTTTTGTCCTTTTTTTCTTTGGCCCTTGTTGGTATTGTCACCAACAGGCAGCGCCAGGTCTGATTGAAGTACATAAAATAGCATGTGGTTTTGTTGGTGACAACACCAACAAAGGCGAGATATTAGAAGATATTGTAATGCTGACACATTAATTATTCAACAACTTATTCATAAATTTAAACAACCTAATCAATGGTTTTTATTTCACCTAAGTCTTACGAAAAATGAGGTATATTATACTAACGGTGCTTTTGTTCTTTTCAAGTTCGTGGGTTGAAGCGCAGGTGCATCAATCACAAGGTCAGGTGATAGAAATGAAAGGTTATAATCAAGCCAGACTAAATGCTATTCAGGATTTTTCAAAAACTAAATTATTCAAAAAGGATACTGTTTTTTATATTTCATTTTATGATACGCTACATCGTGTAGGAACTAAAAAAATAGGCCAGAATAACTATAAATCAGTGGCTGCAAAGGCCTACCCTAACATAATCGCAGTTAATATTCTTGGATATCCTAACAAATGCTTTTTTGACACTACAGTAAGTTTAAGTAACCAAAAGGCAATACCTTCGCGCTTCATTGAAAATAACGGAAAGGTTTTCATTTGGTGGGATAAAAACTGTCCTTTAACGGATAGTACAATCAAAGTGCTTGATAGATATCATCTTATTGCACGAGGTGGGCATAACGATTGGGTTAAGTTTATCCCTGGAACGGATGATTCAAAGCAAGGAATAGATTATTTCTTTTGCAGAAGCAATTTATCTATTAGTAAAAAAAAAATTACCAGCATTGCCATTGGTTACTATGCCCCACCGAAGCTTAAATGTCAATAACAATATTGAAAAATGGCTTATAAAATTATTATAGGTTGTAGCTTCTAACCCGCTATGCAAAACAACTGAATTCGCAATCCGACATACTCTTCCTCCAAAATGACATTCCCCCAACACACCAATCCGCCAGCCATTTTGAACTTACAACTTTATTATGCAAATTTGCACTGCTTATAGAGAAAGACGGAGGGATTAGACCCTGCGATGTCTTAGCAACCTGTGCTTACAAGGTGCTACGTTCTACTTATCCCTCTCAAAAATGGATAGGAAAGATAAGCGAAAGTCAGACAATACACCCGACTTTTCGATATAAGCTTTGTTTAGTTTGCAGTATTCAGTTGGCCGTTTGCAGTTTTTTATGCTGTAGATTTTCCATCCTGAGATTGTCGACTGCCAACGCAAACTGCCAACTGCAAAGTGGCAACTGCCAACTGTGAAAAAATGGATATCAGGAAAGAATTAGAAAAACGTATACTGGTTATTGACGGCGCGATGGGTACCATGATCCAAAGGTATCAGCTCACCGAGGAGGATTTCCGTGGAGAAAGGTTTCGCGATCATCCTTCCGATCTGAAGGGTAATAACGACCTGCTCAATATTACGCGTCCGGATGTGATCAAAGCCATACACCAGGAATATATTGATGCGGGGGCGGATATCATCGAGACCAACACGTTCAGCACACAGCGTATTTCGCTTGCCGATTACCAAATGGAAGACCTGGCGTATGAGCTCAGCTATGAAGGTGCCCGTATCGCCCGCGAAGTAGCCGACGAACATAATAAAAAGCATCCCGAAAAACCTCGTTTTGTTGCCGGTGCTGTCGGGCCAACCAACCGTACTGCGTCCATGTCGCCTGATGTGAACGATCCGGGTTACCGTGCCGTTACTTTTGACGACCTGGCCGAGGCTTATTATGAACAAGTGCGCGGACTGGTCGATGGCGGTTCTGATCTGCTTTTAATAGAAACCATATTTGATACCCTGAATGCCAAAGCGGCTATTTATGCGATAAAGCGTTACGAGCACGAATGCCATGTAGCGGGTAAAGACCGTTCGTTCTACAGGAGTACCCGGAATATTATGATATCCGGTACTATTACCGATGCTTCTGGTCGTACCCTTTCCGGGCAAACCGTTGAGGCGTTCTGGAACTCTGTTCGTCATGCCGG
>DASYEP010000059.1:0-116639 GCA_036498965.1 Mucilaginibacter sp.
TTTTAAAAAAAAGGCGGTTGTTTTCCAGACATTTTGCCGCCTTTTTCTTATATAAAGATAGGATTTTTTTTGAAAAATGAGCTGTTTTTTATAGGGAAAAGCTCTTTTTATTTTTAATTCAGGCAAATTTATTGACGATTGTGCCTCAACTTTACAGAACAGCATAGTCGCTGTTTTGAATCCTTTAAAGCTTAATGAACTGGCTTATAAGACGGGTTTTATACGACGGCAGTCTAAACTGAAGCCTGAAGAATTCATCGAGACGCTTATATTCAGCGACCAAAACCATAGTTTACTTAGTTTACAAGACTGTTGTAACGATCTGGCACAGCAACGTCAAAAATCGTTAAGCAAGGTAGCATTGCACAACCGATTCAACGAAAGGAGTCTTGACTTTCTAAAAGGGGTGCTGGCGGAACAAATGGCTTCGAAGCTGGAACTTGGTACAGGCAACAACTGGCAACCATTTTCCAGGGTATTGATTGCTGATTCCTGCAAATTCCACCTGCCTGAAATGCATATAGCGGATTACCCTGGTTTTGGGGGGCGGAACGCATTATCTCTGATGAATATCCAGTACGCCTTTGATCTTAAGCATGGCGATTGGGAAAACCTGGAGTTAACTAAGGCAACACAAAATGATCAGAGTCAGTCAAAAAAGACACTTGACCGCATTCGTAAAAACGAGCTGCATATACGCGATATGGGTTTTATTACCATGCCATACCTGAAAAAAATAGTTAAAGAGGAGGCCTTTTTCCTGAACAGACTTCCTGGTATATGGAAACCCATACAATGTGATACAGAAAAAGCTATCGACTGGACAGTACGCTATCAGGAAATGCAAAATAGTAAAGAAGCTTGTTTTGAAACAATGGTAACTATTGGAAAAAACAAAGATGCCTTTTGCTGTCGCCTTATTGCTGTTCCGGTACCGGAACAGGTATGGGCCGAGCGAATACGAAGGGCACAAATCCAAGCTAAAGGACACGGATGGGCGCTTTCAGAGGAATATAAAGAACGTTGCAGGTTTAGCGTGTTTATTACCAATGTAGGAGAACAGGTGCTTAATACCGATGACGTCATACAGCTATATCGTTTGAGGTGGCAGATTGAACTGGTATTCAAAACATGGAAGTCTTTGCTTAGTATTCACAAAGTTAAAGCAGTAAAAAAGATCAGACTTGAGTGCCAACTGGTCGCTAAGTTTATATGGATTTTGATCAACTGGAAGATATTCAAACACATAGATGCGTTTATCCAGAAAAACTCACCGGGTTATGCTTGTTCTATCTGGAAGTTCTTTAAACAAATTCCATGGTACAAGCACGCTTTAAGAAAAGTTGTCAATGGAGATATAAGTTTCAAAAACTGGTGCGAAATATTCATCTTTCCAATTATCAAAAACCTACTCCTAGAACCCAAAAAAGGAAAAAAGCCGGCATTTGACATAGTTTTCGACATCTTTAATCCTTAGGTTAACGGCTATGTCGCCAACGGGTGGGGCGGCTATGGCAAAAGATGTTAGTGCGCCCCCATATTTCAGGTCTGTATTTACGCGGTATATCCTGTTGTAATTAGTATTATATCTGTCATAGCTTAATTCATCAACCACATAAAATATAATCAGCAGGCACACAGCCAAACCCAATGCCAGCCCGAAAATATTTATAAAAGTGAAGCCTTTATTTTTTAAAAGACTGCGGAGGGTCGTCTTGATTAAATTCCTGATCATGATTTCTTCTTATTTGGATAAATCTATAACTAATTATTTAGTTTATCAAATGGCCGTCTCCCAAAATTGACTTTATAATTATAGAACTGATCATAATCATTCAATTAATTATCGTTTTTTTGTTAAAAAACAAATCTATGTCATTACAACCCGCCTCTGCCGCTCCACAATTCACATTAGTATCAACAGCCAGAAAACAGGTGTCATTGTCCGATTTCAAAGGCAAAAAGGTAATTCTGCATTTTTTCCCGATGGCATTTACTAGTACATGTACAGCCCAATTATGCACTATGCGTGATAGTTTTGGCTATTACGATGGCTTAAATGCGGTGATTTTAGGCATTTCCGTTGATTCGCCCTTTACATTGGCTAAGTATAAAGAACTGAACAATTATCAGTTTGAACTGCTTTCCGACTTTAATAAAGAAGTTTCACCGGCTTATGGCGCTTTTTACGAGGTGTTCAACCTGGGCCTTAAAGGCGTGTCAAAACGTTCAGCTTTTGTGATAGATGAGGACCAAAACATTGTATATGCCGAAGTACTTGACGTGGCAACCGACCTGCCCAACTTTGATGCGATAGCTGCTGCAGTAAAGAAGTGACTTTAAAATTTGCGTGTTTTAAAAAGAAATCCTATTTTTGCAGTCCGTTTTAAAAAGCATTTGTAGCTCAATTGGATAGAGCATCTCACTACGGATGAGAAGGTTTGGGGTTCGAATCCCTACAAGTGCACTTGTATCAAGTTAGAAGTACCATTGGTTCTATTTAGACTAAAGACTTCAGACTCAGGACTAAACAAGCCTTTCTGTGTAGTACCGAAAGGCTTTTAATTTGATAATTAAATGCTGAACCTGGTTTTGTTTGGTCCTCCCGGTGCGGGAAAAGGAACACAGTCACAAAAACTTATTGAAAAATACGGCTTGATCCACCTGTCAACCGGCGATCTGTTGCGCAGCGAAATTTCGCAAGGCACTGAACTCGGTTTGGAGGCTAAGAAACTGATGGATCACGGTATTTTAGTTCCTGATGAGGTAGTTATCGGCATGATCAGCCATAAACTGGATGCAAACAAGGATGCAAAAGGATTTATTTTCGACGGTTTCCCACGCACAGTAGCACAAGCCGAAGCGTTAGATAGTTTACTTGAGAGTAAAAAGGCTCCGATCTCCGGTATGATCTCTCTGGAAGTAAATGACGATGAACTGGAAAAGCGATTATTACTACGCGGTAAAGATTCCGGTCGCCCGGATGACGCTAATCCCGAAGTAATTCGTAAGCGCATAAAAGAATATAATGATAAAACCGCGCCTGTGGCAGGGTTTTATAAAGCTCAAAATAAATTCAAAAGTATAAACGGTATCGGATCAGTTCCAGAAATATTTGGCGCGATCGGTTCTGTAATAAGCACATATTAGTCCGATAAGCTGGGAAAGTCAGTAATGCCCGAAACAGGACGGACAAAAATCATGTTCCTGGTATTATTATTTAAATCTTCCGGACTTTACTGACTTTCCGGACTTTACCGACTCAAAAACATGTCCCAGGGTTCAAATTTTGTTGATTATGTGAAGATCTGTTGCCGCTCTGGTCACGGAGGGGCTGGCTCGTCTCATTTGCATCGTGATAAGTTCACAGCAAAAGGTGGCCCTGACGGCGGTGATGGCGGTCGCGGAGGTCATGTAATCGTAAAAGGAAATGCTCAACTGTGGACCTTGTTACACCTCAAATTTCGTAAACATGTTATTGCCGGAGACGGAGAGTCAGGCGGAAGCTCATTAAAAACCGGGAAAACCGGCAGGGATGAGATTTTAGAAGTTCCATTAGGCACCATTGCAAAAAATTCTGAAACAGGGGAAACGCTATTCGAAATAACCGCGGATGGCGAGACAAAAATATTGACAGACGGCGGAAGGGGTGGACTAGGCAACTGGCATTTTAAAACGCCGACACTTCAAACCCCGCGCTTTTCGCAACCCGGCGAAGACGGTAAGGAAGAATGGAACGTACTTGAACTAAAAATACTGGCTGATGTTGGATTGGTCGGTTTCCCGAATGCAGGCAAATCTACCCTGTTATCAGTAGTATCAGCTGCAAAACCCGAGATTGCGGATTATGCTTTTACTACCATTGTCCCTAATTTGGGCATAGTAGCTTATCGCGGCTCAAAGTCGTTTGTAATGGCAGATATTCCTGGGATTATTGAGGGAGCATCGCAAGGCAAGGGCTTAGGGTTTAGATTTCTTCGGCACATTGAGCGTAATTCGGTATTGTTATTTATGATACCTGCCGATACAACCCGCACCATAAACGAGGAATACCAAATACTGCTGCATGAATTGCATGAGTATAATCCTGAATTGATGCACAAGCCGAGGGTACTGGCTATAACCAAGACTGACTTACTGGACAATGAACTACAGGAGGAAATGAAAAAGGAACTCCCCTCGGGAGTCCCTTCAGTTTTTATTTCTTCGGTTGCTCAAAAAAACATCGACGAACTAAAAGATATGCTTTGGAAAGCTATCAATAGTAATTGATGTTTTTAGGCCGTTTAGTGCACCAGGTTATTTTCTTTCAATTCAATCGCTTGGCCGCCATGATTGTTTTGGGCCTGGATGAAGTCGAAGTACTTGCCTTGTAACTCCATTAACGACAGATGATTGCCATCTTCAGCTATTCTTCCTTCCTCTAAAACCAATATCCTGTCGAGGTTACGGATTGTTGAAAGCCGGTGGGCAACTACTATCACTGTCTTCCCGACGAACTCCTTGTTCAAAATATCGAGTATTTCAGATTCCGTCATCACATCCAGCGCCGAGGTCGCTTCATCCAATATTAGTATGGGTGTATTGCGCAGAAGCGCCCGCGCAATCCCGATCCGCTGCCGCTGACCTCCTGAAAGTTTTAATCCCTTTTCACCTATAAGCGTATCATACTTGTTTGGCAATGAAAGTATAAAATCGTGCAGCCGGGCACGTTTTGCGGCCGAGATCACGTCCTCTTCACTTGATGCAGGGTCGGCAAACATGATATTTTCCATAACTGTACGGTTGAACATGTCGATATTCTGCGGCACGTACGAAATCCAGTTTTTAAGGCCATCCTGTGAAAAATGATCTTTTATGGAAAAGGTATCCACTATAATCGTTCCGGCATTTGGGTCCATCGTGCGCAAAATCAAATTTGCCAATGTGGTTTTCCCAGAACCTGTTGTACCGCAAATGCCTATTTTTTGCCCGGCCGGAATATCAAGCGACAGGTTATTGAAAATCTGTTTTGAGGGTCCGTACCCAAATGAAATATTCTCCAATTTAACGGATGCAGCGCTTATCCCGCTAACCTGGTTATCTGCGTCAGGCAAATCATTTGGGTGTTCAAAAATATCAACAAGCTCGCCGGCGTCAGCAATCGCTTTGGTTATTTTTTTCAAGCCTTCATCCATCGACCAAATGGCCATTGAAATTTGAAATGAATAACTGAAAAACAGATACATAGTGCCCACCGATATGGTATGTTGATTATATAAATAACATAGTAAGCCAACCATTAAGGTATCAAATACCATAACAAGACTCCCTTTCAGTATCCTTACGTGATTGGCAAACATCTGCGCCTTATATTCAGCATCTTTATAAGCTGTCGTTTTTTTACCAAATCTTTCTATCTCTTCTTTTCTTCGGCCATAGTGCTTTATGGTTTGCACGTTCATCATAATATCAGAAATGCCGCCGCTTACAGCCGATTCCTTTTCGGTAGCCAGTTGTTCCAGCTTCATTTTTTTACTGAAAAAAGTAATCGTAGCAAAAGAAAATGACACAATAAATCCTAACAGCAGCAGGCCGAGCCGGTAATCGGTAGCCAGCGCAACACAGGTAACGCCAATGGCATAAATGGCCATAATGGATACCCTGAATGTAAACTCTTCAAACAATGTTTCAAACGCAATCACGTAACGCCGCACCCGGGTGATAAGCTTCCCCATGTCTGAATGGTTAACGAAAAATAGCGGCGAATGATCAAGGATTTTCCTGATGCTGCCATCATATAATATCTTCCACATCTTCGACTCAAACGAAACGATGGAATAATCAGCCCCTCTGAAGCAAAGGTTGTATAACAATGCGGCGAGACCGAAAAGAAGCATAGCCATCAGCGGGGTCACGGTATGGTTAATCGTTCCATCTATTATATACTTTACAATATAAGGTCGCAGAATTTCGGTGCAGGCGAAAGCCGCCGCGAACAAACTGTAAGCGAGTAGTGCATAAACTGAATTTGAGCGCGCAAAATCCTTGTAATAAACGAATACCTTGCCAGCGGAGCTCGTAGTTGCTTTTTTCATGGTTAATCTGGATGTAGAATGTTATTTGTTGTATCGGATTTATTCAGATCCCATTAAAACTAGTGGAAATAAAGCCGGAATTGATTACTCCGGTATGGGCCGTGCGGCCGGGTAAAGCAATGCTTTACAATATGCTAATCCTGAACATGAGGCAAATTTAAGAAAAGGTTTGTTAGGAAAATATTAGCGGAACTTTATTTGTTGAATTTTTTATTAATCAGCTTTATCATTTTGTATCAACCTTTGGTTTATTAGTTGCAGGCTTGCTTCCGACGTTAATCCGCTCCATTTTATACCCCAAATTCCCGTTCCCGTCGCTCCCTTCTATAATGACCGTATATGTCCCGGGCTTATCAGCAGTATAAAATGATATAGTTGCATTCCCATTTTTATCTGTAGTAACATTTGGCTCCCAGTCAATGGTTGAGCGTAGGTCTTGTAAATATTTTGTCGTATCATTTACAATGTATTTTGGTTTATAAAACTGTTGCGGCCGGCTAAGGGGCAGGGGTTTGTATAAGTACATGCCTGGGGTGTTAATCGCCATGAATGGCCCTTTGCCAGAGCGGGTGGTTATCTCTACGTAGGAAAAATCAAAAGAAGCTAAAGCTGTTCTCCAGTGGTGATAAATATTTTCAGGCCAATCTGATGGTAAATATCTTCTAAAATAATCACCGCTGTATTTGGTGGTACTATTTAATTCAATCCCCTTAATATCTTCTGCATTATGGCTTTGAAGATAGGTTGTAATATCGGTAATATTTGGAACTCCCAAATCCGGGATTTTAATATTTACACCAAACGGCATGCCGTCAATAATAAATTTAACAGGCTTGTCTTCGACAAAATACCATGGGAAATTAGGGCCAGGATATGAATTTATTACCGACCCCGATATAATTGCAGCTTGAAAATCACCAAATAACTTGTCCTGCACAAAAAATCTCGTGAGATAACCTTTAATATTTCCTGTTCTAAATCCTTTAATCCTTTCCTGCAGAATATCCAGCCAGGTTTTTTTACCCGCTTTAATCATGTCCTTTTCGTCCAGCACTAAATCAGCATTCCCGGGTCCGTTAAGGTTTTGTGACCCTTTCACTATTTTTTTTTGCAGTGATGTCAACTTGCCTAAGCATGTGTGCGTTTGTGTCCGCGTATTTTTGTTCAATTCGCGTACGATTATTTTTCGAAGCGTTTAACAAGGCAGTATCACTGCTCAAATACCATGGCTTTGCAGTTGGTCCTGAAGGCATGTTGAACGCGGGGGGCTTAATATCATCTACCACAATTCCTACATTAAAACTCTTCTCGCGCTTGTTAACCGCTTTAATTATAAATGCCGGCGTATCAATAACCGGGAAATTCCGAAATGTAAAATAACCTTCCTTGTTAGTTAGTGTATCTCTTATAAAAAGTGGTGATTTTGATAAGAGTGTTACGTGGGTTGTTTTTACAGACCCCCCAAATACGTTTCGCACCTGCCCTTTCACTTCAAATTCATTTTCCGCTGCAAAAGCAGGGTGCTGTTTATCCACTTGCCAATCGTAATTTACCCAGCCCTGGGTAAGCAGCAGGTTATCCAGCGCCTGCCAGGATTGGACGTTTTTTGTTTGCAAATAATAGCCGGGTTCTTCAACGTATCCTTTTATATCGCCGGTTAATAGTAAACGGGTAAGTATATTTTCGTTATTTAATGTATCCTGTTTAACCTGCGCATCATCTGTAACGGCCATCGAAAAATTGCCGGTAATCGGTTTACCGATGCTATCCGTTACCGTGATATGCAGGGCAATACTGTCATGTGGTTCATATGTTGGTTTATCATTTGATAGTTCAATATGCAAGCCGCTACCATGATCAATAAACACCACTCGTTCATTCAATGGCTGTCCTTTTGTATTTGTGAGGATAAAATGAGTGATTCCAGATGGGAATAATTTCTTTGAAATATTTCTGCAAACAGCGCCCTCTCTAAAATTCAAAACAGCCGCATAACAAATTATGCCTCTTGATTTTCCGACCAGGAAAAAGCTTTCTCCACTTTGCACCAAAGCGCTTGTGGCAGATAACGTTACCATAAGGGAGTCGGTACCGAATGGGTTTTTCACAGTCAAAACAGTCCCGCTATTTTTAATTTCAGGCAAAGCATATTCTTTTACTATCCCTCCCGGTAAGGTGACTTTTGCCAAATACTTTTCATTGGGTTGTACGGCCAAATCAAAACTACCCATGCCGTTATGTACTGACTGCAAAACGGCCACCTGTTTTTGGTTTCGATCTATAATAATACCCGAAATGGTTATTCCTCTCCCACCTTCACCAATTGCTTTAAAACCGATATGCGACGGTAAACCGGCAACCATATTACCACCCTCGGGCAAAAATTGCACGTCGGCATGTTCGGCACGGTTTAAATTAATTGGAATTGTAATCTTGTTTTCGCTTTGCTCATCATGGGCAACCAGGGCTAACGCTTTTGCTTTTTCAGGAACTTTAAAGTTCACATCGAGTAAGCCATCATGGTCTGTTTGCGCCTCCTGTTTGTATAAATGATGGTTGCCGGCCATTACTTCTAATAGCATCGGGTTATCAGCTATTGCAGCTTTATTCATATCGCTAAGATGGAGCCTTACATTTGCCAATAAATGCCCGTCTACAATAGAAGACGTTGTATTACTATTCGCAAGCCATGTTTGTTCACTGGTATCAGCTATCATAAAACGTTTATAGAAAAAACCGTCAGTACCAAAGTTTCGCATCCAATTGGTGTAGGCCCGCAGGGCGTAATTACCGGATGGAAAATCACTTAAACTGATATCTCCCCATGTAATGCCGTCTTTAATTGGCAGGCGGTATTGTTTTATAAAAGTGTTGCTGTCGTTAGCAATATCCACATACATTATACCGCTCTGAGCCGAAAAAGCAAGCGTGGGTGCGTTGAATAAATAGGCCTTAAACCAAATAGTATCGCCAATAACATAATAGGGTTTGTCGAATTGTAAATAGAGTTTTTCGGCGGGATTGTACCTATTGGAGTTATCGGAGACTGTTTGAAGTTTTAGTAATGACTCCCTTAAGTCATTTGCCTGACCAAAACAAAGCGAATGAAAAAATATAACTGCGAACGCAGTCATACACATAGTCTGAATGCAGATTAGTTTTTTCATTTAGCATCCCCCTTTTGTTTATGAATTATAAGTTCCTTTCTGATATTAATCTGCTCTAATTTATACCCCAAGTTCCCGTTCCCGTCGGTTCCTTCTATAATAACAGTATATGTCCGAGCTTATCAGCAGCGTAAAATGATAAAGTCGCATTGCCATTTTTATCGGTAACAACATTTGGTTCCCAGTCCCCTAATACTTATAATTTATTCAACCTTATATCTGTACACCTGTCTGCCTAAATTACCTTCATTGTCAATTCCTTCCACTACTATTTTATACGTCCCTGTTCCGTCAGCATTATAATACTCGAAGGAGGTGTTGCCATCTTTGTCAGTTACCAATTCGGGTTTCCAAAAAATAGTACTTCGAAAATCGGGGTGATTATTTGCCAGATTCGGGCTATCATACTTAGGCGAGTAGAATTCCCGGGCTTTGTAGAACCCCTTTGCTGTGATTGGCAAAATGCCAACCGATGCAATGTCTTTCGAATCTGAACCTTTACCCCGTTTTGTGGTGATCAGCCAAACACCGCGACCACCGCGCACGCCATAGATTGAGGCGTTGGCGTAATATACCGCACCTATTGTTTCGATATCGTTGGGATTTAAATCATCAATGCTAAATCCAGGCGGCATTGACATGCCATCTACTACGATCAGTCCATGCCCCATAGCCGGGCCGCAACAGAACTTCTGTGCTGTTATTTCTGAAAGCTTAAGGCCCCTCAACCTTTCAAGATCATCACTGGTTACTAATTGATCGGCGCTCTCTGGTTCTATAAAATTGCCATTTGATGGATAGTGCTTTACTTTCTTATCATTAATAAATACCTCTTTAAGCAGCTTTCCTTTTATACTATGTAACTGTTCAGCCTTAGCATTTTCTATGTAGGCATATTGAAATTTGCCCACGGCAGTTCCGTCAACGTTTTCTATAGGGCTTACGCCGATTGTTTGGTATTTTTCATACCGTAGTTTTGTATTATCTTTTCCTTTTGTATTTACCGCCTGCAAAATAAATTTGGTTGTATCCGCAAATTCCAGGTTGCTAAACCGGAAAAAACCTTTATCATCGGTTGTCGTGCTTAAAAATGTCGCGCTTTGTTTCGATATTAATGATACGGTTCCCTTCACAACCGGGCCGCCAAATAAAATTTTAGCTGTGCCGTTTATTTCCAACCCGTTTTCCGGTTGAAATGAGGGAGGAGGATTAGTATTGTTTAAAATCTGTTTCCAATCAAACTTGCGATAGCCGTGGGTCAGCATCACTAAATCAAGATCGGTTAAAGTTTTATCTGTTATCTCATTAAAATAATAATTAGGCTGTTCTACATATCCTTTCAAATCGGAGGTAAGCAATAGGTTGGTAAGAATTGTCTTTGATGAATTTTCATCAACCTGAACAACACTTTCGTTTACCACAGCTACTGAAAAATGGCCTTCTGCAGGATAGCCTGACCTGCTTTTTACATTTAAATCGATGTTTACTTTGCCTCGTTTTGAATATTTCGTTTTGTCGCTGTTTATTGCCATGCTAAGCTGGTTGTAATTTTGGATAAACAGCAGCCGTTCGCATAAGGGTTCGCCTGTTGATGAAAACAGGGTGACTGTTGCGACGCCGGTATGCAGATGCCGTTTTAGAATATCCATGGTAACTACCTGGCTGTCCAAAGCGCAGGTAACCATTGTTGCAATGCCTCCTGAATAAATTAGCAGTGTATAATCTTTATTTTTATTTTCCTGGTACCAGGCTTTGCTTGCCTCTATCCTTACCGTTGCTTTTGGTATGGAATCATTGTTTATCGATAAAACCACACCGTTATCTGTAGCTTTCGGCATATCTATAAAGTTTTGTGAGCCATCAGCGTAGGTAAGTTTTGCTCTGTAGGATTTACCCGACTCAGGGGTCAAATGAAAATAACCCATTCCCAGGTGCGTTGACGAAAATGTCGCTATTTGCTTATTTTCATCATCAACCACAACACCGGTAACATCGATTCCTAAACCGTTGCCTGCGATCGCTTTGAATGCCACTTTGGAGTTAATCCCCATAACCAGCTGACCTCCCTCCGGTAAAAATTGTATATCAGGTTTTCCCTTTGCATTCGAAGTATTTCTATCTCCGCTCTCCGGAATTTTATCGTCGGAGAGGGAGCCTATCGGTATAACCCGATTAAAATAGGCCCCATCGCCATCATTTCGCATCCATTGGGTATATGCTCTGACTCTATAATTCCCTTTTGGCAATGAGTCGGGCAATGCGAAATCACCCCAGGTCACCCCGTCCTTCAATTGCAATATTTCGGATTGATCAACTTTATTATTGGCATTAATCAGGTCGACATGAAGTAAGCCGCTCAGATCGGATAATTGATGTTTTTCTCCGAGTGTTACATAAGCTTTAAAATAAATGGTATCACCGGCAACGTAGTACGACTTATCAAAATGCAGGTAGGTTTTTTCAGTAATATGTTGCTCCGAAAAGGTCTTGAGTTTGGCGATTACGTTTTCAGCTACTGTACTATCATTTTTAAAGCCATGGTTTTGCTTAAACTGTGCAAAACAGCAATAGGGTAAAAAGATTATAAAAACAATGATTGCTCTCCGCATGATTGTTGGTTTAGGTATACTGTACAATTAGCTCAGGTTGCTATAATTGGTCTATAAAAATAAGTATTATATCATTATAAATCAATTTCTTTCGTCAAAGCCAACAATTTTTTTTCATCCATTATCAAAATACTTTTACGCGAAGCGGTTATTACTTTTTCTTCAACCAGGTCATTTATCGAACGGAATAACGATTCATAAGCCGCACCGGTAAATGAAGCCAGATCCTGCCGGCTAATGTCCAGATCAATGTAGCCGTCTTCCGTAATTCCAAACTGACTTTTTAGTGTAAGCAAAGCCTGGGCAACCCTACCTTTAACCGGCATGTGGGCAAGGTTACGCATCCTTTTTTCGGATTCCTGCAAATCATTAGCCAGCACTCTCAATAGCTGACGGTTAAAATTATTATTAATGGCTAATGTCGATTCAAAAAAATCCAAAGCTATGTAGCAAGCGATTACAGGTTCGATAGCCGTTACCGAAATGGGGTAAATCGCTTCATCACCCAAACCCATCTGACCAACTATATCGCCCGCTTTGGCAAATCTCAATATCAATTCCTTTTCGCGGCCCCATCTTTTATGCACTTTGGCCTTACCCGAATAGATAAAATAAATGCCCTCTGCTTTGTCTCCTTCTTTAAAAAGCTGCTGCCCCTTTTTTATTTCAATATTTTGCCTGTTCGCGGCAATCGCCGGGATCCAGTCCTTCAAACAAAACCTGCACAAAAAACAACTTTGCAAATCACAAACATTCTTACTCATTCGTTCTTTATTTAAAACCTTGTAAATCTAATCATCAATTGCGCTTGCAATAATAATTGACGATAATTTTATAACAATTGTCAAAATATATTGCATGTGCAATATATTTTACAAAGCGATTGCTTCTTTAACGCTTAAATACCGTACTTTTGCCGCCGAATAAGCGACCGAACATCGCAAAAGGATTTATTTTTTATAAAACATGAAACAAACAACAAATACCGATGGAATACCTATATCGCCATTGTTAAGTAATTTAGAGGAAGATATCGATACGGTAAAAAAAAGTATTTTTTTTAAGAAAAGATTATTACGTATTTCCTGTCTGTCAGTTGTAATAGCCGCGGCTATCAGCCTTATCGCAAAATTTTTGGTATCGCTCATAAACCTTGTAACCAATATAGCATTTTACGGATCAATTTCCGTAGCATTTCACAGTCCATCAGCTAACCACCTGGGCGTTTGGGTAATTGTGATACCCGCAATCGGCGGGCTTATTGTCGGCTTAATGGCGGTATATGGGTCGGCAGCTATAAGAGGCCATGGAATACCCGAAGCTATGGAGCAAATATTGGTTAACCAAAGCCGCATAAAACCATCTATCACGTTTTTAAAACCAATATCTTCGGCTATAGCAATAGGAACCGGCGGCCCATTTGGCGCTGAGGGACCTATCATAGCTACCGGTGGGGCATTGGGTTCAACCATCGGGCAAATTTTCAAGATTACCTCCGGCGAGCGTAAAGTATTGCTGGCTGCAGGCGCCACTGCGGGCATGTCGGCAATATTTGGAACACCCATTGCCGCGGTTTTCCTGGCTATTGAGTTATTGCTTTTTGAATTCTCACCAAAAGCTATCTTACCGGTTGCCCTTGCTTGCATAACCGGGGCCGCCGGCCACCACGTACTATTTGATGCCGGACCTGTTTTTCCGATGCCAGACCTCACTACGCCTTCAAATACCGCTTTAGCAATTTATAGTTTTATTGGGCTTATCACTGGGTTCTTATCATTAGGATTTACCAAAATTGTTTATGCTATTGAAGATGCATTTGAAAAACTGCCTGTGCACTGGATGTGGTGGCCGGCAATCGGCGGTTTGGCTGTTGGTGTAATAGGATATTTTGCACCGCACACCCTGGGTGTTGGCTACGACAATATCATCAATGTACTATCAGGCACACTTACGCTGATGCTCGTGGTACGCCTGCTTTTTTTAAAATTCCTTTCTTGGGCCATCGCTTTGGGCAGCGGAACATCGGGCGGTACACTGGCACCCTTATTAACAATGGGCGGCGCCGGTGGTGCAATTTTAGGTTTCCTGATTTTAAAATTCTTTCCTAATTCTGGCATAAATATACCTATGGCTGCCCTGGTGGGGATGTCGGCAATGTTTGCCGGCGCCTCCAGGGCTTATTTAACAAGTATATCCTTTGCTATGGAGGCAACTATGCAATCACATGCGCTGCTGCCTTTATTAGGTGCATGTACAGCCTCATACCTGGTTTCCTTCTTTTTAATGGAAAACACTATCATGACCGAAAAAATTGCACGGCGTGGTATTTTTACGCCTGATTCTTTTGAAGCTGATCAATTAGGAAAGTTAACCGTAGCGCAGGTAATGAATGAGAATAAAATTGTGCTGAATTCGGAAAGCAGAATTAAAGATACCAGGAACTTGGTTATGGCAGACAAAAGCAAGGCTAATTATTTTATTACTGTAAACAATGCCGGTGCGTATGTTGGCATCGTAAACCGTGCAGATGTTTTCAGGCATGAGCTTGATCCTGACCACAACTTAAATACAATAGTAACCGATTGCAAGATTTATATCAAAAATACCGACACCTTAAGAAAAGCCCTGGAGATGATCGCAAAGGAAAATATCGACGTGTTGCCGGTCATTGCCGCAGATGGAGGTAAAGTTGTTGGAGTATTATCGTATCGCGAAATACTGGCGGGCTATAAAGATCAATTGGAAGAAAATGAAAACGCTTATATAAATATTTCGTTAAAACGCCGCCGTTTAAAAATGATGGCGAGAAGAAAAAAACTGGGCGGCATAAATCATGGAACGGCAAAAGATTAAAAACTTTCTTAATAACTAACGCGCAGAGTAGGAGGCAACTGACAGGATATCATCTATTTATACATCTAAATATAGTATTGAAATAAACAATATTAATAAATAAAACAATTAAGGTTAAATTCCGTTAAACCAATTTGAAAGATCGTATGTAAATTTAACAAGAACAAAAATTTATATATTATTGCTCACATTTATTTAAAAAAGATTTGCTTTATTTAGATGGAATATCTAGCTTCACATATCACTATGCCCATGGATACCCTCAGCAAAAAAATTGTCATCTTTGATGATGACGAAGACATACTTTCTATTTGCAGTTATATTTTAGAAGAACAAGGCTGGGAGGTATTTGCGTTTACCGATTGCAATAAAATTGCCGAAAAAGTTTCCTCAATATTACCAAGCGTAATTTTAATGGATAACTGGATCCCTGATGATGGCGGCATCATCGCCACCCAAACGTTAAAGAAAAATCAAAATTTAAAAGACATCCCTGTAATCTATTTTTCAGCAAATAGCGACATTGAATTGCTTGCAAACCACGCTGGCGCCGAAACCTACCTGGCAAAACCATTTGACCTTGAGGAACTGGAACGCGTTATCAGTGCAGTGCTTGTATAATTTATCATTCAAACTATAATAAAAACGCTCCCCGCCATCAGCCGGGGAGCGTTTTTATTTCTAATCATTGTTGTTCGGACCACCACCCGGAGGAGGGCCGCCAGGTGTTCCACCGCCGTCCCTTCTGAATCCACGCATCCGCGGCTCTTGCCGCGTTGGCGCCTTACCCGCAAATTTTTGCAGACGAAGCGTGAAAGTTGCCAGGAAATAGCGTGAAAGTCTGTTTACATGGGTTTCAGTAATTGAACTTGCTGTTGTCGACGAAGTAAAGCCTGTGTTTTGATTAAACAAATCAAATGCCGATATACGTATAGTGCCCCTATGGTCTTTCATAAACCGGCGTTCAACATACAAATTTAAAATGTTTGGATTGGTTACGTTGATGTTTGAAGAATATCCGTAATTGGTTGCTTTTGTGAAATCATAACTGAACGTCCAGTCGCCAAAATAGTTTTTTCCGTTAAGGCCAATGTTCCATGTCCTTATGTTTGATGTCCCGTTGGTAAAGTCGTTTTTTACGGAGTTGTTCGTTCTGTTTATGGCATAATTAGTTAACAACTGTGCGTCAATTATATCGGTGATATCAACCCTGAATTGCACCTGAGGGGTGAACGCTAAATTTTTGGCAATGTTTTTTTCGGTTGTTTTTGCATAGGTCACAGAATCCACATCTGTTAAAAACCCAACATTATTTGTATAGCTGGCTGTACCTCTGAAAGTAAGGGTGAATTTGCGGTTGTCCCATGGCTTGGCGTAAGTTACCTGGCCCGAAGTGTGACTGTAGCCATCCGTGTTTACATATTCCGTTAGTATCGTGTTCTCAAACCGCGGGTCAAGTGGGTACTTACGTGGGAAAGTGGTGGTGTTGGTTGCGACATAATCTGATATTTCCTGATGCTGGAGGCTAATAAAAAAGATATCACCGGTAGTAAAGCTAAAATTGTTATACCTGATAGAAAAGTTATTTGTAAACTGTGGTTTTAAGAGAGGATTGCCCTCAACAGGATAAAGGGCGTTTGAAAAATCGATAACCGGTTGTAATTGCGAAAAGCTTGGTGTACTGCTCGATGCATTATAATTTATGCTGAAGTTTCTGCTTCTTGAAAAATTGTAAGTAAAGCGTGCAGTTGGTATGATGTTAAATGACGGATAATGAGTATCAACCCCGATAGCCGGCGAACTTCCATCCAAAACTGACGGTTGTGCTCCTACGCCAAGCGTAAAATTGTACTTTTTCTCTATAAAGCGGTAATTTAAGCCAAACTTATTGGTAGTAAAAGTATAATTATACATGTTGCTTAATGCACTGTCATTTCTGAACGCAAGAGTCGACGGATCGTATAAGGTATCGGTCTGCTTATTATTATCGGTTATCGAACGGTTAAAAGCGTAATTAAATTCCAGGTACGAAACTTTACTCAATGGCTCCAGGTACGAAAAACTGATACCATAACTGTTGGTATGACTATAAGTATTGATCATTTGGTTTATAGGCGCTGTTGGTTCTCCTACCGTATAATCATAAACAGGGTTTTGATAACCTGTGCTTGACGACGAACTTAAAGTTAAATTGATATTTAAGTTACGCCGATGTTTAAACCTGTGATTAAATAATGCGGTTAAGCCAAAATTCGGTGCATGTGAATACCCGTTTGTAAGAGAATTATATGCTGACCTTGTCGTGTCATTTCCTGATAAATTTACAGTCTCAGCCAAATTAGTGTTTGAGCCGGCATAAGAGAAAGTAGGTACAACTTTTAAATAATTGATTGTATCGGGCTTATATTCCATATTCCAGGTAAACCTGTGGTTTATGTTTTGATCCTTTTCGATGCTATTCTGATCTTGCAATGTTGGATTTACAGGCGATGTGTTTTGCTGAAAAATATCATTAACTGTGTTTACTGTGTTATCTGAAAAACTGTAACTCCCATATACCGACAGCGCTTTGCCCCATTGATCGCGGAAGTTGGCGCCAATTGAATGAGCATCGGTAATACCGTTTTGCGAGGTTATCAGGCTTCCGCTGTTTCCACCGCCACCGCCTCTTGCTGCATTTCCGCGACCACCGCCACCACCAAAACCACCACCGCCGCCACCACCAGCACTTCCAAAGGAGAATGTATTTACGTTAGTGTTGTTTACACTCCCTAACAAAGCAATTTGCTGGTCGCCATTAAAATTAAACGCATTTAGCGAGCCGATATACCGGGTTTGATTTGGTATGCCTGCGCTTTCCGGGAGGAGGTCTTCGCCGGCGCCAGCTGTTCCCTGCCCAAAATAACCGTAGTTTTTGTCTTTTCGAATGGTGATATTCATTATTTTATCAGGCTCACCGGTTTTTATTCCGGTTAAGTTGGCCTGGTCGCCATAATCATCAATCATCTGGATATTTTCAACAACATCGGCTGGCAAATTTTTTGTCGCGCTTTGAACGTCGCCGCCCATAAAGTCTTTACCGTTTATCCGCACTTTGGTAACCTGTTTGCCCTGTGTGGTAATATTGCCGTTCACGTCAACATCAACGCCGGGCAGTTTTTTTATCAGATCCTCAACCGGTGCATTCTCGCGGACCTTATAAGCACTTGCTTTATATTCAACGGTATCCTCTTTCAAAGTGACAGGTACAACTCCGACAATGTTAACCTGGTTCAACATATTAGATTGTATCTTTAGTACAATACTGCCAAGATCGGCAGGGATATTGTCGTTGGCCAGGGTAAAATGCTTTTTGAGTCCCTGGTAACCAATTGAGGATATAGTTATGACTATTTTGTTCCCCTTTACCGAAGGAAAAATAAATTTGCCTTTGAGGTCGGAGATTGTTGTGGTACTGTCGTGTTGGTCGGATGTTAGCGTGATAGTGCTTGAGGGTACGCCTAACTTGGTCGAGTCAATTACGGTTCCGTGCACTTCACGGCCACTTTGAGCATACGAAAAGGTAGCGGTAAAAAATAGAATTGTGACAAGTAGGGGTAGTTTCATATCGCGTTTAATGGTCCAGTTAGTGTAATTTTTCAGTAAGACACCAATTAAACGCAAAGGTTCATTTTATAAGCGTTAAAAGATTAATAATCATATCATTGTTACATATCCGGAAATATCGGGCGTTGATAACGCCAGACCAATGCATTTTTATCATTCTTCGTTTATATTCTAAACAGTACATTTGTATATGAAATACCTTACAAAACAACTCCAAAAAACTTTTCCGGCTAAAGCATTTATGCTGATTATAGTCGGCCTATTATCGTTAAACCTTGCTCATGCACAGGATGATAAATCAAAAAGACCAAGCCCTCCGGCAACGGCCACCGGGAAAATTGGCGACGCAACCGTCAGCGTTGATTACAGCAGCCCTTCCGTAAAGGGACGCAAAATTTTCGGCGGAATATTACCGTATGGGACGCTTTGGAGAGCAGGCGCCAACGAAGCCACCATCTTCCAGACCGATAAGGACCTAATGGTAGAAGGCAAGAAATTACCTGCAGGCAAGTACAGCTTCTTTGCTATGCCCGGCGAAAAGAAATGGACAATCTTCTTCAATTCAGAAACAGGGCAATGGGGTGATAAAAAGGGTGGCGCAGCCAATATGGATTCCGCTAAAACGGTATTAAGCTTCCCCGTTAACGCAAAAAAATTAAAGGCTGTTAATGAGAAACTGGAATATTATATAACCGGCAAGGGCTTTGGTTTCAAGTGGGAATTCTCGGATGTGTTTGTTAAAGTGAAATAGGTTATTTGTTTGTCTGAACTAAGATTCGTAGGATTTTAGGATTAGAGGATTAAAAAACATGTGTAACGGCTCGATCTATTATCTGGTACAGAGACACACGATAATGGTTCGAGCCGTTATTTTCCGAGTGATCGGTGTATGTTCAACCCTGAGCTTCTAATTGTTTAGCAACAAAAAGATCATATTCCATTTGCAGCCCTAACCAGTAATGGGAACTGATACCTAAAATTTTTTCAAGCTTTACGGCTAAGCGTGCCGATATATTTCTTTTTCCTGCAAAGATTTCGCTTAAATGGTGTGGCAAAATATCAAGGGATTTGGCAATGTCTTTTTTTAAGATATTCCTTGCTTCAATTTCCTCTTGCAAAAATTCACCGGGGTGAAATGCCTCAATTTCAATTTCGTTACCATTATGATCTAATACTTCATTATTATTCATAAAAGGTTAAAGCTTCCTGGGTTATATAAGTTAGGAGTAGTGAAGCGCATGCTATGCTACTTTTATTACGCGTTCTTTATTAGCGGCGTAAGCAAGGCAGGCCAATATTTGTGTTTCGGATAGCTGCGGAAAATCACTGATTATTTCATCATGTGTCATGCCCGAAGCCAACCATGACAAAACATCATACACCGTAATTCGGGTGCCTTTAAGTACTGGTTTTCCAAATCTAACGTCCGGATTAACTTCAATATATTCTTTATAATCAATTTGCGCCATATACAAATTTACATTGATTATATCATAATTCTATCTGATCTATATCGAGGTGACGACCTCGATCATTCCGAAAATCACTATTGGCTTTATTTGATTAGATAAAAGATGTTTATTAATTTAGAACAGATTCTTTTCAAACCTTATGACGAAGTATTTACTACTTGTTTCTCTATTTATATCATTCGTCTCCAAAGCTCAATCAATTTTAGCCAAGAGGTATGTAGACGATAGAATCAACGAATTAACTTACCTCTATTTTAAGCCAGACAGCACATTTGAATTTCGCTATGCTTATGATTTGATGGGTGATGAGGCGATAGGGAAATATCGTCTGCATATTGATACACTGTTCTTAAATTACACAAAAGATACTTCTGTAAGTGGTTTTCAATATTTTGAACATGCAGTCAATGTGAGAGCAGATAGTTTAATTCTTAAAGGGCATAAACTTTTTGAAATTAAAAATGGACAAAACCGTGAGTATCTGCCTCAAGATACAGTTCATCATAAACCTCCGAAGAATTGGCACTACAAGCGTGAGTATATATTCCTTGGCTATTGGCACTCAACTTACTCAAGATACTATATGGTGGATGAACGCTATGCTAAGTGGGCTAATAAAAAATGGTTAAGAAAGAATAAGGCGTTATTTCGATAATTATAGCGGTCGTGACCGGATTTCCTTGAAGCATATTTTGCAAATCCCACCATCGCCAAATCCCAAAAATCCAAATTCAGACAAAGACACCGTAATCCCCTGATCCTCACTTTCAATTTTTATAACTCACTGTAAAAAAGCATTATATAAAATTTTATATAACGCTTTTTTGTGTAAATTCTTTGTTCCGATCCTTTCTTTTTATGAAAAAGCCGTAACTTTCCTTTTCTAAAGCAAATTATCTATGGAATACGAAAAAGACCATTTCGGGCCCGAGTCAGAACCGGAGGCGAAGGATAATTCACGCCGCAATTTCTTAAAGCAATCAACGCTACTTACCGCCATTGCGCTTGCACCGGGAACTGCTGTCAAGGCTGCGTCGCTGCATATTGACGAAAAAATAGCGGAGGCGTTTGAAAAAATGCCGTTGAAAATGGAGGTTAACGGCGTTGCGAAAAGCTTGTCGGTTGAGCCGCGGGCTACCCTCTTGGATATCCTGCGCGAGCAGCTCGATCTTACCGGCAGTAAAAAAGGCTGCGACCATGGCCAATGCGGCGCATGTACTGTTCATATCGACGGTCATAGAGTGCTTTCCTGCCTTACACTTGGTGTTATGGTAAACGGCAAAAAAGTAACCACTATTGAAGGCCTGGCTAAAGGCAATGACTTGCATCCAATGCAAGAAGCATTCTTAAAGCACGATGGCTTTCAATGCGGGTACTGCACGCCGGGACAAATCATGTCAGCCATTTGCTGCATCCGGGAGGGGCACGCAAATTCAGAAACAGAGATCAGGGAGTTTATGAGCGGTAATATATGTCGCTGCGGGGCCTATCCCAATATAGTTAACGCCATACAGGAAGTAAAAGATGGAGGGCAAGTAGTATGAAACAGTTTCAATATGTAAAAGCCACATCGCAGCAGGCCGTATTGGATGCAATAAACAAACCCGGTACTAAAATCATAGCAGGCGGCACCAACCTGGTCGACTTGATGAAACGGGGAGTTACGGCTCCTGATAAACTGGTCGATATAACCCATCTTCCGTTAAAAAGCATATCTCCCACCAAAACGGGAATTCATATAGGGACACTGGCTTTAAACAGCGCGGTATCGGAAAATAAACTTGTGGTTGAAAAACAGCCCTTGTTGGCAATGGCGCTTAAAGCAGGCGCATCGCCCCAATTGCGCAACATGGCTACGGTTGGCGGCAACATGATGCAGCGTACCCGTTGTTCTTATTTTTATGATACAACGATGCCCTGCAACAAGCGTGAGCCCGGTTCAGGTTGCGGAGCGATGGAAGGATACAATCGCATGCATGCTATATTTGGTACAAGTAACCAGTGCATAGCTGTTCACCCGAGCGATATGTGTGTAGGTTTGGCCGCGCTTGATGCAGTTGCCATCATAGCCGGAAAAAAAGGCGAACGGAGAATTCCATTTACTGAATTTCACCGTCTGCCGGGCGAACATCCTGAAATGGATAACACGCTGGCAAAAGACGAAATGATTTTAGGCGTGGAGATACCCGATAATAACTTTGCTAAAAACAGCTATTACCTCAAGGTGCGCGACAGGCAATCATACGCATTCGCGCTTGTATCAGTGGCTGCAGCTTTGGATATTAATAATGGTATTATCCGGCAGGCCCGTTTGGCTATGGGTGGCGTCGCTCATAAACCCTGGCGCTTGCACGATGCTGAAAAGTCGCTTATCGGAAAGCCGGTATCCGAAGAAAGCTTTAAGCAAGCTGCGCAAATTGCTATGGAAGGAGCTAAAGGTTATGAGTACAACTCCTTTAAATTAAAATTGGCTCCCGCAACTATTACTGAAGCGTTAAAACATGCGGCAGGATTGGTTTAATGAATAAATATTAATCGATTTGTCATTGCGAGGTACGAGGCAATCGCATGCTATACAGAGCGGCTATGCAAAGTTCGTCCCGATGATTATCGGGATCTCCCGCAATGACAATTGGGATTAAAAATACAATGAAAACCATAAACGAAACTCCGGGCATAAAAAGGGTAGACGGCCACTTAAAAGTAACCGGGTCTATCAGGTATGCCGCTGAAAATCCGTTTCCCGGACTGGTTTATGGCGCCATTGTAAGCAGCACTATCGCAAAAGGTGTAATAACAGCCATCGACAGCAAAGCGGCGGAAAAGGCACCCGGTGTTGTAGCCGTGATCTCGCATCTCAACGCGCCCAAAGTTCCGGGTTACGGAGAGCATGACATCAGGACATTTAATGACGATAAAATCTACTTTAACGGTCAGCCGGTTGCGCTGGTGATAGCCAATACCTTTGAGCGTGCCAAATTTGCCGCAACATTAGTTAAGGTTAACTATCAGCAAGCAGCACATCAAACCAGCCTGAATGCAAACCTGCAAAATAACTACAAGCCCTGGGGCGACGGCAGCGACTACCTGAGGGGTAAGCCGGATGCTTATCGCGATGCCGTTGTAAAAGTAGATGTCGAATATCGCACCCCGATTCACGTGCACAACGCCATGGAGCCCTTTGCGGCAACCATACTTTGGGATGGCGATAAAGTAACAGTTTACACCAAAGCACAGGCGATCAAAAGCATGCAGCAGGATATTATGCACATGTATAATATTCCCCTGGAAAACGTGCAGGTTTACTCAAAAGTGATAGGCGGTGCTTTTGGAAGCGGCTCGCCCTTGTGGCCCTACGCCAAAGCAGGCTTGATTGGCGCTAAAATGGTAGCTAAACCGCTTAAGGTGATAATTGACCGGGAACAGATGTTTACTATGGTAGGATATCGTCCGCCGTCGGTTCAAAAACTGGGAATGGGCGCTTCCGCAGATGGCAAGCTAATCGGTATTACACACGAAGCGATCGCCGAAACATCAACCTATGGACAGTTTGCTGAAGGAATAACTGAAACGACCAAGTTTTTATACGATTGCCCCAATGTAAACACCAAATATAGATTAACGCGGCTCGATTTGAGTACGCCAACCTATACCCGCGGTCCCGGTGAAACAACAGGGGTTTATGCGCTGGAGTCGGCGATGGATGAGCTTGCTCACGCCCTGAATATGGACCCAATCGAACTCCGAAAAAAGAACTATGCTGAAAAAGATCCGGAAAGAAATCTGCCATGGTCCAGCAAGTACCTTAACGAATGTTATGACCAGGGAGCGGCACATTTTGGATGGGAAAAGCGTCAGCAAAAACCCGGTTCGATATTAAAAGATGGCTGGCTGATAGGTTATGGCATTGGAGGAGGCGCTTACGGAGCGGGCCGGGCAAATTGCACGGCACATGCAAAGTTAAGCACTGATGGCACGTTGCTGATTCAAAGCGCTTCCAGCGATATGGGACCGGGGACTGCTACAGTAATGGTTAAAATTGCTTCTGAAATTATTGATATTCCGGTTGAAAATATAAAGTTCGAGCTAGGCAGTTCGGCATTACCCAATGCCCCCGGCGAATATGGCTCGATAACTACATCGTCAGTTGGTTCGGCAGTTTTTGATACCTGCACGGCGCTCAAGGAAAAATTTAAAGAATTGGCTGGTAGTAGTAACGGCGACAAGCTCGATTATGTAAAAATATTAAAGGACCATAATTTACCTTTCGTTGAAATAACCCACATCACATCGGGGCAAGCGCCAAACATAAGCAAATACTCGGCACACGCTTATTGTGCGCATTTTGTTGAGGCACATGTTCACCTGGCTACCGGTATGGTTAAAATAAAAAAGGTGGTCTCGGCGGTAGACGGCGGGAAAATCATTAACCCAATAACAGCGCGCAGTCAGATTATTGGAGGCGTAACCTGGGGCATCGGCATGGCGTTAATGGAAGAGGCTGTTTTGGATCACCGGTACGGTAAATACGTCAACAGTAATTTCGGCGATTATCACGTAGCTTCACATGCAGATGTTCCGCAGGTTGAAGTAATATTTATTGATAAAAAGGATCCTGTTACAAACCCAATGGGTTCAAAAGGTATTGGCGAAGTGGCCATTGTAGGCGTCGCTGCAGCGGTGGCTAATGCAATATTTAATGCAACCGGTATCCGCGTAAGAGATTTACCTATTACGCCTGATAAATTGCTCGTTTAGGTTGTACTAAGTTGAAAATGTTGTAATGGTTATAGAAGTTGTAATAGTTAAAAATGATTTATCGATGCCCTAATGACCAATGATGCAATGACTAATGACCAAATGAATAAACCATCATCGAAAGACGGAATGAGCCGTGTGGACGGCCGGTTAAAGGTTACCGGCGGTGCCAAATTTTCGGCTGAATTTAACATTCCGGGCTTAACCTATGGGGTTTTGGTAGGCAGTACTATTGCAAAAGGGTCAATTAAATCAATCGATACAAAACAAGCCGAAAACGCGCCGGGCGTATTGGCTGTTGTGACATGTTTTAATTCGCCAAAAGTTCCGGGTTATCAAGTGGTGGCTGATCCGGCCAAGACACAAACAGACAAGGGACAGATCAAAATTTTTTATGATAAAAAGATCCGTTATAACGGTCAGCCAATAGCGCTGGTTATAGCAGATACTTTTGAACGCGCACTTTATGCTGCATCGCTGGTAAAAGGGCAATATTCACTTGAAAAGCATCGTACCAAACTAACAGATAATTTAAACGATGCCTTTGGACCACATGACGATGCTGAATATAAACGCGGCAATCCCGATGCCTGGAAATCGGCTCCTGTTAATTTAGAACATGAATATCTGCTACCAAGCGAAGTGCATAACCCAATGGAATTGCACGCTATTATTGCCCGCTGGGACGCGGATGATAAAATAACCGTTTGGGATAAAACCCAGGGCGTTAAGGATACACAAAGCAACATCGCCCAAACTTTTAAAATTCCTGTTGAAAATGTCCAGGTAAATTCAAAGTTTGTCGGAGGCGCTTTCGGTGCTGCTTTGCAAGTTTGGCCGCACGAAATTGCAGCTATCATTGGTGCAAAAGTTGTAAAAAGACCGGTTAAACTTGTTTTAAGCCGGGCCGATATGTTTACATCTGTAGGTTACCGTCCGCACACCTGGCAAAAGATCGGTATCGGCGCTACTGTCGATGGAAAATTGGTCGGCATCAGCCACCGGGCCGTAGGACAAACATCCAGTTACGAAGATTTCGCGGAAGGGCCGGCTGATGTGAGCCGGCAGTTGTATGCCTGTCCGAACGTTTATACAGGCAATAAAATACTTTCTTTAGATGTAGGCTCGCCGGTATGGATGCGTGGGCCGGGACCTGCAACAGGCACTTATGCACTTGAGTCTGCTTTGGACGAGCTATCATACCTGCTTAATATTGACCCTATTGAACTGCGCCTGCGCAATTATGCCGATGTCGACCCAGAAAGTGGAAAGCCATTTTCGGGAAAGAATTTAAAGGATGCCTATCAAATGGGTGCCGACAGTATTGGATGGAGTAACCGCAATCCAAAACCGGGTTCGGTTAATAAAGATGGTTGGCTGGTAGGCTACGGAGTATCAGGAGGTGTGTTTGGCGCCGACCGTGAACCTGCAACCGTTAAAGCAACAATGAACGCAGATGGCAAATTGGTGTTGCAAACCGCAGTCAGCGATATTGGCCCCGGAACGGCAACCGCAATGGTTTCCATCGCAGCCGAAACAACGGGCATCCCCGTTGAGAAGATAAGATTTGACCTTGGCGACTCCTCCTTCCCGCCTGCGCCGCAACAAGGCGGTTCTACTATCACCTCGAGTGTAGGATCGGCGGTCTACTTAGCCTGTAAGGATTTGGAGGAGAAATTTCAGCAGCTTGTCGGAAACGGAGGTACAGATAAGCCCGATTACACGCTGGTATTAAAACAACACAACTTGCGGCAGCTACAGGTTGTTACAGATTCAAAAGCGGGAGCGGAAACGGATAAATACGCCATGTACTCTTGGTCGGTACATTTTATTAAAGTATTGGTAAATGCCAATACAGGGGTTGTAAAAATAGACAAAGTGGCCTGTGTGGCCGATTCGGGACGTATCATAAGCCCCAAAACAGCCCGCAGCCAGATAATTGGCGGCGCAACTATGGGTATCGGTATGGCTTTAACAGAAGAAGCGGTGATTGATCATCGCTATGGAAAAGTAGTTAACAATAACCTGGCCGATTATCATGTACCGGTTAACGCGGATATTCCACAGATAGATGCTTTATTTGTAAACAAGCCAGATCTTAATATAAATCCCATCGGAGCTAAAGGCATGGGCGAAATTGCATTAATCGGAATGGCTGCAGCTGTAGCTAACGCAGTATATAATGCTACCGGCAAGCGAATAAGAGAACTACCAATCACACCTGATAAACTGGTTGATTGGGCGGAGTTGAGTTGATTAAGTTAAAAATGTTGTAAAGGTTGGAAAAGTTGTAAGGGTTTTAAAACTACCCCAATGAACAAATGAACCGGTGCACGAATGAACGAACCTATGGAAAACAGAACAAAAAAGAATTCATCTTTTACAGATGGATTAAGCAGGATTGATGGCCGGATGAAGGTTACCGGGAAGGCAAAATATTCTGCTGAATATAATATTAAAGGGGTAACCTACGGTGTGCTTGTCGGCAGTACCATTACCAGTGGCACTATAAAAACGCTGGACACAAAAAAAGCGGAGACTGCGCCGGGAGTGCTAACGGTAATCACTTATCTGAATACTCCGAAAATTCCAGGGTATCAAACTGATAAGCCATCGCCAAAAGGGCCTTTGAAAATATTTTACGACGAAAAGATATATTTTAACGGGCAGCCTATTGCCTTGGTGGTTGCTGACACATTTGAGCGTGCATTATTCGCATCGTCGCTGGTTAAAGCCACCTACAATACCGAAGCCCATCAAACCGATCTGCTCAGTAATTTGAATAATGGCGTTAATCCACGCGCCAACAGCAAAGATTATGTTCGCGGGCAGGAGGATGCTTACAAAACGGCTCCCATAAAAATAGAGCAGGAATATATTATCCCGACAGAAGTGCATAACCCGATGGAGCTGCATGCCATTATAGCCCGTTGGGATGCCGATGACAAGGTGAGCGTTTGGGATAAAACGCAGGGTATAAAATCCACTCAACGCAGTATTGCGCAAGCCTTTAAATTACCGCCCGACAATGTGAGGGTAATTGCTCCCTTTGTCGGTGGCGCCTTTGGCGCAGCATTGCGTACCTGGCCGCACGAGATTGCCGCGGTTATGGCAGCGCAGGTTGTAAAACGGCCCGTTAAGCTGGTTTTGAATCGTGCGGATATGTTTACTTCGGTGGGATACCGGCCATATACCTGGCAAAAGATAGGAATAGGCGCTACAGCGGATGGAAAACTTGTTGGTATAACTCATCAATCGACAGGACAGACTTCGGCTTATGAGGACTTTACCGAAGGTTCGGTCAATATCAGTCAGCTATTGTATGCATGTCCCAACGTTAACACTAAGTACAGAATAGTTTCGCTGAATGTAAATACGCCAACTCCGATGCGCGGTCCGGGAGAAGCCACAGGTGCGTTTGCACTGGAATCGGCACTGGATGAGCTTTCTTATCAGCTAAATCTTGATCCGATAGAATTGAGAATGCGGAACTATGCTGAAACTGATCCCCTGACTAGCAAACCCTATTCAAGCAAATTTCTAAACGACGCCTACAAACTGGGTGCCGATGGCATTGGCTGGAGCGAGCGAAATGCCAAACCTGGCGCTGTTAAACAGAATAGCTGGCTGGTTGGCTATGGAATGGGCGGGGGATTATTCGGTGCCTATCGTGGTTCAGCAACGGTAGTTGCAAGGCTGCTGGCTGACGGAACACTTGACATCGAAACCTCAGTAACAGATATAGGCCCGGGTACCGGTACAGCAATGACATCTGTAGCATCAGATGTAATGGGCATGCCCCCGGGTAAGATCAACTTTAAATTGGGTGATTCTGCCATGCCGCCATCACCAACGCAGGGCGGTTCGTCAATTACATCGACGGTTGGTTCAGCTGTTAACGATGCATGTGTTCAACTCAAAGAAAAACTAAAACAGCTTAGCGGTAATACAGAAGGTGGCAATTCAGGTTATGCGCAAATATTACAGCAGCATAATTTACCGCAAATAGAGGTAACAGTAACCTCGCAGGGAGGGCCTGAACAAAAAACTTATGCAATGTATTCGTGGTCGGTACATTTTATGAAAGTGCTGGTACACCCCGTAACCGGAGTTGTAAAGATTGATAAAGCCATATCCGTTGCCGACTGCGGTAAAATTATCAGTTCCAAAACCGCCAGAAGCCAAATGATAGGAGGCACGATAATGGGATCGGGAATGGCATTGATGGAAGAAGCAGTGATTGACCATCGTTACGGCCGCCTGGTGAACAATAACTTTGCCGATTACCATGTGCCTGTACAAGCCGATATACCCCAAATCGAAGCCCTGTTTGTTAATAAACCCGATCCTTATATTAATCCGATTGGGGCAAAAGGCATGGGAGAAATAGCTACAATAGGTGTTGCGGCAGCAGTTGCCAACGCAGTTTATAATGCAACCGGAAAACGGATAAGAGAATTACCTATTACACCTGATAAGTTAGTTTAGGGTTGATTAAGTTGATTGGGTGAGTGGTTAAGAGGTTGAGGTTAACCATTCATTTAATCCAACGATTCACTTAATCAACTAAAATTTCAAATTTTCCTTAAGCCATTGTTGAACTTCTTCCTGTTTGGTGATTTCGGCGGGTAATTTATCATGGATGAGTTTTTCCATTTTATTACCGGTGTTGGAAAAACGGTAATCCCACAAAAACATGAGCTTATTTATCAGGTAAACAACTTCATTCCCTTCTTCCTTGTTAAAAATTGTATCGTCGGGTTTGCCGTTAACACGTGGGTCGTGCTGTAAATAGTTACTCCATTTATAGTCGGCATAATGCAAATTTCTTCTTGAGAACAAAATCATTGTGGTCGCAGATTTTTTTAAAGTTACTCATAATTATTGGTTATCCGCTTACATTGATTTTTAGTCGGGCCGATGTTTTTCAATTTTTCTACAGTATATTATCAAGGTCCGTACAGAATCATTTTTTATCATTGAATAAAAAAGGCATGAAAAAGAGTTTATCTTTAATTGTGACATTGGTTGCAATATCAACAGCATATGGCAATGCGCAGGATATCAAAGCTAGCCAGGTACCGGCAGTTGTAAAATCAACTTTCGCAAAAAAATACCCTGAAGCCCAAAAGGTCAGCTGGGAAAAAGAAAAAGGTAATTATGAAGCTAACTGGGGCGGGAAATCGGGCGAAGATAACTCGGCGGCATTTACACCTTCAGGCGATTTTGTCGAGATAGTTAAAGCGATTCCCATAAGTGATTTGCCAAAAGCAGTTGCACCCTATGTAAAAGCACACTATAATGGCGCAAAAATAAAAGAAGCAGGCAGGGTAACCGATGCAGCGGGGAAAACCATGTACGAGGCTGAAATAAAAGGCGGCGACCTTATTTTTGATGAGAATGGGAATTTTATTAAAAAAGATTAAGAGCTATTTATCTACAAAACAAAAAGACTTGTCATTGGAGGAACGAATCTCGTCGCTTTACATGACGAATATGCATAGCTATGAGATTGCTTCGTCGTTCCTCCTCGCAATGACAAATTTCTGATTTTTTAAATTACTTGAGATATCGTTTCACCAGCCCTTAAGCTGTTTAATATAAGCCGTTAATTCTTCCGCTATAAGCTGATGTTCTGCCATATCCGGATGGCCATCGCAACCGCTATAATACCGCCTGGAGAAAAAATATTTATAGACATTTTTGTCACCCCGAGCATTCATGTAGCTTGTGATGCCGGTTAAATAATTTTGCAAAGCCGATGTTAGTTTTTGATCTGCCATGGGGCTGGTAAGGCAAATAATGGCGGTGTTGGGATAGTGTTTCCTTATTGTTTTAATAAAATCGACATAAGCACCACAGAACAGTGTAGAGTCCTTTATACCATCATTTTGTCCGAGACATATCGTTACTACATCGGGTTGATATTTTTTAAAATCCCATTCGACGGTATCTTTACGAAAAAAATCCTTATCAAATATTTGCGGCATCACTATATTCATATTGCAGCAGCTATGTATAAGGCCAACCCCTGCCTGGGCGGTTAAATGCCACTGCGCATTCAGATTGCGCGAAGTACGTGCGCCATAACTCATATAAGCATTATGCTGGTCTTGCCACTGACCTTTCCCGCAAGGAACAACAGAAAGATCCATCCCGGTACCACTGGTAATTGAATCGCCTATGTACTCAATTTTTTTCTTCGGTTTGGCAGGAAGCAATAAAAGCTGTTCGCATCTAAAACCAACAAAATCAATGTAACCGGTATTCGATTCAGTGTCCTTGCAGATCATTACGGTATGTTCAGTATCGGCTAAGCTATCAGGCAATTTTATAACATTGGTCTTATCCGACAATTGAATACGGTAAGGATTTTTACCATCGACGATTATCTCCAAGTAATTGTGGTTATTACCACCGGCAACTTCATCATTGATCAAAATTTCACATTTGCTGCCTTTAAATTTTACTTCTATATAAACACCAGGCGCCCAGATGCGTGGCTTTAGCGGATCGGAAAAGTCTATTCTTCCAGTATATTGAATTTTGCTGTTATTGGCTTTAAATAACTTTAATTCATGATCCTTTCGGGGAGCACTAATAGCAAAAGCAACATTTATCAATACGACAAAAAACAGGAGGCTAGAATTTTTCATAATGCAGGTTGTTATGACGGGATGTTCAACGGCTAAATTTAGGAATTAGACTTAAAACAAATCAATGCTTTCATCATTTATGCAAAACAAAAAAGCGGCCTGAATATCAAACCGCTTTTAGAAAATTCAAATTATTAGCTTTAGTTACTTTCAGGCTCATCAGATGGTAGCCCTACTATTTTATAAGTTTTATTGCCGTTAGCGTCAACCTGTTGCTGGTAGTAAACCCCATCAGGCGATACAAAAAGCACCTCGCCATTTACTTTTATCTTCCTGCAGTCGGATGGAAGCTGAGTTACAATATCTCCCATTTGCGGGCCTTGCGGTTGGTCATCCTGTACTGAGTTTGTATTTAACTCTCCATCCTTACCGGCGATCATGTAAACGACCGTGCCGTCATCTTTTGTAACTGGTTGATAATACACGCCGTTCAGCTCATAGTATTGTTGACCATTGATTACTATCGATTGTGCTTTATCAGGTAATGAAGACACTTCAGCTCCGATCGGGGGTTCAACAACGGTATACTGGCTGTTGTCATATTGATAAAACAGGCCGTCGCTATAGTAATATTGGTAGTCGCCCCAATAGAATGGATAATAACCGTATGGTAAGACCGCACAGGTAAACCCTATCCTTGGCAAATAATATGACCCGTAATAACCATGATTATAGTGATAATAACCATGATTTCCCCAATATCCTGCCTTGCCGTAACCAATGTTTGGTACAGTACGATAGGCGCCGCCGGTAGTATACCCTCGTGGAGTATAACCTACACGCGGTGCAGTGCCATTTACAGTAACACCAGGACGAGCATAACGATAATTATTACTAACGGCAACGCCCGGACGTGGGGCATAGCCATAGTTGCCTCTTTGCTGAACTCCCTGGCGCGGCGTATAACTTATGCCGGATCCCGGATGATTGTAGCTTTGCGGAGCCATACCAACATGTTGAGATGGAGCAGGAGGTCTTGAAACACCCACGCTTCCCCTATATCCGCCGCCATTGTTTGGCGAAGGGGCCGGCCGCGAAAACGAACCGCCACTATTTCCACCGCCGGTACTTGCCGCCGGGCGAGGAGCGTTGCTACTACCACTACTGGTGTTGCTGCTAGTGCTGCCGCCGCTGGTGGTGCTTGGTCGCTGGGCACTGGCAGGAATCGCTAAAAACACACATAAAAGTGCACTTAAAGCCGCAAAAAATAAATTTCTGTATGTAGTTCTCATGATTTAAATTTTTAGAATAATACCCCGCGCATAAAGCAGGTTGTTATCTCCTTTTTGACTAATGTTTTGTTAAACGGTTTAACGTACAATAAATTATAATTGACATAAAACAATTTATTTAGAAATAACAGGAATTCTTATAAATCGTTTTATGCTTAATTAGGGTGTCATAAAAACACTTTATTGAGAGAAACGAGAGCAATCACTAAGACTGCCCGGTTACCCGCAATGAAAATTTCATTATGTTAATGTAAAAATAAGCATTTTACCGGAATAATCAATATACCACCTATGATGCGATTCACGCTATAGTTCTTCTGAAATAAATAAAAACGGCTCATCAAACTGAAGCGTAAAAAAGCCGTCGCCGGTTGTTTTGAATAGCTTCTCTCCTATATTTTTAAGGCCGGTATAATCAAGATGGTTAAACGGACTTATTACTTCGATAGTTTCTTCTGTGGGCTTCCATTTGCTAAAACCAGGGGTAACCGGGAATATCCTTTTACCGCAATTGAAAATAACAAGGCTGATCTTATCCGAAAAACCAGCGTATTCGGTCAGCGCTAATTCGTCGGTTATAATATTAACAGCAGGATAATTTTGAGCTATTAAATATTGCAATGCGGCTTTTACCAATGTCTGTTTGCCGGCTGGGACCAGTTTTATGTCCGACTGTAGCACCTGGGATTCATCATTTGTTACTATCCAGTCTATTTTTATCCCGTATGAATTTAACTTTTCAGCAGTATGCAGGGTGGTTATAACGGTTGGGCTCCATTCCAGCAGTTGTCCTAGTTGTTCTTCAGGAAAGTTGTCAAGCCCTAGCACAAGCAGCGCCGGCTCCTGTTTTTCACGAACAATGTGGTGGGATGACATATTTTTTTGTTGTCTGAATCAGGATTGGCAGGATTTTAGGACGAACAGGATGAAACTCCATCGCCTCGCAAATCCTAAAATCCTGTAAATCCTGATCTAAGTTATCTAATATAGTTTACGATAAAACTCTTTTAACGTTTTAGCAGGATCAGCAGCGAGATTAACGGCCGCAGATACAGCTATGCCATATATCCCGGTTTCTATCAGTGGTTCAACATCCGTTAGTTGTATCCCCCCAACTGCCACCGCCGGTATTTTAATCTCAGGATGTTTTTGTAAGTCCCTATAACCTTCAAACCCGAGTAATGGTTTATTATTGGGCTTTGTGTTGGTGTGTGCAAAAGGGCCATATCCGCAATAATCAACTACTCCGGTTTTTTGAGCGTCCAGTAATTGCGTAATATTTGTGGCTGAAGCACCGAGCGTTTTGTCGGGGCCGATGCTTACTCGGATAGCTTTAAGGTCTGCGTCAAAATCTTCGATATGTACGCCCTGCACATCTACCCTGTCCAGCAGGTGGTAGTGATTAGTTATAATAAGCGTTATGCCCCATTCATCGCAAATTTCGGCGATGTCATTGATTTCATCAATCAATTCGTCATCGGGTTTACTCAAGCAACGGTATTGTATCCAGTTTACGCCGGTTTCGCAGGCAATCATCACTTGTTTTAAATGACTGCGGTTCGGCATATCCTGTGTGAGGTAGTGGAATTTTGAGATGTATTTTTTCATTTGTTGAAGTCGGAAAGTCCGGGAGTCCGGAAAGTCCGAAAGATTGTTAATAGTAAGTTGCAAATCATCGGGCTTTAATTTAGCCACCTTTGTCTTTCGGACTTTCTGTCTTTCCCGACTTACGGACTCATTTACTTTTTAAACACTTCGCTAATTGGTTTGCCAATGTTTCCGTTTGGTGCCTGTATATGTAATAACGCAGCAACGGTCGGCGCAATATCGGTCATGTGTGTTTCGCGGTTAATACTGCCATGCTGAATGCCCCAACCCATAAATATTAATGGGATATGACTATCATAAGGGTTCCAGGTACCATGCGTAGTGCCGGTTGGGCCGCCATCGCCTGAACCATGGCCTGTGAACCAGCCGGGTTTTAAAATAATCTGTATCTCACCGCTATGCTCAATATTATAGCCATTAACTATGCGGTTACGTAATTCTTCTGGGACTGATGCATCTCCCGATCTTTTCATGTCGACGGCAAAAGCTATTTCAGGTTGAGTTAACAAGTAGTTGATGCAATCCTTTTTCAAATCATCCTTATTAAGGTGCTGATTGTTTATTGTTTTGTTATTAAAATTTACCTGGTAGTCGTTTAGGTTTAGTATCAGGCCGTCAATTTTATATTTATCAAGTAAAAATTTATTTAAATCTTTTAAAACAACACCTTCATTCCAGGCACCTGCAGGTATGTTATGATCATTTAAAAACGCGGGATTGTGGGCGGCGCCATGATCGGCACTTAAAAAAACGGTATAATTCCCCTTGCCAACTTTGGCGTCAAGGAAAGTAAAAAAGTTTGCCAGTTCGCGGTCCAGGCGCAAATAATCATCCTCTACCTCAACGGCGTTTACGCCAAATTGATGGCCGATATAATCAGTCGACGATAAACTTACAGCCAGAAAGTCAGTTAACTTATGATGGCCCAACTGCTCTGCATTTATCGAAGCCACGGCAAAGTCGAGCGTCAGCGTATTTCCGTAAGGGGTTGACCTGATAAGCCCGAGGTTACCTTTGTACAAAGCAGATGTTTTAACCGGGAATGTTGGCGAATCGGCGCCTCTGAATTTACCTTCGTATTTGCTATTGTCGGGCGTGCTTTGCAAATAGGTTTCTATAGGATATAATGTGTTCCAATCCAGCTTAAGATAAGTTTCAGCCAGCTTTTGATCGTTAAAATCTTTTACCCATTGTGGCAGGTCTTTCATATAATAGGTGCTGGTTATCCAGTTGCCTGTTTTATCATCGAACCAGTATGCTGCGTCAGCGGTATGACCAGCCGGCAAAATGCCGCCACGATCTTTCAATGCAATACCTATTACTTTCGAACGGAAATTGGTAGCCAACTTTAACTCATCTGTTACGGTGGTAGTAAGCAGGTTTCTGGGAGACATCTGGCCTACCTTACCTGTACTGCCTACCGTTTGTACCGTAGTATCTTGTGTGCAGTACATTGACTTTCCTGTTGCCTGGATTATCCAGTCATTCCCGGCTATGCCTGTAATAGCGGGTACCGAACCCGTATATATGCAAGTATGTCCTACGGCTGTTACTGTTGGGATGTAATCAATCTGGGTATTTTCGCAGGTAAAACCTTCGTTTAATAAACGCTTAAAACCATTGCTTTGATAACGGTTATAATACCTATACAAGTAATCCCAGCGCATTTGGTCAACCACTATGCCTACCACCAGTTTTGGGCGGGGTAATTCAGTTGAAGCAACTACTGTACTTGCGGTATTAATAATTGTTTTTTTCTTTTTTGTTTGTGCCGATACGGAAGCAGCGAAAAGAGCGAGTGATAAAAGTAAAAGAGTTTTGATTTTCATCTTCATTAATTAAGTAGCCAAATATCAGCAATACAATAAAAATCCAGTGTAATATTTAGGTTAATATGATAATAACCCTGCATTAACTCTCAAAAACCAAGAGGGTATGCTGGCTCGCGGTATGTATATCCCGCCATACACGGTTGATTTCGGTATCCGGTGAAGCAGCCTGTAAACCACAATAAGGATATAGCCAGTCAACATATTTCCTGGCTATTCCCGCTATTTTACGGCTTATTATACTTACCCGCTGTAATGATTCGTCGTCATTTAAATGCCATGATGCGTCGACAGCATTATAAAAACTGTTACGGGAGGCGTCCATTTCCACTTTAATATTTGTAAGCTTTTCAAGCAGTAATGTTGTTTGCGCAGCAGTATATTTATCCAGTGCTATTCTTTGTTCAATAATCACTTCGGCCAGATCGATAAAATGAATTGACATACCTGCAATATTTGCTGCCAGTGTTGCCTCGGCTAATTGCAAAAAGGGATATTTGTATAGCCTTTTGTTGATAGTGGTGAAGTCAGGGTCAATTTTAAAGCATCGTTCATTCCCAACTTTTAGCTTTTGTATTTTAAAGGAGTTACTGCCCGTGGCAACCATGCCGATATATTTCCAGGTTGATAAAAGCCCAACATCCTTTTTATCGATAATAAATGGCAATATCAACGGGCTTCCATCTTCGTTGAGTACTGTCTCGCGTCCTTTTTTTATAATACAATTAGCAGTAAAGTGAGTGGCATGATGAGCGCCGCTCGCATAATTCCATTGTCCATTTATAAGGTATCCGTCAGGTAAACAAACAGCCTCGCCGGTTGAAGCCCCGCTGCCTGCTAAACAGGTGTGTTCACCGGCAAACAACGTTTGTGCTAAATCTTTATCAATAAAGCCAGCAAACCAGCCGGCGCCACAGCATAAAGTAAATACCCAACCAAAGCTGCCATCCGCCCAACTAAGGCCCTCCTGTAAACGCACCAATTCTGGTAACGAAAGATCGAGCCCGCCATACTCGACCGGCATTAATCCTTTAAACCATTTTTGCTCGTAGATCAAAGCCAATTGATCCGGATGCAACATCTCCAGTCGTTCTGCCTCAGCCGCCGTGCGGCGTATTAATAGCTGCCATTCCGGTTCTATAAAAGCTGAAGGATGAGAAATATTTCGCATAACAATAGGTTCAATTTAACACTGGTTCGGCACTTTGATTTTCTTTCCTGTAAATGTTACGCCACTCAAAATATCCCCAAAAGGCAATTACAAATAAAAACAGCGTAAGCAAAGCAAGCATAGGCAGCTTTTTATAAAACAATAGAGGTATGGCAACAAGGTTGCTGATATTTAACAAAACCCAGTTTTCGATTTTGCGTCGGGCCAATAACCACATCCCGGCCCATGCTGTTGACGATGCAAATGAATCCCAAAACGGGACATTCGAGGTGGTAAAGCTTTTAAGCAACAAATAAAGAATCAACCAGCCCGCAAAAACAATGGTTAACGTAATGACCCATTCGTTTTTGTTCGCCCACGATATTTTTACTTGCGATTCGCCGCGTTTGCTCAGCCAGAAAACCCAGCCGTAAACACTCATCACCACGTAATAAACATTCAGGAAAGATTCAGCATACAAACCGGCTATCAGCAACAAATAAATACCAATTAAAGTTCCCAGGATACCCGTAGGATAAAGCCAAACATTATTTATGCGCGCCAACAATACCTCGGCGACACCCAAAACCACAGCAAGCCACTCTAATAAAGTGGTTTGCTGTAGTTGTTCCCCAAAAAGTTTGATCAAATTATTCATAATGTTATTGTCTCGACCGTTGATTAGAATGATTAATGGATTTCGCAGACCAAAATCAGTGTAATCAAAGCAATCAGCAAAATCAGCGGTCAGAATTTAAGATTTAGCCCTAACAAAAAGTTTGCCGGCGCCTGCGGGAAAAAGTAATTGTAATTAACCACTTTTCCGCCTTCTATATCCGGGTAAGTAGCGCCGTTTGATTCATACTTTTCGCCGAATATATTGTTCACCAGCAGGGTGATACCAATATTTTTAACACTCTTAATACTGAAATTATAATTAAGTCGTACCCCGTTTACAAAATAGCTATTTAGATAGCGGTTTGACGTTGGATCAGATGGCAGATAGCCTGGCGGGTTAATATTTGACGTATTGTCTAAATATTGTCTGCTCACATATTTGCTGATAAAGGCAATCTCGGCGCCCCGTACAGGTCTGAAACTGATGGTACTTGAACCAACAAAATCGGGCGAAAAGGCTATATCCGTTTTATTGTAGGTGTATTCAACGGTGGTATTGTTGTCGTAATCATTTAGGTATTGCTGAAAGTTTTTCACCTTATTACTGCTCAAAGCTGCGGTTGCCGACCAAGTTAGTTTCCTGCTGATCCTTAAACCGCCATCAAACTCAAGCCCCTCACGGTAGCTATCTTTAACATTGCTGCGTATCTGGTCGCCAACATCATTCAAAGCCCCTGTTAATACTAACTGGTTATCATACAGCATATAAAAAGCGTTGATACCGCCAGTAAAAATACCCTGGCGAGTGCGGTAGCCTATTTCCCAATCTTTCAGATTTTCTGGCTTCGGGCGACTGTTAGGCGTTGATTGGGTGTATTCGTCGCGGTTAGGTTCATGGTTGCCGACGGCGAAAGAGGCGTAGATATTATTGTCAGGATTAAACTGGTAAGTTATGCCTGCCTTAGGGTTGAAAAAATCAAGATCAACCTGCTGCTGAACATTCTGAAGCTGGTCATTATAGCCTAAAAATGAATAATAAATGTGCCGGTATTGCAAATCCGCAAAAAGCGTAACCTTCCCTATACGATAGTCGGCTTTCCCAAAAATATTGAAGTCTTTTTTATCAGCATCATTGCGGGCGTACTGGTAGTCAGGCGGAATGTTGGTGCTTTCTTGCGTCCACTCAATATTATCATAATGTGCGCCTTTGTATTCATTATAAGCGCCGCCGAGGTTAAAGTTTAAATTCTTTTGAGCCTGGTATTTTAAGTTGTAAGTGACACCGTAAAACTTATTGTTCAGCCACAAACGTCTGACAAGGTCTGTTGTCGAAATAGTGTCCGTTCCTATTACTACCGGCGTAACACCGTAATCAGCTAAATTTTGCGCTTGCTGATATTCTTCGTAGTAGCCAAACCCGTGGGTATAATGCAAAGCACCGCTAAATGATAGTTTATCAGATATTTTTTGATCAACCAATAACTGGTAATGGATCTGTGTATAGTTATCCGTTTGGTTTTTATAGAACTCGCCGTTGGGCTGGAGGCCAAGCTCGTTGTAAGTGCGGTTGCCGGCCTTTAGGCTATCTTCCGGAACACCGTCCCAAGCCTGGTAAGTATGCTCGGTTCCACCAAAAGTGTTAAATCTTATTACCGTATTCTTACCATAGTAAGCGCCGGTTAAAAAATAAGATTGCAGGTTTGAATAAGCACGGTCGATATACCCGTCTGAATAGATTCGCGACAGCCTCCCATCAATACTAAATTTCCCGCCAAGTAAACCGGTTCCTAGGTTAATCGTGTTTTTCGCCGTTCCGTATGAGCCAAATGAGTTATTGAGTTCGGCATAAGCGGTATCATTGCGGGTGGTAGTTTGTATATTGATACTGGCTCCAAAAGCACCGGCACCGTTTGTTGACGTACCCACTCCACGCTGAATCTGGATATTATCAACCGATGATGCAAAATCAGGCACATCCACAAAAAACGAAGCCTGTTCTTCCGAATCATTGTATGGAACACCGTTTATGGTGACATTAATGCGGGTACCATCCGAACCGCGGATATGAATACCGGTATAACCTATCCCCGTTCCGGCGTCGGAGTTGGTGACCAGCGACGGCGTTTGATCCAGCAAAAAGGGCAGATCCTGGCCAAGGTTATTTTTTGCGATATCCTTTTTGGTTAAATTGGTAAAGGTTGTCGGCGAGTTTTTTGCCGCGCGGGTGCCGCTGACGGTTACTTCTTCCGTCAGCACCGTGCTTTGGTCAATGCTGAAATTGTAAACAGAATTTGAATTTAAAAGAATGTCTTTTGTAATGGTTTGATAACCGATGTAAGATATCTTTAGGGTATACCTTCCCGTATTAAGATTGTCAATACGATATCGACCGGCAGTATCAGTAGCCGACTTCATGTTTTGATTTACCAGAACGACAGTTGCTCCGGGCAATGGTGATCCGGTTTGTTGATCCGTAATTTTGCCGGAAACAGAGAATTGGGCCGATGCCAGGACAGGCAGCAGCAAGGCGCTTAACGCCACAAATAAAATTTTCAAAATGAATAAAAAATTAATTAGTTAAACCATCTCCGCATCAGGGTGAATACGCAGTACACTTAACTTGTTACCTCTCCCTACGCCGGCATTACCCGGATCAGGTGTAGGCCCCCCGGCCCCCTAAAGGGGGAGTTTATGTCCTAAAGTCAGGCTTCAAGATTAAAACTCCCCTTTAGGGGGTCGGGGGGCCACGGGTTTGATCTCAGCCTGTCTTTCAGTTTGGTAAAATAACCTGCAGATTATTTTGCGACCAAAGCAAGGCACCCCTTGAGAATTATTGGGCAAATATATGTTTTTTGTCCGAAAGTCGGACAAAGTCAGTAAAGTCCGGAAGAATAAGGAGTTTTATTGGCTTTTCTCAACTTTCGGACTTTCCGACTTTCGGACTTTCCGACTAAAATCCTACTTTTGCGAACTTTATAAAGATAGTATCATGCTAAGAACACATACTTGCGGCGAATTAAACCTCAAACATTTAGGAGAAACTGTTACGTTGTGCGGTTGGGTGCAAAAATCGCGCGACCTAGGCGGTACCACTTTTATCGACGTGCGCGACCGTTATGGTTTAACGCAACTGGTGTTTAACACAGATACTGATGCTTCGCTTCGTGAGATAAGTCGCAAGCTGGGCCGGGAGTTTGTGATACAAGTAACCGGAAAAGTTTTAGAACGCACAAGTAAAAACGCGAAAATTCCGACCGGCGAAATTGAAATCGGGGTATCGGATATACAAATATTGAATGAGGCAAAACTGCCCCCGTTTTTAATTGAAGATGAAACAGACGGCGGCGAAGAGCTAAGGGCGAAATACCGTTACCTTGATCTGCGCCGTAATCCTATCCGGAATAACCTGGTGCTACGCCATAAAATGTCGCAGGAGGTGCGCAAGTATCTCGACGGGCATGGATTCATCGAGGTTGAAACACCTGTACTTATCAAATCAACACCAGAAGGTGCACGCGACTTCGTGGTGCCAAGCCGCATGAATCCTGGAGAGTTTTATGCTTTGCCACAATCGCCGCAAACTTTTAAGCAGTTGCTGATGGTGAGCGGATTTGATCGTTATTTCCAGATAGTAAAGTGTTTCAGGGACGAAGACTTGCGTGCTGACCGTCAGCCGGAGTTTACCCAAATTGACTGCGAGATGTCGTTCATTACCCAGGAAGACATTTTAAATATTTTTGAGGGACTCACCCGCCATTTGTTCAAAGCGGTAAAGGGTATTGATATTGGGAACGTCCCCCGAATGCTCTATGCCGATGCTATGAGTTTATATGGCTCCGATAAACCGGATATCCGCTTCGGGATGCAGTTTGTGGAGCTGAATGACGTGGTTAAAGGGAAAGGTTTCAGCATTTTTGATAATGCCGAACTTGTTGTTGGCATCAATGCAAAGGGCTGTGCTGACTATACCCGCAAACAAATAGATGAACTTACTGAATGGTTAAAACGCCCGCAAATCGGCGTTACCGGTATGATCTATTGCCGCTATAATACCGATGGCACTTTGAAATCGTCGGTAGATAAATTTTACAGTGAAGATGAGCTTACCAACTGGGCCGCGGCTTTTGAAGCAGAGGCTGGAGACTTAATGCTTGTACTCGCCGGTAAAGCAGATAAAGTACGGAAGCAATTAAATGAGCTTCGCCTTGAAATGGGAAACCGTTTGGGCTTACGCGATAAAAACAAATTCGCACCATTGTGGGTGCTGGATTTTCCTTTGTTAGAATGGGATGAGGAATCGGGCCGTTATCATGCTATGCACCATCCGTTTACTTCACCAAAACCCGAAGATATTGACATGCTAGATACCCAACCGGGCGAAGTTCGGGCAAATGCCTACGATTTGGTAATTAACGGCACAGAAATCGGCGGCGGCTCTATCCGTATCCATGACCGTACGTTGCAATCATTGATGTTTAAACACCTGGGCTTTTTGCCGGAAGAAGCGCAGAAACAATTCGGCTTTTTATTGGATGCCTTTGAATACGGCGCCCCTCCGCATGGCGGTTTAGCCTTCGGGTTAGACAGGCTGGTGTCTATTTTTGCGGGGTTAGATTCTATTCGTGATGTGATTGCGTTTCCAAAAAATAATTCAGGCAGGGATGTGATGATCGATACACCCTCAACTATCGCAGAGACGCAGATGAATGAGTTGAAGATTAAGACTACTGTTTGATTGTCGTTTTCAGGATTTGGAGATTTTCAGGATTAAAAAAGTTAGCTTACAGCCGGAAAGTCCTGTAATCTTTAAATAAATCTTAGTTAAGATTCGGTATATTTGTTATATGGAATCTGCTATCATCTCCGGTAAATCAAAAAAAGACATCCAGCTTTTAATAACAATTGCTGAAAAGATGGGCATAAAAGCAAAATATCTTTCCAAAGATGATTTGGAGGATTTTATTTTGGCTGAAGCTATAAAAGAAGGGGAAACAGGGGAATTAATTGATACTGAGGAATTTTTGAATTCATTGAAATGATCGTCAGGATCGATAAAAGTTTTCAGAAGGATGTAGGTAAAATTAATGATCAAAAGATTAAACAGTCTATTGCTGAAATTGTAAAAGACGTACAACAAGCCGAAAATCTCCTATCAATAAAAAATCTAAAAAAATTAACCGGATATAGAGATTTCTATCGAATCCGATTAGGGACTACCGATTGGGTTAAGGTACACTGAGGACCAGGAATTAATCTTTATTCGATTTCTCAATAGAAAAGAAATCTACCAAAGATGGCCCTAAAATCATAGCCTAATAAAACCGCCTTTATTTTTATCTTAGATAAAAAATCCCTAAGATGAAAAAACTACTCCTGTTTATCCTTTGCGCAATCTCAGTCCCCGCTTTTGCACAAACCAATCCATTTAAAACCAGGGTCAGTAAAAAAGCAGATTCACTGCAAAGCCAGGTTGTGGCGTGGCGGCGTGATTTTCATGAGCACCCGGAGTTGGGAAACCATGAAGTTCGCACTGGCGGAATTATTGCCAAATATTTGCAGTCGCTGGGCATGGAAGTAAAGACAGGTGTAGCAACAACAGGGGTAGTCGCCATATTAAAGGGCGGCAAACCCGGCCCGGTTGTAGCTCTGCGTTCGGAACTTGATGCATTGCCGGTAACCGAACGTACGCCGGTTGCTTTTGCATCAAAAGACAAGACCATGTATAACGGGCAGGAAGTAGGCGTAATGCATGCTTGCGGGCACGACTCGCACATGGCTATGCTGATGGCTGTTGCGAAAATTTTAGCATCCATGAAAAGTGAATTGCATGGCACTGTAAAGTTTATTTTTCAGCCTGCTGAAGAAGGGGGGCCAAAAGGAGAAATGTCAGGGGCCGAAGAAATGGTTAAAGAGGGCGTTTTGGAGAATCCGAAAGTTGATGTCATTTTTGGGCAGCACATCCTTTCTAACCTGGCGGTTGGCACCATTGTTTCTCACGCAGGCGGAACATTGGCCTCTGTAAACGACATGCAGATAATTGTGAAGGGCAAATCATCTCACGGAGCAAGCCCATGGTCTGGCGTCGACCCTATCGTGGTTTCAGCCCAAATCATCAATAACCTGCAAACAATTGTCAGCCGGAATATAAACCTCACCGAGAACCCGGCAGTGGTGAGCATTGGATCAATCAATGGGGGCAACCGTCATAACATCATTCCCGAAAAGGTAGAAATGATGGGCACTCTGCGTGCATTCTCCGCTGACGATGAAAAAACGCTGATAGCACGGGTTAAGCAGATAGCTACCAAAACCGCCGAAGCCGAAGGTGCGACTGCCGAAGTAACTATACCATACAGTGTACATTACCCCGTAACTTATAACAACCAGGCACTAACCGCAGCAATGCTGCCAACCCTGCAGCAAGTGGCCGGAGCCGCCAATGTTGCTTCTGGTCCCGCGTTAACTGTTTCCGAAGATTTTAGCTTTTTTGCTGAAAAAGTGCCTGGTCTCGACATTTTTTTAGGCGGCATGCCAAAGGGCGCTGATCCCAGGACAACTCCGGTAAACCATTCGCCGGACTTTTTTATTGATGAAAGTGCATTTACGTTGGGCGTTAAGGCGCTTTGCAATTTGACTCTGGATTATATGGCGGCGAACAGTAAATAAATTACATTCTGAATATGACATTTACTTTAGGGCAATTCTTTCCAAGAAAACCAGTCAACGAACCAGAACTTACTTTAGACGATCCCAAATGGAAGGAGTTGGAAGGTGGTTATAAGCATACGCTGTATGACGCTTCCATTGCTTTGAAGCAACTGGAACAAGCCGCAACGCTTCAATCTGCCGATATTATTTACAAGGAATTGCGGGATGAACTTCATCATCAAGGAGATGTTGGAATAGCATCTTATTATGCGGTTCCTCACTTGGTTAGGATAGCCAAAGAAAAACAAATGGTCGACTATAACGTATTGGGATTAGTTTCATTGATAGAAATATTAAGGCATAAAAATAATCCCGAATTACCTACGAAACTTAAGTCTGCATATCATGAAGCTATTATGGGTTTAGCGGAACTTGCCCAAATTGCGATGAAAAAGGAATGGAATCCAAGTTTGGCATCGGCGACTTTGTCGGCTTTAGCATTGGTCAAAAATCAACATAAGCTAGCAGAAGCTATATTTAATTTAGACGACGAAGATGTAATAGACGAGTTTTTAAAGGACCATTCATTGAATTGATTGGTTAGGACAAATAGATCTATTAATGGGTTTGGTCTATTATTGACAATGTGCATAGGGCGACAGCAATTTTTGTAAATTCGCACTTTGAATGTTAATCATTTATAAGAATGAGACAAAAATTTTATGATACTGCTGTGAAGCAGGAACGTGCTGTTTTGGTGGGCGTTATAACCCAGGGAGAAACAGATGAACAGGCGAAGGAATATTTAGAGGAACTTGAGTTTTTGGTTGCAACCGCCGGTGCCGAAACGGTAAAGGCTTTTACCCAAAAATTGCAGCGGCCGGATAGGGCTACTTTTGTAGGATCGGGCAGGCTGGAAGATATTAAAGCCTTTGTAACCGAAGAAGAAATTGATATGGTGGTTTTTGATGACGAACTTACCCCATCGCAACTACGCAATATCGAAAATGAATTACAGGTAAAAATACTTGATCGGAATAACCTAATACTCGACATTTTTGCCGGACGGGCGCAAACTGCGCAGGCAAAATCGCAGGTTGAATTGGCACAACTTCAATATTTACTACCACGATTAACCCGTTTGTGGACTCACCTTGAGCGGCAAAAAGGCGGTATTGGTATGAGGGGGCCAGGTGAATCACAAATTGAAACGGACAGGCGTTTGATCTTGAATAAGATTTCCCTGCTAAAAGATAAGTTAAAAGATATCGACCGTCAGAACGAAACACAGCGCAAAAACAGGCATCAGCTGATCAGGGTTGCATTGGTAGGATATACTAACGTAGGTAAATCAACCATAATGAATATGATCTCCAAATCGGAGGTATTTGCCGAGAACAAACTGTTCGCTACGCTGGATACAACCGTTAGAAAGGTGGTAATTGAGAATGTACCATTTTTGCTTTCGGATACCGTTGGTTTTATCAGGAAGTTACCACATCATTTGGTGGAGTGCTTTAAATCCACGTTGGATGAGGTGCGCGAAGCCGATATACTGATACACGTGGTTGACATCTCCCACCCTAATTTTGAAGATCAGATATACGTTGTAAATGAAACATTGAAAGACCTTGGCGCTTTAAACAAAAAAGTAATCACTGTTTTCAATAAGATTGATGAATTTAAACCCACACAACATCAAATAGATCAGCATGCTGAGCCCTTGACCCTTGATGACTTCAGTCAAAGCTGGATGGCAAAAAACAATAGTCCGGCGGTTTTTATATCGGCTACAAAAAAGGAAAATCTTGATGAGTTCAGGGCTTTACTCTATAAAGAGGTCAAAGACTTGCATGTGGAACGTTATCCTTACGACCAGTTGTTGTATTGAAGAATATATTATAGAAAAATTGTCATTGCGAGGAGGAACAGCCCGTCCCGATTCTATATCGGGAACGAAGCAATCTCGTAGTTATGCATTCCCGTTATGCGAGGCGACGAGATTGCTTCGTACCTCGCAATGACAAATTCTAAAATCAATCGCCCAATACTCGCACTTTTAAAAAGCTCGGATTTTCTTTTGAATTATAAACCCTGTGTGTGGCTTTTTGAAAATCTGTGTCATTGGCCTTCATAATATCTTCAAATTGTTGAGTATTGCGGTCAATAAGCGGGAACCACGTACTTTGAACCTGAACCATAATACGATGTCCCTTTTTAAATGTATGCAGCACATCCTGTAGTTCAAAGTTTACCGGACTAACCTTACCCGGCACAAATGGAACGGGTTTATCAAAAGCCTCGCGGAATTTGCCGCGCATCGCTTCGCTGCGTACCATTTGCTGATAACCAGCCATATTAACATCCTTGCCCGCAAACTTGTTGTTTGTCGCTGTATCAGGATACACGTCTATTACTTTCACTACCCAGTCTGCATCCGTACCCGTGGTTGATGTTTTAAGATCGGCCCAAATATTTCCCGCCAGGGTTACGTCCTTATCCAATACATCTGTTTGATAGGTTAATACGTCTTTCCTGCTGCTGGCAAAGCGCTGATCGCCGGTCATGTATTCCCGTTTCATATCGATTGCGATACTATTGATAAATGGCACAGGGTTGCTGGGGTCTGAGACAAATTCGTCGAAGCTGTTACCACTGGCCTTCGGTTTATCAAACGACAATCTACCACCCGGTAGCAGATATAGGTTTTTATCCTCAGCTTCCTTTGGCGGCCAAACATTATATTTTTTCCATTGATTAACGCCGGTTTCAAAGGTTGAAACTTTAGGCAGATCAAGCGGCGTACCTTTAAGATAATGACTAAAAAAAGCGAATTCAATTTTTTCGCGGTAAAATGGTCCGGTAGGGCCGCCAAAATCAACATCACCTAAATGGTCTCCGGCGCCGCGCGACCATCCGCCGTGTACCCAGGGACCCATGGTAAAATAAACAGGAGTCGAGGGATTATTCTTTACCAGCGTCTTGTAGGTATTAATGGCGCCATATAAATCTTCGGCATCATACCATCCTCCGGTAACCAGTACAGCAGTTTTAATATCGTGCAGATGGTATAAAACGTTGCGGTCTTTCCAATGCTGGTCATAATTAGGATGGTCGAGCATCTCGTTCCATAACCTGATGGTATCCTTATAATATTTAGTATTCGAGTTCTTCACCGAACCCATGTCCATATAAAATTTGTAACCGTCGTTGGTACCATAATTTAAGCGGGCACCCTGGCGTTGCGTCGGTTTATCATCCTGGCGATTGGTAAAAAAAGGATAGAATCCAAAATTAGCAACCAGCATAAAAGCACCGTTGTGGAAAGCATCGTCACGATAAAGATCAGCCATCGGCGCCTGAGGCGATGCTGCTACCAAAGCCGGGTGACGACTGAGTAAGGATGCCGTAGTGTAAAATCCGGGATAAGATATTCCCCAAACACCAACTTTACCATTGTTATTGGGTATGTTTTTCAAAAGCCAGTCGATGGTATCATAAGTATCCGTTCCCTCGTCTACATCGTTATTGGTTTTATGCTCTTCCTTTTCGGGTGTCATTTCTTCAAATATCCCTTCACTCATCCATCTGCCGCGTACATCCTGGTAAACAAAAATATAACCGTCGTGTAAGAAAATACTTGATGGGCCCAGGCTGCTTTTATACTTATCTCTTCCGTATGGAGCTACGCTGTACGGCGTCCTGTCCATCATAATCGGATACTGTTTCAATTGGTCCTTTGGCACATAAACCGAGGTGAATAATTTTTTCCCATCACGCATTGGTATCTCGTATTCGTATTTTGTATAGTTCGCTACGGTATAAGCTGCATCAGTAGGTTGTGAAAAAAGATTAAAAGCAGCAAAAAGCTGACAGCAGATTGCAAAAAGCACAAGTTTCCTCATTCTAAAAAATTATTTATTAAAGATATATAGTAAAGGGCGACCAATAAATGTCGCCCCCTTAAATTCGTTTTCAAAAACCCGAATAGCAATATATTTTATTCATTTATTGCTTTTACACCCGGCAGTTCTTTGCCTTCCATATATTCAAGCAAAGCGCCACCGCCCGTTGATACGTAACTTACCTCATCGGTAAAGTTAAACTTAGCCACGGCTGCCGCCGAATCGCCCCCTCCTATTAACGAAAAGGCTCCGCTTTCAGTGGCCTTTACAACAGCCTCTGCAACGGCCTTTGTGCCGGCTTCAAACTTTTCCATTTCAAATACACCCATCGGGCCATTCCATAAAATTGTTTTTGACCCTTCAATCACTTTTGTAAACTCAGCAATGGAATCCGGACCAATATCCAAACCCATCCAGCCGTCTTTAATATTATCATTTTGCGCCGTTGCGGTATTGGCATCGTTCGAGAAATTATCAGCAATTATTGAATCTGTTGGCAACAATAAATTCACCCTTTTCTCTTTTGCTTTTTTTATTAAGCTGTTGGCCAGATCAAGTTTATCATCTTCTACTAACGATTTGCCGATACTGCCACCCTGTGCCTTTGCAAAAGTATAAGCCATGCCGCCGCCAATTATCAGGTTATCAACTTTATCAAGCAGGCGTTCAATCAGTTCAATCTTATCCGATACTTTTGCGCCGCCCATAATAGCGGTGAATGGTTTTACAGCTTCATTTAACACTTTTTCTGCATTTTTAAGTTCCCCGGCCATCAGGTAACCGAAATATTTTGCATTAGGGAAAAATTGAGCAATAACAGCCGTGGAAGCATGCGCGCGATGTGCTGTGCCAAAGGCATCATTTACATAAACGTCACCAAGTTTTGATAATTTCTCGGCAAAGTCTTTATCGCCTTTTTCTTCTTCTTTATAAAAACGGAGGTTCTCCAATAAAAGAACTTCGCCATTGTGCAATGCTTTTGCTTTTGCGGTGGCATCGGGACCTATACAATCATCGGCAAATTCTACTTTTTGACCAAGCAGATCAGATAAATGGGGTACCAGGTGCTTTAAAGAAAATTTTTCTTCCGGTCCGCCTTTCGGCCTTCCCAGGTGCGACATTAGTATTACCGCTCCACCGTCTTTTAATATCTTATCAATTGTTGGCAGCGCGGCCGTCATGCGATTATCATCGGTAATGTTATAATCTTTATCCAGTGGTACATTAAAATCTACGCGGATAAGCGCCTTTTTCCCGGCAAAACTAATTTGATCTATTGTTTTCATATGTTTGATGCAAGTAAATTGTGCGGAGCCAAATTCAGCAATTAATTCTAGATTCGAAACCCAAAAACCAAAAAGGTGTTTTAGGTAACAAAAAAATTATTGTATTTTAACGTACAATACATGGTGAGGCCCTATAACAGGCACTTCAAATTCTGCCGAAATCACTTCAAAACCCATATTTAAATAGAATTGTAAGGCCTTTTTCCGAGCATTGCACCACAAGTAATTAACTTTTTGTCCGCGCATATAAACAATTGCAAAATTGAGCAGCTGATTTCCCAGGCCTTGTCCCCTATATTTTTCAATAGTGGCCATTCCCCGCAATTGATAACCTTTACCCTCAAATCCTTCATAATCCTGCGGATGAAATGAAGCTATACACAACAATTGATCGTTAATATAATATCCCAAATGGAAAGCACCCGCTAATTTATCAGTAGGAAACCTACAGTCGTCGAGGGTCAGTTTTCCCTCCCGTAAAACCTCGTTCCTGATTTCGAGTAAATCTTCGACAGCAATAAATTTGATCATTTTACCGAAATCATTAGCTAATTATTTTTGCTTATTCTTTCAACCAAATCGGCCAGGCGGTTGGAGTACCCCATTTCATTATCGTACCAACCAACCACCTTGACCAATCCGCCTACGATCGAGGTTAATTGCGCATCAAATATACAGCTGTGCGTGTTCTCCAATATATCCGTTGATACGATGGGATCTTCCGTATATTCTAAAATGTTTTGCATTGAGCCTTTGGCCGCCTGCTTAAACGCCTCGTTAATTGCCTCAACAGATGGTTGTTTTTTTAATGTACAAGTAAAGTCGGTCAATGAACCATTAAGAACAGGCACGCGTATACCCGCCCCACCCAGCCGGCCCTCAAGATGAGGGAAAATTGCAGTGATTGCTTTTGCTGCCCCGGTTGTTGTAGGGATAATTGAAGCCGATGCAGCTCTTGCCCGGCGCAAATCTTTATGAGGTGCGTCATGCAGGTTTTGATCGCCGGTCATCGAGTGTACTGTAGTTATATATCCGTCAATGATTCCCCAGTTTTCATCCAGCACCTTGACCAATGGCGCTACATTATTTGTAGTACATGACGCATTGGATAATATTGGCGAATGCAAGTCAATTGAATCATCATTTACTCCCAGTACAACGGTTGGTATGTTTTTATCAGTACTTGGGGCTGAAATAATCATCTGTTTAGCTCCGGCTTTTAAGTGTTTACCGGCGCCTTCTCTCGATGTAAATTTGCCTGTTGATTCGATCACTAAATCGATATCTAATTCCTTCCATGGTAAAGCTGATGGCTCTGCCTCTGCAAGCACTTTTATTCTGTGCTTATCAATATAAAGGTTATCTGCATCAAAGCTAATATCACCTTTGAAGCCGCGATGAACGGAATCATATTTAAAAAGATGAGCGAGTGTCCTGGTGTCGGTCAGGTCATTAATTGCCATAACAACAATACCTGGTTTATTTAGAATATTTCTTAAAAAAACACGCCCGATGCGGCCAAAGCCATTTATTGCAATCTTCATCATAGAGGTAAACTAACCTCCAAATCTAAAGAAAATAAGTGCCCAAAATATTCTTAGATTAAGAATAAACACGCTAAATAGCGGTTATAAAAAGAGTTTAGACAAATAAATTACGCAGCGCCAGGTTCTCCCGTTCTTTTGAACGGAGGAAAAACGTGATCATCCAATTAAACACCAGAGAAACCAAAACTATTAAAGTAATAAGAATTGATTCGCCATAGTTTTTAAAAAGCAGCACCATAGCAATCGACAATATATTAATACTAGTTAAAATTATTGTTGTTTGTAAATGATTAAAACCAAGCCTCAACATGCGATGATGAATATGGTTGCGATCTGCCGTGAAAGGTGAAGTACCATTTGATATTCTTAAGATAAAAACGCGGATGGTGTCGAATATCGGTCCTATTAAAACGGCAAGTACAAGCGAAGGCACCGAACTAAGGACGATGGAACCGCTGGTTGCGCCGTTGTTTACTTCCATAAACTTTAAAGCCATTACCGCCGATATTAATCCGATTAGCAAGGAGCCTGTATCGCCCATGAATATTTTTGCCGGAGTAATATTAAATCTTAAAAATCCGATTACGGCTCCGGCCATAGCAAAGGAAACCGCCGCCAACTCATATTGCTTAATATATATAAACAATGCGCCAAAAGTTCCATTGGCAATAATTCCTGTGGTGGCTGCCAGTCCGTCTATGCCGTCAATCAAATTAAAAGCATTAATTACTAGTAAAATAACAAAAATGGATAATCCAACACTTACCAGATATGAAAGCTGGAATATGCCAAATACGCCATACATATTGGCTATGCGTATATCGCCCAGCGTTACCAGGATTGAACAGGCAATAAATTGTATTAAAAATTTGGTGCTGGAGTTTACACCGGCAAGATCATCCTTTAATCCCATCGCAAATAAAATTATGCAAGCCGTAAGCAAATAATTGATAGGTAATGATTTATCAGTTACGCAAAATAATAGCGAGGTGATTGTGAAGCTAACGAATATGGCAACGCCCCCAAGGCGTGGTATCCCATGGTCATGGGATTTTCTAAAATGACCGAGGTCATCATATAAGTGTCGCGAACGGGCCACATGTAAAATTGACGGAATAGCCAACGATGTTATCAGGATAGAAAATACTACGATAAACGCGTAATATATGATAGGGAAATTGTGTAAAAAATCCACCATTTAAATTAATTCTTCAAAGGGTTATCAATAGCATATAATATGCTCGCATGCAATTAACTAATAATTATTAATTAACCAAAATGCTTATTATTAACATATTAACACTCAACAGTTAAAAATATTGAATTATCTTGCGTAACGGCTTGGATACTAATGTCATTAATGGAAGTGAAATATCATTATTACGCATAGCCTTAAAATCAAACAACAATCCTTTTACGCGATTACCGACATTCTTGTTGCTTATTCCACCAATATTCATCTTTATCATTACTTTTTTTAAGTAATGAGCACTTACTTTATTAAAATACATAAACCTTAACATTAATTCATAGTCCGCTGCAGTTCCATAGTCAAGGCTGTAAAATCCAAAATTTTTAAAAAGGCTTAGTTTGCAATAAAAAGTTGGGTGGGGTGGCATCCAACCCCAATTGAATCTATATCGTGAGTATTTTCCCGATCTCCATTTGCGAACAATTTCCCCTGTTGAATTCACGTAATCTAAGTCGCCATATATAACATCTGCATTTTGTTGTTTAAAGGCGCGGGTAACTTCCTCTAATACGATATCATCAGCAAAAAAATCATCTGCATTGAGCATTCCTACTATGTCGCCCGTTGCCATTTTAATCCCTTTATTCATGGCGTCATAGATTCCTTTGTCTGCCTCGGATACAAATAAATTTATGTACGCTTTATACTGATTTATGATTTCGACCGTTTTATCGCCCGAGCCGCCATCGACGATTATATACTCTATATTTTTAAATTTCTGGCTTATAACAGATTGGATACAGCGGCTAATGGTACTTTCGGCATTATAGGAAACTGTAATTAGAGAGATTTTTAAATCTTGCACACTTGGAAAATACTATTTATAGTCACAAAATTATGTAATTTTGGCGCTGATACCTAATAAATTTAATACTGGGGAGAGTTGATGAACATATGCGCTATTTAATTTACATAATTTTGGGGGTACTTTTTATCTGTACTTCTTGTTCTAATAAACAATATCAAACACTTTTTGAACAAAGAAATTCAATTCCTGACACTGTATCCCAAAATAACCCCGCCTACTCCTATCAATATAAAATTAAACCTCAGGATATTTTACAGATCAGAAATCTGCAAAACATCAAATACATAGTCGATGAAACCCCAACCAGTGTGGGGTCTGCGGGCAGCAGCGCCACGCAACAACAAACTTACCAGGTTGAAGAAGATGGAACAGTAGCCTTGCCCGTTATTGGCCGCATAGCGGTTGTGGGGTTAACAAGGGCCGAAGCCCAAAAACTTGTTGAGGATGCTTACCGTAAAAATCTTCTTAAGAATCCTATTATCGATCTAAAAATTGTGAATCTCAAAGTAACATTACTTGGTGAAATAAAAGCTCAGGGGAATTATGTTTTAGTTAAAGATAAAACAACTTTAGTTGAACTCATTGGACAGGCAGGGGGGCTTACGGACAAAGCGAACGACAAAAATATTAAGATTATTCGCGGTGACGGTAAAAATCCAAAAGTGACTGAAATAAATATGGAAGAATTAGCATCAATTAATGATCCTTCCGCCATACTTCAAAGCGGAGATATAATTTATGTGGCGCAAAGTAAACGCGCCGCACGTAACGATAATTTACAAAATTTCACATTCATCGTTCAGCCTGCATTATTATTATTTAATACGGTGTTGATTATTTATACGCTTATCCATCATTAATGGAAGAACCAGGTAAGATTCAGCCCAAATTAGCAAACCAGGAGATTGATTATTTCAAAATTGGCAAAATACTCCTGAGCCGGTGGTATTGGATAGCGGGATCTGTTGCTATATCAATGATTATTGCTAATGTTTATTTATGGTATACTCCTAAAACCTATGCCACCTCGGGCACAATGAAGTTTGAGGAAAAAAAATCAGAGATACAAGATATTATAACTATACCCGGGGCCACAGACAGAACTGCGATATCTAAAATTCAAAGCGAAACGATTGTGCTGCAAAGCTCTCCACTATTGTTAAGCGCCATAAAACATATTGACTATCGTATAAGCTTTTTCGTTGTGGGTCGTGTGCTTAACCGCACAAATGACCTTTACCCGATAAAACCATTAAATATATCGTTAATAAAATTCGATAGTTTAAACTTTTTTAATCAGCTGATCACTTTTAAACCAGTGAACAAAAACGCTTTTAGTATAAGTTACAAGAGCGCAGGAAAAACGGTTCAAAAAACATTTACTTATAACACTCCATTCACCATTGGGCCCACCGCGTTTAGCATACAGTATCCTGGCGACATGCCAAAAACAGCATCTTTTTTATTTAAACTTAACACCGCAGACGAATTTATTGACCGAATAAGAGGAGGGATACGTACATCGGAAGTTGCTAAAAACTCAAACATTATATCGCTGCAGGAAACCGACTCAAATCCTCAGTTTGCGGCTGATATATTAAATGCTGTGATGAAAGAGTACCTGAATTACGATCGTAATCAGCGAACACAATCGGCCTCGCAAATGATACGGTTTATTGACAGTCAACTCGACTACCTCTCTAAGCAGGTTAAAGGATCGGAGAACGCGATAGAGCAATATAGAAAAAATAACAAAATGATGGATGTAAGTTCCGCATCGGAAGTAGCTTTGAGTAAAGCGAAGGATTTGGAATCACAAACTTCTTTATTGAAAATACAGCTCGATGCCCTTAACGACCTTAAAAATGAAGTAGTAAGCGGAAAAGATAATGTAAATCTTAATTTTAACATGGGTGGTATTACTGATCCTGAGTTAGAAAAGATTCTTACAGATCTCAATGGTTTAATCACAGAAAAAATTTCGCTGTTAAAAACATACAACAATAATTCACAGCCCATTCTTTTCATAAACCAGCAGATATTACGGGTGAAAAACGATGCAATAAACAGCATTAATGTATCCATGACATTTGTCGGAAATAGAATAAAATATTTAGAAACGCAACTCTCACCTATAAATGAGCAAATAGCCGCCCTTCCTTCAGCCGAACGTGACCTTGTGGGCCTAAAACGTGATTATGAGATTAACGATAAAGTTTATTCATTTCTATCGGAAAAAAAACTAGACGCGCAAATTAGCAGTGCGGGCATTTTGCCTGGTGCAACAATTATAGATTTTGCACATGCAAATTTTAATCCGGTATCCCCGGATGAACATGGAATTCGTCGTTCCGCAATTATATTAGGGCTGGCCATAGGATTAGGTTTAATTATTTTGATCAGGGTACTAAACCCATATATTTATGACAAAGAAACTGTTGAAAGCCTTACCAGTATACCCATTATTGGGGTTATAAGAAAATTTACTGAAGAAATTGACGAATTTAGTTCACAAATATTGGCAATTGTAAAGCCAAAATCCATTTTTGCCGAATCCGTGCGATCTGTACGAACGAATTTAAACTTCCTGGCATCGGATAAAAAAAGCAAGATTATCTGCATCACTTCGGAAGTAGCTGGTGAAGGAAAATCGTTTGTGGCTGTCAACTTATCCAGCACTTTATCTTTAATTGACAAACGAGTCATATTAATCGCCGCCGATTTAAGGCGGTCAAAACTGCATAAAACTTTTGAGGTGCCAAACGATATAGGCTTAAGTAACTATTTGGCGCACCAATGTTCGGAGGATGATATTATTAATCACTCAAAACACGAAAACCTCGATTTTATTATTTCCGGTCCTGTACCACCCAATCCTTCTGAATTGTTATATTCTGAGCGAATGAATAAATTAATTTCGAACCTGAAATTGAAATATGAAATTATAATGATCGATACCGCACCAATTGGATTGGTTTCAGACGCCATACCGTTGATTAGAATGAGTGATATTAATCTTTTTGTAATACGCTCAGGGAAATCAAAATTTTATTCAGCTACAATACCTCAACGCATTGCGCAGGAGTATCATTTAGACAATACCGTGATTGTGCTGAACGCATACGCCGAAGACCTGCTGCATTCAAGATATTATACTACCAAGTTTACAGGCGAGAATCATGGCGTTCGCTATTATTATTATTCTGATTACAGCGGGTATCAGAGTTCGGGTTATTATACAGATCAAAAAAAGCGATGGTGGGATCTTGGGCGTTGGTTTAAATAATATAAAAGAGTTATAGGGTATGGCTATTAAAGCTAATACGGTTGGTTATAAGTGGTATCCGGTTTGCACAAACCCCAGGGCTGAAAAAAAGGCCTGTCTGGCTTTAACATGTAAAGGGATAGAGAATTATCTGCCTTTAAACCGAAAGCTCAAACAATGGAGTGACAGAAAAAAATGGGTAGAGGAACCTTTTATAAAATCCTACTTATTTGTGAAGATTAAAGAATTTGAACAGGCGGAAGTATTAATGACAAAGGGCATATCACGTTTTATATATTTTTCGGGTAAAATAGCTTCGATGCCCGACCGTCAAATTAATGATCTTAAATTGTTAATGGCCAGTCCCTATGAATTGGAGATCACCGAGGATGATCTGCAACCTGGTGAAAAAATAGTGATCAAAGCAGGTTTGCTTAAGGGGTTAACAGGAGAGATTATATCTTATCATTCGCAAAAACAATTAGCGTTAAGGCTTGAAAATTTGGGATATTCGATAATTGTTCATGTTGCTGCATCTTTTATTGGCAGACTTTAAACATTACGGGAATTTAATACGTACAAACGGCACTTTTAATTATCTATTAATATTAGTGCCTAATATTTAATAAAAAGAAGAATTAACAATTCTTTGATTAACAATAAGTTACAAAGATAGTTTGTGACTTACGGGGCGAAGCTGTGAATATATATCAACGATGTGCAGGATAGCAGGAATAATTTCGAAGAGACTTAGCTCAAAAGAAATTATTGAAAAAGTTGGCGTTATGTGTGAAACCCTGAAACATGGGGGACCAGATGATGATGGCATTTATTTTGATGAAAAAATGAATATCGCATTCGGTCACCGGCGGCTAACGATCATCGACTTGAGCAGTAATGGCCATCAGCCGATGGCTGATATTCAGAAAAAAGCCTGGATTACCTTTAACGGAGAAATCTATAACTACCTGGAGTTAAAGAGAGAATTATTAAATCTCGGTGCGAAGTTTTTTTCAAGTACCGATACCGAAGTTATTTTAACAGCATATTTATATTGGGGTGTCGCAGCGTTTTCAAAATTTCGCGGTATGTTCGCTTTTGCTTTATTTGATACTGTCGAAGGTGTAACGCATCTGGTACGTGACTCGTCCGGTATCAAACCTCTTTATTATCACATAACGCGTGATCAAATTAGTTTTGCTTCGGAGGTAAAAGCGTTCAAAGCCGCAGGAATTACAAATGAAACTAATTCGGCGTGGTCTGTCAAATTTTTAGCCTTCGGCCATATTCCCGAACCGTATACCACCCTACAGAACGTGTTTAGCCTCCCTAAAGGGCATTTCTTAACTTGGGACCACCAAAACAGCACTTACAACATTGAGCTGTATCATAATGTGACTGATAGTACCTACATAACAGATGTAAACACGGCCAAAAAAGGCATCCATGACACCTTAACTGCGGCTGTGAGCCGGCAGTTAATTTCAGATGCTCCGATTGGTGTATTTTTAAGTGGTGGCATAGATTCGAGCCTTATAACCTTACTTGCCAACAAACAAAAAAGACAGACGCTAAAAACGGTTTCCATTTATTTTAATGAAAAGGCATATGATGAAAGAAGTTATCAAAACATCGTATTAAATAAAATAGATGGCGAAAAGTTTGTCCACCTGGTGAAATCACAAGATTTTGAAAACTTTTTACCGCGGATAATAAGCGATATGGATATGCCCACAACCGATGGCATTAATTCGTGGTTTATAAGTAAGTATGCTCATCAGGATGGGTTAAAAGCTGTTTTATCTGGCCTTGGTGCTGATGAACTTTTTGGAGGCTATCCATCGTTTAACCGAATCAAGTATCTCAATTATTTAAGAAAAGTACCGGCCGCTTTGTTTTCAGCAGCTAACTATTTTAAAACTGACAGGTATAAAAAAATATCATTTTTAGCTCACTCTCACCCGTTGGCCGACTATCTGTTTTTGCGCGGTTTTTTTGTACCGCAAGATATCGCCAAAATACTTGACATTGATATAAAACAGGTAGATGAAATATTATTTAACAATTTTTCTATTCACGATTTAGGGCATTATGACCAGGAGCACGCAGCTTGGTTTGAAACGAATTTATATATGCAAAATCAACTGCTACGGGACATGGATGTGATGAGTATGAGCCATGGCCTGGAAGTAAGAGTGCCATTTCTGGATGAGGATTTCAAACAAATGGCTGAAAATATTAAACCTGGAATAAGGTTTGACGCTGGCCAGCCAAAAAAAATATTAATTGATAGCTTTCACGATGTTTTACCCAAGGAAATTTGGAACCGGCCTAAAATGGGCTTCACTTTTCCATTACAGGAATGGATGAGGCAGCATACCGAAATAAGTAATGAAAATCTATATAAGGGTAAATTAGCCCAAAACGCGGTAAAAAAATTCAAAAACGGTCATATGCATTGGTCAAAAATCTTTGCACTTTATCTTATACAAATAAATGGCTAAAAAGATTGTCCTTTATACATTGCAAACTTTTAGCGCCACCGGGGGCATTCAAAAAATGACCCGCACACTTGCACATTCGTTATCTGCACTGGTGCAGCGTAATAAATGGGACCTTAAGGTTTGGTCGGTATATGATTCAAACAGCGACTTAATGGAACAATACTTACCTGCCAAAAATTTCAGAGGTTTTGGAATTAATCGCGTAAGTTTCATTTTAAATATAATAAACACCATTCGACAACCGGACGTAGTTATAATAAGCCATATAAATATGTCAATCGTTGGTTTGTTAACAAAATTTTTGAACCCGAAGTGTAAAGTTTGGCTTATTGCGCACGGAATAGAAGTTTGGCGGCCACAATCGGCATTAAAAAAACTATTTCTGAAGCGATGCGATAAAGTAATTTGCGTAAGCAATTTTACAAAGCAGCAAATGATCAGCAAGCATCAGGTCCTTTCGTCAAAATGCCTGGTCTTAAATAATGTTGTAGATCCATTTATAAAATTGCCCGGAATATTTGATAAGCCAAATAACCTGCTTAAACGGTATCGCTTAACAAATAATAACTATGTGGTATTTACTTTAACCCGGCTGGCGTCGACTGAGCAATATAAAGGGCATGATCATGTAATAAAAACTATCGGCCAGTTAAAGACCAAATTTCCAGACATAAGATACATGCTTTCCGGAAAGTATGACGCAAAAGAAGAAATTCGAATTCAAAAGTTAATTAATGAATACAAAGTACAGGAGCATGTTATATTAACTGGATTTATAGCAGAAGAAGATTTGCCCGATTACTTCCTGTTGGCCGATTTATTTGTATTACCAAGTAAAAAGGAGGGATTTGGAATTGTTTTTATTGAGGCCCTGGCTTATGGGTTACCGGTCATTTGTGGTAATTCTGACGGAAGTGTAGATGCTATATGTAATGGGAAATTAGGAAAAGCTATCAATCCTGATGATTCAAGCGAATTAGAGACTGCCATAATTGAATATATGGAAACCTCTTTAACGGAAACAAAAAGAAAATATCTGCAGGAACAATGCATGCTTCATTTCAACGAAAAAGAATACACAAATAAATTAGAACGGCTAATTGTAAATGAATAAATTAAGTGAAGAAAATTGGGATATCGAGATTACGTCGTCAAATAGCCTGTTTGATCTGAAATTAGGTGATGTATGGCACTATCGGGATTTGCTCCTTTTATTGGTACGGCGTGACTTTGTCGCTTTCTACAAACAAACTATATTAGGGCCAATTTGGTTTTTTTTGCAGCCTCTCGCAACAATAATTCTCTTCAATTTTGTTTTTGCTAATATTGCCAAAATAAGCACCGGATCTATTCCTGCCCCAATATTTTACCTTGCTGGAACAATAGTCTGGAACTACTTTGCCGACTGTTTAACTAAAACGTCGACCGTGTTTAAAGATAATGCGCCGATATTGGGTAAAATTTATTTCCCACGATTAATCATGCCCTTGAGCATTGTTCTTTCTAATCTGATCCGTTTTGGGGTACAATTCATATTGTTTTTATTAATGATGGCTATCTACAGTATTAAGGGCGCCCCCATCCATCCTAATCTTTATTTATTGCTTTTCCCGCTATTAATCATGTTAATAGCCGCTCTGGGCTTGGGGTTAGGGATGATGATATCAGCTGTAACAACTAAGTATCGCGACTTAAGTTTTGTGATTAGTTTCGGTGTACCCTTGTTAATGTACACAACCACGGTAATATATCCGTTGTCAACGGCCGAGGCGAAGTATCCCCAATACAGCTGGCTGATTAAATACAATCCTATTACAATAATTATTGAGGCCTTCAGAAAAGGCTTTTTAGGTGAAGGCGCTTTTGAATGGGGCCTCTTAGGAGTAGCATGTGGCGCGGTATTGATAATTCTGATTGTTGGAACAATCATTTTTAATAGGGTTGAAAAAAGTTTTGTTGATACCGTATAAACGCGGTAACCCATAATGGAAAGATCGGCTATGTTTTTACCAAATACTTACGTTGCATTTTATTTAAGTGTTAATGACTAAAATTATTAAAGTAGAAAATATTTCAAAAGCTTACCAGCTGGGAGAATTTGGTACGGGCACTATTTCGCGCGATCTGGAACGCTTTTGGGCAAGAATGCGCGGCAAAGACGATCCATTTTTAAAAATAGGTGAGATAAACGACCGTACTAAAAAAGGTGGCAGCGATGTGGTGTGGAGTTTGAAAGATATTAATTTTGATGTAGAACAAGGCGATGCGGTTGGAATAATAGGGCGGAATGGTGCAGGCAAAAGCACGCTACTCAAAATTTTAAGCAGGGTAACGTCTCCAACTACGGGATCTGTCAAAGTAAAAGGTCGCATTGCAAGTTTATTGGAGGTAGGAACGGGTTTTCATCCTGAATTAACCGGAAAGGAAAACATTTACCTGAATGGAGCCATATTAGGAATGCGAAAAGCCGAAATTAAACGCAAATTTGACGAGATAGTTGATTTTGCAGGCATAGAGCGTTATGTGGATACTCCGGTAAAACGTTACTCTTCAGGAATGTATGTGCGCCTGGCTTTTGCAGTTGCGGCGCATCTTGAATCAGAAATTTTAATTGTGGATGAAGTGCTGGCCGTTGGCGATGCCGAGTTCCAGAAAAAATGCCTCGGGAAGATGGGCGATGTAAGTAAAGGCGAAGGAAGGACTGTTTTGTTTGTAAGCCATAATATGGACTCGATTATGCGTTTATGTTCAAAAAGCATCCTGTTAAACAGTGGGCAAATAAGGTCGCAGGGGCTCTCCGAAGATATTATAAAAACATATTTAAATAACGAAGCCAAACTTTCGAGTTATATCGAGTATACTGACCCTGCGATTGCTCCTGGGAACAATATAGTTAAGTTACTTCGATCAGAGGTAATTGATCACAACTCTAATAATCAAATAAATTTTAATATTTCGGATAAAATCGGCATTAAGATTACATTCTGTGTGTTGCAGGAAACTGCCGATTTGATTATCGGTTTTAACTTGTTTACGCAGACCGATGTTCATATTTTAAGTTCGCATGATACCGTTAATACCGAAAAAAAATATCTTAAGGGCACATATGACACCGTAGTTTGGCTGCCGGCAAATTTATTATCCGAAGGTATTCATTATTGTGGCATTGCTGCTATGTCGTACAAACCTTTCACTGTCCACTTTCATGATATAAATAAATTTGTATTTAACATTCAGGATTTGCAAATACAAACAGAGGATAGTTCGCGAGGTATATATACAGGAAACATCCCGGGAGCAGTAAGACCTAAGCTGACCTGGGATTTGATAAGTTAATATGAAAAAAACAGTTTGGACAGGCGAACGCCTGGAAACGCATATTTTAAACAACACAACAATTGAACACCTGCATCGGTATTCATTGGCCAAAACATTTTGCGCTGATAAAACAATCTTAGATATAGCATGCGGAGATGGTTACGGGAGTAACCTTCTTGCTAAAAGCGCCCTTAAAGTAATTGGGGTTGATATTGCTGGAGATGTTATAGAAGTTGCAAAGAAAAAATATTCGCGTTCTAACCTTTCGTTTATTCAAGGGTCGACATCCGACATTCCACTAGCTGAAAATAGTGTTGACGTGGTAGTTAGTTTTGAGACCATTGAACATCATGATGAGCACGCGCGGATGATGGAAGAGATTAAAAGAGTATTAAAGCCTTCCGGCTTGCTGATAATATCATCTCCCGATAAAAAGAACTACTCCGAAGAAGCGAATTATAATAACCCGTACCATGTTAAAGAATTGTACTTTGAAGAGTTTAAGCAATTGATTAGTCAATATTTTATAAACTATGATTTTTACAGTCAAAAAATCGTAAAGGGGTCATTAATAATAAATGAAAACGATAAAAATTCGTTTACAGAGTATGCTGGCACTTTTGACGAAGTAAACGAAATTAAAGATTTTAGGCCGATTTATCATTTTTGTTTAGCATCAGATAGCCCCGTTCAAAAATTAGAAAATAGCTTTTTTCGTGACGATTTAAATCAGAATGAAAATTTAAGGGAAGATACGATCAAACTTGTTCAACAATCATACAGATATAGACTAGGCAGCATCATATTGTCGCCATTCGGCTTTATCAAAAAGTTATGGTATCGGTAATAATACCAAACTATAATCATGCACTTTATCTGGAACAACGGATAAATTCAGTGCTTGAGCAAACATTTGAAGACTTTGAAGTTATTATTTTGGATGACTGTTCAATCGACAACAGCCGCCAGTTTATAGATAAATACGCCGATAATCCAAAAGTTAAACATATCGTTTATAATCAAACCAATAGCGGATCGCCATTTATTCAGTGGGCAAAAGGGATAGAACTTGCCCGTGGAAATTATATTTGGATTGCGGAGAGTGATGACTATGCTGCTCCTACCTTTCTGCAAAAAATAATCACTAAAATGGAGACTGATCCGGAAATCGCGGTTTGCTATGCAGGGTCAAATATTGTCGAAAACGAAACGATTGATAACGCGAGTGAACCTTTGTATTATTATAATAAGCTATTCAATACCAATAGGTGGTCGAACGATTTTGAAAATGATGGCAGGCACGAATTAACAAACTATATGGGTGGGTTTTGTACAATTATCAATGCGAGCGCCTGCGTTTTCAAAAAGTCGGCCTTTCCTATTGAAAACAAAGAAATATATAATTTTAAATACTGCGGCGACTGGCTTATCTGGATAGAAATGTTTCTAAAAGGGAAAGTAGCTTATATCAGGGAGCCCTTAAATTATTTCCGAATTCATGAAAAATCTACAGTTAACAAGTTTTCGCCTGTTAAAAAAACGAAAGAATTATACCACTGTTTGTTGAGGGCTAAATACTTGACCAATGGAAAAAGCATTATACCCGGTGAAACACTGGATATTGTTTTCCATATGTGGACCTATAATTCATTATATTTTTTTCTTAAAAACTTCAGGTTGAGTTTACTTATCATGCACAATAAGCTTGATAAAAGCCTCAGTCGAAGAGTACTTTCCCTCTTTAAAAATTATTACAGAATAAAATTAAGCAGATTTTGAGCATTACATTTTTTATACCGGCCTATAATTGCTCTAATACAATTACTGAGTCTGTCGATTCGATTATGGAAACAAACTTTTCGGATGGCGATGAGCTGATAATTACAAATGATTGTTCAACTGATAATACCGCTGATGTATTAAGAAAACTGAAAGAAAAATATCCGCAAATTATTCTTTTCGAACATACAAGAAATAAAGGTGGAGCTGCAGCCCGAAACACAGCAGTTGAAAATGCGAAACACGAACTTCTATTTTGTTTGGATTCTGATAATGTTTTAGCTCCTTCAAGTATTGCTCCCCTAAAGAAATACTTAACAGACAACAATGCTAGTGTTGCCTCATTTCAATACCAGCATTTCTTTTCGGCAGATAAATTTAAACCCGATTATATTTGGATGTTGCCCGAAGGTAAAATTGGTTTACAAAGTTACCTTAATGGTGAAAATACACCGGGCCAACATGGAAATTACATGTTTACAAAGCAAAGCTGGATAAATGCAAAAGGTTACGCAGATGGTTGCTCATTGGATACCTGGACATTTGGACTTAGGCAAGCTATTACCGGGGCCAAAATAATAGTTTTAAAAGATACTTTTTATTATCACAGGCGTAGCGAAAACTCATATTGGATGCGTGACCTTGAAGCTCATTTATGGTCAGTTTCAGTAAAAGCTGCCCATGGTCTCTTCCCATTTTATGATAGGATAGATGAAAAATTCCTCGAATACATGTTTGGGAAAGGCAGATATTCCTGGTATCACAACCTCAAAAAAAAACCATTGAAGTTGGTGGAACACGGAGGTAAAGACGACTTCTACCGAAAGCTGCAACAAAAAAGAATCAACGCTATCTACCCTAAACCGGCAATACTAAAAAGGGTTATAAACAAAATAAAAAGGAGCGTGAGATTTAATTGATAGCTGTAAAAATTGAAGGTCGCTTAGGAAACCAACTTTTTCAATATGCTTTTATTTATGCAGCGGCAAAAAAATTAAAAACAAATTTTTATTTGGATAAAAGTGTAGATTATCTTTTAATAGATCGGTATTTTAATATTGAACATGATTTTTGTTATGTTTTCGATAAGAATGTATTTGCAATAAAAGGATATAAAAACATATTTAGCCATCACTTAAGATATAAATTTTATCACTTATTGGAAAAACTGTTCCGCTTGAAAACCGTCACTTTTGATAATAGCATCGCCCATTTTAAGCAGGACGAAGTGATTAAGGATAAACTTATGTACCAGGGTTTCTTTCAATCAGAAGTTTATTTTGAAGGCTTTCAAAACGAAATTAAGTACCGGTTTACGATAAAGGATAAATTTAAAACTCAGTTTAAAGAAATCATTAATCAAACGGGCATGTATAATAAATACATTGTTGTACATATTCGCAGAGGCGATTATTTTGACCTGGATATTTCATTACCTATATCTTATTATAAAGAAGCCTTAAGTCACGTGGCGAATCTCAGTATGGATTACGTTTTCGTTTCCGATGATCCGGCGTTTGTAGAGCGAGAGTTTGCCTTTATTAGCAATAAATATGTTTCCAATCATAGTGAGATAATCGATCTGCAATTTCTTATAAATGCTGATGTTTGTATTTTATCAAATAGTTCATTCAGTTGGTGGGGTGCATGGTTAAATAATAAAGCGAACAAACAGGTATTTGTTCCGCAATTCTGGCTGGGATTTAAAGACGGTGCGGAATACCCAGCCGGTATATTTAATAACCTAACCTTTAATGAAATAACGGTTTGAGATCATATTTTGTTAACACTAAAACATTTGCCGTTAAGGTATGGAATTAGCCCCTATTGTTTTATTTGTTTACAACAGACCATGGCATACAGAGCAGACTTTAAATGCGCTGGCATCAAACCGGCTTGCAAATGAATCGACACTTTATATTTATGCAGATGGGCAGAAGGATGATGCAACCGCAGAAGAACTGGCAAATATCAATAACACAAGAAATTTAATAAAGGGCAAAAAATACTGCAAAGAAGTCTTTATCATTGAATCAGAATTTAATCTGGGTTTAGCAAATGCTATTATTAAAGGCGTTACGGAAATAGTAAATAAATACGGAAAGATCATCGTTTTAGAAGACGACTTGGTTACTCACCCGTTTTTCCTTACTTATATGAATCGATACCTGGAAATTTACGCAAATAGCGAATCGGTAATATCGCTTCATGGGTTCATGTACCCAATTAAAAAAAAAATCAGCTCTCCATTCTTTTTGAAAGGCGCAGACTGCTGGGGCTGGGCAACGTGGAAAAGAGGCTGGGACTTGTTTGAACATAACGGCAAATTGCTTCTGGATAGAATTGTTCAAAAGAATGCCGAAAAAGAATTCAATTTTAACAATTCCTATAATTATATGTCTTTGCTTGAAGCACAAATAGCCGGTAAAGTCAATTCATGGGCGGTAAGATGGTACGCTTCGGCATTTTTATTAAACAAATTAACCTTATATCCGCCCATTTCTCTCGTACAAAATATCGGGTTCGACGGAAGTGGCACACATAAAGATTATATCGATAGTCAGCTTCGGGTAGCTATAAATGCTGAAGAATTTGAAATAAAGGTTATCGGCACCAGCGAAAACAAAAACATAAAGAAAAGAATAGAAAAATATTTTAGAGGCAATTATAATTTCCTCAGATCAGTTAAAGAACTATTACTATCCTTTTATCGTAATATTAAACCAGGTGCAGCTAACCTTTAATATCTTACAAAACAAATTACAAACAATAAATCGAAACTAATAATGTTAGAACGCATCACTCACGACAACCAACTGTTTGCCATTATAATTTCGCACCGTTTTAGCGAGCCTGGTATTCATTTTTTTACCCCGAACGACCTTTCACAGCAATTAGCATATATGAGACACCCCGCGGGGAAATCAATAGAACCGCATGTTCATAACCCGGTGCCTCGCGAGGTTCATTTTACTCAAGAGGTACTGTTTATAAAACGAGGAAAAGTAAGGGTAGATTTTTACAGTAATGAGCAGGTTTATATGGAGAGCCGGATATTGGAAACCGGTGACACTATCTTATTAGCTACCGGTGGGCATGGATTTGAAATGCTTGAAGAAACGGAAATGATAGAAGTGAAACAAGGACCATACGCCGGCGAAGAAGACAAAACAAGGTTTACTCCTAAGCAGGAACAATAAATTTTTATTTCAACTATTATAATTAAGAGAATATATGTCATTTATCCCGGTTAATGAACCGTTGCTCGACGGAAACGAAAAGAAATACCTTAATGATTGCATAGATACCGGGTGGATATCTTCAGAAGGTCCTTATGTTACCAAATTTGAAGATCAATTTGCAGCCAAAATGGGCAGAAAATTTGGTGTAGCTGTTTGCAACGGATCAGTAGCGATTGACGCGGCTATACTTTCGTTGGGTATTGGAGAGGGGCATGAGGTTATAATGCCCACATTTACCATTATTTCATGCGCTGCAGCTATAATAAGGGCCGGCGCCAAGCCAGTGCTGGTTGATGCAGACCCGCTTACATGGAATATGGATGTATCACAAATTGAAAGTAAGATCAATAAAAAAACAAAAGCAATAATGGTTGTCCATATTTATGGAATACCGGTTGATATGGATCCTGTACTTCAGCTAGCAGAAAAATATGGACTTTTTATTATTGAAGACGCTGCGGAAATGCACGGCCAGACTTATAAGGGAAGACCCTGCGGAAGTTTTGGCGATATAAGTACATTTAGCTTTTATGCAAACAAACATATAACTACCGGCGAAGGCGGAATGATAGTTACCGATAATGAAGCGCTTGCAGAAAAATGCCGTTCTTTGCGCAATTTATGCTTTGTACCCGCTAAAAGGTTTGTTCATTATGAGTTGGGTTTCAATTTCAGGATGACGAATTTACAGGGCGCATTAGGCCTGGCACAATTGGAGAGGCTGGATGAATTTGTGGCAAGAAAAAGAAAAATGGGCGAAAAATATACTCATTTACTTAAGGATGTTGAGAATATTATCTTACCCGTCGCAAGAACTGCCTATGCCGAAAATATCTATTGGGTTTACGGGCTATTATTAAAGCCCGATTCGGGGTTTGACGCAGAAAATATTATGGCGAAATTAGGCAAGGAAAAAATCGCAACAAGACCATTTTTCTGGAACATGCATGAACAGCCTATATTTAATAAAATGGGTTTATTTAAGAACGAAAGCTACCCGGTAGCCGAAAATATGGCCCGGATGGGCTTTTATCTGCCAAGCGGAATGGCGCTTACAGTTGATCAGATGGAAACTGTTGCAGAAAAATTTAAAATTATATTACAACAATAAATTATTATTAATGGATCGTTTTGGCTTATACGCACAATACTATAATCTTTTATATGGCGACAAAGATTACGCTTCTGAAGCCGCATATGTCGATAAGTTAATCAAACACTACAGTCACTCTGCCACTTCGTTACTAAATTTGGGTTGCGGAACAGGGAAGCATGATTATGTTTTAGCTCGTTTGGGATATACAATCACAGGCGTTGATATGTCGCAAGAAATGGCAGATCAGGCAATAAACAATATACCCGAAGAAACACGTGATCAACTTAGCTTTTTAACCGGCGACATAAGAAACTTAAAGCTCGGAAAAACATTTGATGTTGTTGCCTCATTGTTTCACGTCATCAGTTACCAGGTGTCTAACCAGGATTTGATTGATGCATTCTTAACGGCTTACCAACACCTGGAACCGGGAGGCCTATTTATTTTTGACTGCTGGTATGGCCCGGGTGTTTTAACAGATCCGCCTGTTGTAAGAATAAAGAGAATATCCGACGATAGCATCCATGTAACTCGTTTAGCTGAACCTGTAATAAATTCGCTTAAAAATACGGTCGATGTTAATTACACTATCTTAATAAATGAATCCAATTCAAACGAGGTAACCGAAATAAAAGAGAAGCACGAAATGCGCTATCTATTTACTCCAGAAATAGATATACTCGTAAAAGGTAAGTTTAATATCCTGGCTGTAAACGAGTGGCTAACTCAAAAGGAGCCTGAATTAAATACCTGGAACGCGGTATTTATTTTACAAAAGATATAATGAAGATTGGCGTTTGGATAGATGGGCAAGTTGATAAAAACTCTGGCGGAAGCTATACATACATCAATACCCTGATTAAGGGTATCGATGATTTCAATTTTACCTCCCCTATTGAAATAGTTTTTATATCCTTAAACCCATTAACTGGTTTTAATTTGCCCTGCATCAATCTGAAGCCACATCAGGATGGCATTTCCTTTTTTAAAAAGGCCTTAAGGAAAACGTTAAAAATTATCTCTAAAGAATTTTTTCATAAAGCAATTGATGCTATAGATCAAAAAGAAAAGAGGATTAAGGATGAATCGGGTGCTGCTTATTTGAAGAACGAGGGTGTAAAAATAATCTTTTATCCAATGCCTGCGTCACATATAATTAATGGCATCCCATTCATATTAAACAATTGGGATCTCGCGCATTTTACCACGTACTCTTTTCCGGAAATTACCGATAATAGTGGCTTTCATAAAAGAAATGATTGGTTTGTTAACACGGTACCTTACGCAATTATGGTCTTGTGTGAAACAGAAGCAGGCAAGAAAGAGCTGTCGAGCTACTTGAATCTTAACCCGGATAAGATCAGGGTATTACCTATGTTTTCCTCAAATAATTTTACAAATGCTGAAGTTTCAATCGAAAGGCAAAAAGGTTTTTTGAAAAAACTGGCTTTAAAAGAGCAACATTTCTTTTTCTACCCTGCACAATTTTGGGCGCACAAAAATCATTACCATTTAATTAAGGCATTCAAACAATTTGTTCATGAATATCCAGATTTTAAACTTGTTCTGTGCGGCAGTGATAAAGGCAACATCGCGTACATAAGGGATTGTGTTAAAAGGCTTGAATTGGAAAAAAATGTAATTTTCAGCGGGTTTATTGAGGACGATGTTCTATATGCTTTATACAAAAACGCAAGTGCACTGATTATGCCTACATTTTTAGGCCCATCAAACATACCACCATTAGAGGCATTAAGTTTAAACTGCCCTATTCTATGTTCCAACTTAGAAGGGCATGTTGAAATGCTAAATAATGCAGCATTATACTTTAACCCGCTGGATGATAACTCCATTCTTGACAGCATGAAAGCGATAATGGATAAATCAACCAGAGAACAACTATTGCAAAATCAAAGCGAGCAATTGAAAATCACACATCACAACATTGAAAAAGCTTTAATAAAATTAGAAGCTCATTTTAATGAAGCAATAAACATCAGGAGCTGCTGGGAATGAATTACTTGCTTAGCTATATAATAGCCACCCGCAACCGTCTCCCATTTCTAAAAATCACCTTAGAAAAATTAATCAGTGAATTGCAGCACGACGAAGAAATCGTAGTGGTTGACGGAAATAGTAATGACGGCTCAAAAGAATATCTTGAACAACTTTTTCAAGAAGGGAAGATACACCAATTTATATCCGAGCCGGATAAAAACCAGGCCCACGCATGGAATAAAGCTATGTTAATGGCCAGTGGAGCCATCATAAAAAAAATTATCGATGACGATGTGTTTTGCTATGAAGCTATTAGAGAATGCAAAAATTATATGCTTCAAAATACCGATGTCGATGTCATGATTTCCAATGACTTGACGGCTTCGCTGGATGATTATAAAAACATGCAAAAAAGCAGCCGCTTAGCTCAATTTGAAAAATGGAAAAACGGGCTTATGCCTTCATTTACTTTTGGCGACGTGCACTTATTGATACGGAAAAGTTCATTAGCACATATAGGTCTCTATAATACCGAATTTGTGATGATGGACTGGGAATATTCACTTAGAATAAGTCATTTAAGGGCCAATATTGCATATTATACCGGTTATAACGCACTTTCAGTAGCCCATCCCGAAACAGTTAGCTCATTAAAAAATAATAAGTTAGTTAATGAACAAGGCAAAAGAGCATGTAGTTTTTATGAATATACAGGTGATAGAGCAGAAATAAGCTTGTGGTCTGAAATAAAAATTTTCTTAGGAAAATTACTTTATACAAAAAAAGCCATTGGCGGCAAAAACGAACCGCTGGTACAGGATATCCAGGTAATTTACGATTCTTATTATGGCCATCTTAACGAAATAAATGACATACAAAAATTTGACGTTTTAAGAGTTTGAAAAGAATACCTTCATTGGATGGCTTCAGAGCTATTTCTATAATTTTAGTAGTGATCTGCCACGCCCGATACGGACTGGGGTTTCCTCAAAGTTTCGCCGGAATAGCAGTGAAGGGGGCAATAGGGGTAACAATATTTTTTGTTATATCCGGATTTCTCATAACGTACTTATTGCTGGTTGAGGGAGCAAAAACTGGACGCATTGATTTAAAAGCTTTTTACGCCAGGCGAATGTTCCGAATTATACCGGTATATCTGCTTTATGTTTCATTCCTTTTATTTTGGAATAAATTTGAAAATGAGTTTAAAGGCAATAATTTATTACACGTACTAACATTCACTGTTAATTTCGACCCAAAACGAGGCGGCTTCAGCGGCCATTTTTGGACGTTATCAATAGAAGAGCAATTTTATATATTTTGGCCGGCTCTGCTTATTCTTTTTAGAAAACATTTAAAAAGTATATTGGTCATATTGATTACATACTCTTGTGTTGTCAGGGTAATTTGCCATATATTTCCAGCTTATGAAACGGTAACATTATATCCCTTTTTCTTTTGTTCAGATTCTATTTTTATCGGTGCATTGGGTGGAATTATCTTCTTTGAAAATCCGGCAATAGTTAAAACCAAGATATTCAGTTCGTACCTGGGGCAGTTTGTGGCCCTTACCCTCTTTTTATTGTTTTTATTTTTAAAAGATTATCCCAGTAAGCTGGCAATAATTTCCATCCCCTTCGGCAATACAATCATTTCGCTGTCTATCCTATTTTTAATACTTGCCTACGTTACTCCGTCTGATAAGCCAATTTTCAAGTTTCTTAACCATAAAATAGTTGTTCATATAGGCATTTTATCATACAGTATTTATATATGGCAGCAATTTTTCGCATCGGGAAATGGAGATCAAACTGTTCTATGGCGAACGTTTCCAATTGATGTTTTTATAACCTACGGTGTTTCATTAATCTCCTATTACTTATGGGAAAAGCCATTTTTGAAGTTAAAGGCTCGTTTGTCAGAACGAATAACATTGCTGACGGTATAGTTATTTATGTCAAAACCATTAATAAAACTTCGCTTTCAAAACGGTCTTACTTTCCAGGGTTTTAAAAAGGAGGTATTTGATATTGACAATCTCGATAGCATTTTTCACTTTGAAGAATCGTCAAACCCCGATTTTATCATCTTCGGGCCATATGGTAATGATATCCCACCAAAGGGCGACTATGTCCGAATAGGGTATTTCTGCGAAAACATTAACCCCGATTTTTCTATTTGTGAATGGGCATTTGGCATGCCACGGGAAGAAGATATTCAAAGAGCCAACTATAAAAAAATTCAATGGCACAATCTGCTTCCGCAAAATCTTATAAAAGAGCCGGAATATAACCCCGAAAATATACTGGCATCAAAAACAAAGTTTTGCAACTTTCTATATTCACATAAAGTTCCATATAGGGAAGCTTTTTTTAAACAGCTTTCAAAATATAAAAAGGTTGATGCTCCGGGCAAGTCGATGAACAATATGGCTAGCATCGATACGCTTTATGGCGGCAAGTGGGATGTTAAAAAGCGGTTTCTGTCTGAGTATAAGTTTACCATTGCTTTTGAAAATGATATTTTTCCCGGCTACCAAACAGAGAAACTGTACGATGCCATGCAAGTGTCAAGTATTCCTATTTATTGCGGTGATCCTTTTATTGGCGATATATTCAACACTAAAAGTTTCGTGAACGTGCAGGACTACATACCACCCCAAAAACTAAACACGTCATTGGCAAAATTAGGTCAGATGGATTTTGAGGATATTCGCCCCTCCTATCTTAAAAGTCCCCGGCAAAGAATAAAAAGAAAAACAAAATCATTGATAAGAGATTTAAACATCAACCTCCAATTTTCAAAAGCGGATTTCAGCCCGGTAATTGACCACATTATAGCTTTGGATAGTCAACCTGAACTATATCTTCAGTATTTAAAACAGCCCTGGTTTAATGATAATGCTGTCCCTGAAAAATCGTCGGCAGGAAAAAGGTGGGTAGAAATATTTAGTTAACGTACCAATCTTATGACAAAATTTTCAAAAATTGCTACTAACATAAGGCATTCCGGCCCTTTACAAAATATGGAATGGCTATGGAATATTTTACGAAAACCCTACCACTATTTTTTAAATTTTAATAATACCGGGGTACCTGTTATCATTAATGAGAAGTTAACGATTAGGATTCCTCCAGAATATTACAAAGTTGATTTGGCTGACTATGAAAAGCCAAGCACCGACTGTATAGTAAACTGGATCATTGATAATCCCGATTGCTATGTACTGGATATAGGAAGCTCAATTGGATATATAAGCGCGATAGCATTATTTGCATCAAATAATGCAGAGGTAATTGCCTTCGACTCAGACTTATCAAGCCTGATGGCGAGCCGGATGATGTGTCAATATGCTTCTTCAAAAAAATTCAGCGTTGTTTATGGCCTAATTACAAATGAATCCGATTTGAGTACTAATATAGATGAGGCCGTTAAACTTACTGATAAAGCATTAGCTGAATCAGGTGTAACAGGGTTACCTGGTACTACCGCGTACATTACATTAGATACAACAGATGACAGCATTCCGAAATATACAATAGACGGTTTATTTAAGGAAGTAAATATATCGTCAAAAGTGTTAATCAAGTGTGACATTGAGGGCGCTGAATTATTTGCACTACAGGGTGCCAAAAAATTTATTGATAAATATAAACCGGCTATGTTATTAAGCGTACATCCGGAAGCATTACCTGATTTAGGTTGCAGCGTGCAGCAGGTGCGCGATTTTTTGACAGAAAAAAACTATACTATTGAAATTATTTCGATAGATCATGAAGAACATTGGTGGTGCAATGGATAACCCCTTAGTTTCAATCATAATACCGGTTTATAATTCCGAAAAATACGTAGCTGAATGCATTGAATCTGCTATAAACCAAACGTGGTCAAATAAAGAGATAATAATTGTGGATGACGGTTCTACAGACAGATCATTAACAATTGTTCAGCGCCAGGCAAATAATCCTCTCGTTAAAATCATCCAGCAAAGCAACAAGGGCGCTTCTGCCGCACGCAATACAGGTTTAAAAGAAGCCAAAGGAGATTATATCCAGTTTTTAGATGCTGATGATTTATTGAGTCCTAATAAAATTGAGGAACAAATAAAAGGGTTAAATGGTTCAATTACCCATTTGGGTTTATGCCATACCTTACATTTTAATGAAAACGAAGACTATAATAAACGGAGCGTTCCCGAAGAATGGTTTGATACGGATAGCGATGATCCGGTAGATTTTTTAATAAAATTACATGCCGGCGTAGATGTCATGCCTGAGTACGGTGGCATGGTACAGCCCAATGCGTGGCTTACCCCGCGGCATTTGATAGAAAAAGCGGGAATGTGGAATGAATTTAGATGTCCGGATGATGACGGTGAATTTTTCTGCCGAGTGGTTTTAGCTTCTGATGGGATTAGATTTAGTAAAAATGGCATCAATTATTATCGAAAATATACAACCGGCGGCTCGCTTTCAGGTCAAAAAAGTTCGCAGGCATTTGAAAACATACTTTTATCAATCGATTTAAAGTATGGTTATTTAAAGGCGAAAACAAATGATGCTATTGTTGACCGGGTTTTTGCAAGACATTATTGGTCGACCGGCGTTATGGCTTATCCCCACTTTAAAACGCTATCGAAACATTGCATAAAAAAAGGCGCTGAATTAGGTTATGCCGGACCAAAATATGCAGGCGGCCCGGCAGGTCACATTATAACGCGTTTTTTCGGATGGAAAACTGCCAGGTATTTTTCATTATTTCAGCAAGCGCTTAAAAGTATTAAACTAAGATCAAGGTAAATGTTGCCCATCGCATAGTAAAACATGGATAAACCAATAAATTTATTTTACAGCGAACCCAACCCCGATCGCTTTTTTAAATACGACCGTTATCCGCGGAAGCTAATCCGGCGAATAGTCAGAGGGAAACAACGGCCAGGTGGCGTAATGACGATCGCCATCAATTTAATGAAAGGCCTTGACAGAATTGGCGTGCCATATCGTTACAACGATTATAGTTACATTAAAAAGCACCCCGAAGAGATAGCCTGCTTAATTGGAAAACCACATTTACTTTTTGAAAAGAAGTGGAGAAATCCAATACTATTTGGCGCAGGTATCTATTCGCATCCTATTGAATGCCCCGATTTATTTATCAAATACCCTAATGTAAAACGTTTTCTGGTGCCTGGCGAATGGATGCGAAACATGTGCGAGCCCTGGTATCATGATAAGGTTATATCATGGCCGGTAGGTATCGATACTCAATATTGGCAGCCGCAAGAAGGGTTAAAGAACTTCGATTTTTTGATATACGATAAAATACGCTGGGACTATCAACAACAAAAATCCGAATTGATTGACCCGGTTACAAGAATACTTGATGAAAAAAACCTCACTTATCAATTTATAAAATACGGGAATTACACACATACCGAACTGATGGATAAACTAAAGGCTTCGAAGGCCGTTATCTTTTTGTGTGAGCACGAAACACAAGGTTCTGCTTATCAGCAAATACTCGCTACAAACACACCGATTTTGGCATGGGACAGGGGCGGGTATTGGCAGGATCCTTATTATTATCCCGATAAAGTGAAATATAAGCCGGCAAGCTCGGTTCCCTATTGGGATGAAAGATGCGGCGAAAAATTTTCAGGCGCCAACGATTTTGATGAAAAACTAAATGAGTTTTTATCAAAACGCGATGGGTTTACGCCACGAAATTATATTTTAGAAAACCTGACGCTTGAAATCTGCGCGGAAAAATATTTGCAAATACACCATCAGGTTGAAAAGGAGCTAATATGAGAATACTGCTCATTATGGATCCCGGAATATCGGTGCCTCCTAAACTTTATGGCGGTCACGAACGGTTGGTTTATTTATTTGCCGAAGAATATAAAAATCTTGGACACGAAGTGACCTTACTTGCCGGACCGGAATCAACCTGCAGCGGTTCCACGGTTACCTTCGGTACGAATGACCTAAACCGGTCCAAATGGGCGAAATATAAAGAAACCGGATTTGTATGGAAGTACCTATGGCAGAACCGGAATAACTTCGACCTTATTCACAATTTTGGACGTTTAATTTATCTGCTGCCTGTTTTAAATTTCAGGGTGAAGAAGATAATGACCTACGGAAGGCCGGTTTCAATCGGTGGTATAAAAATAATAAATGCCATACCTAACCGTAATTTAGTATTCACAGCGTGCAGTAATTACTGTGTTTCCACAGGCAATGTAGCCGGCTTATGGGAAACCGTTTACAATACCATTGATTTTTCGCAATATAAATTAAATGAGGCAGTGAGTGAAAACGCTCCGCTCATGTTTTTAGGTCGACTCGACAGGATAAAAGGTGTTCACACAGCAATAAACGTGGCGAAGGCAACCAACAGTCAATTGATAATTGCCGGAAATATTTCTCATACTCCAGATAACTACCGCTATTTTAAAACAGAGATTGAGCCTCAGATTGATAACGAACAAATAAAATATGTCGGTGCATTAAATGACGCTGAGAAAAATATTTTTTTAAGGGAAGCTAAGGCGTTGCTATTCCCCATTGAATGGGATGAGCCTTTTGGAATGGTGATGATTGAAGCGATGGCATGTGGAACACCGGTAATTGCATTTAAAAGAGGAGCGGTTCCGGAAGTTATCGAAAATGAAGTTACCGGCTTCGTTGTAACAAATGAAGACGAAATGAAAGAAATGGCATCAAAGATTTATAAATTAAGCCGAAAGACGATCAGGAAAGCGTCAGAAGAAAAGTTTGGTCTTAACAGAACCGCAAAGCATTACCTGTCCCTATTTTATTAATATGAAAGATAATATTTTAAAAAAAATATCATACGAATTACAGTTTAAAAATACTCAGTATTACAAAAGGGTAAAAGATAAGGTACTGAAAACTCATTATCAGCGGGTACTTAAAAAAAGGCTATTGTCATTACCACCTCTTGCTACCGCCAAAGAAGGTGCCCCGCTTACACTCGCCATATTAGCAAACAAGAGGAATTTTTATGAATCGGTTGCTGCTATTTATAGTTTCGGCTTTTGGAATAAAAATATATACATCAATTATCATGAGGACGGAACATTAACTGAACATGATATTTCTGTCTTGAAAAATATATTTCCAAATATAAATATATTCAAACGAGTTACACAGGATCAGATTATAGGAGAATATTTAATAAATGAGGGCTTCCATAATAGCGCTCATTTACGAAACAACTTTGTATTATCATTAAAACTAATTGATACTGTATTTAACAAAAAGAGCAAGTATCTGCTATTAATAGACTCTGATGTGTTGTTTTTTTCCAGGCCAAATGAAATTCTTGATATTGTTGAAAATGGAACTTTTAATGGATGTTATAATAAAGACGTAACAGATGCTTACTGTTTTTCAATTGAAATGATGGATAAGTATTTACCCGCTCCTATAGTTAGCCGTTTCAATTCAGGTGTGTTTTTATATAATTTTGATGTTGATTTTTTTCATTTTGTTGAAAGCATTCTTAAAAACGAAAAGATGTCATCGATTCCATGGCACATTGAACAAACGCTGTTTGCAATGTATGTCACTAAGGTCGGCAATTATAAAGATTTACCTGAAACATATGACGTGTGCAGGATAGAACGAAGCCTTGGCAATAAAATAATCAGCGAACACTATACACATAACACCGGATTCGATATCCATAAGGATTTTATTTATAAAATCTACCCGCAAATAATAAATAAAAATCACCGCTAACTATTAAATTCTGGCAAAAAAAATAATATTAATAAGCTCGGGCCAGCCTTCCTTAAATCCCAGGCTGGTAAAAGAGGCTGATACCCTGGCAACCGCCGGTTACGAAGTATTGGTATTATATGCTTATTGGAACAATTGGGGTACCCAACACGATCACCAATTATTACCCAAAAAAAAATGGAAAGCAATTTGTGTAGGCGGGGATCCACAACAAAAACCTGTTATCTATTTTTTGAGTCGTTTAATTCATAAAATCGCTATTGTTGGTTTAAAAAAAACAGGGTACTACCGGTATTTTGCCGATTTTGCGGTAGCCCGGAGCAGTTACTTTTTGATAAGAGCCGCAAAAAAACATAAGGCCGATTTATACATCGGGCACAACCTGGGTGCTTTACCCACAATAGTAAAAGCCGCTGCAAAACACAAAAAACCATGCGGATTTGATGCCGAAGATTTTCACAGGCAGGAAGTCAATGACGATGTTAATTCATTTCATTATAAGCTTACAACTTACATTGAAGATAAATATTTGCCCTCTGTAAATTATCTTACCGCCTCCAGCGCGTTAATTGTCGAACGTTATAATTTATTGTATAACAGAAAGGTAACGACGTTATTAAATGTTTTCCCAAAAAGAAATCCACCGGTTTTTGTAAATGGTAATGTGAATACCCCCATCAAGCTTTTTTGGTTTTCACAAACCATCGGTCCTAACCGCGGATTGGAAAAGATTATTGAGGCAATGGGCTTAGCAAAAATTGATACAGAATTGCATTTGCTCGGCCACCCGGCAAATGGTTACGAAGCGTTGCTGTTTTTGGCGGCGGCTAACGCGGGGCTGGAAAAGTCAAAGATATATTTCCACCAACCTATACCGGCCGATGAAATATTTACAATGGCTTCACAATTTGATATCGGCCTGGCATCTGAAACCGGTTTTTGCCTTAACAATAATATGGCGTTAAGTAATAAGGTCTTCACTTATGTGCTAAGTGGTTTGGCAGTTGCGGCAAGCAACACCCCTGCTCAAATGGAATTAATGCGGCAATACCCGCAAATAGGGGAAATATATGCTGACGCAATGCAATTATCCACTATTTTAAAACACTATAATGATGACAGGGAGTTTTTATATCAAACCAAAAAGGAATCTTTTGAAATTGGCAACAACCAATTAAATTGGGAAAATGAAAGTTCACACTTTATAAACGTAGTGGAAAACACTTTGATCGGGGGTTCACAAAATGAAAATTAGGCCATCAACAAAGTGGTTTTATGGGGTTGATAGTTTACGCTTTATATTAGCCTTCCTTGTATTACTGTCGCATTCAGATTTAGTATACGCCACTGTTTTGAAACAGTCGCCTCAGCCATTGATACGTTATTTTGGCTATTTTTTAGCAAATGCGTTTGATGGTACATCTGCAGTTATTGGGTTTTTTATTATTTCCGGTTTTGTCATCCATTATCCAAATAAAAACGGCATTCCTAATTTGACCGAATTCTGGATACGTAGATTCGTTCGAATACTTATACCATTGGTCATCATTTTAGTAGCCGGTACATTTTTTGGGCGTCCCGAACAAACAGTTGTCTGGAGTTTGTATTGTGAATTGATTTACTACGGAATATACCCGTTTCTTTCAATGATCAGCTTAAGCTGGAAAAATAAAACCATCATTACTTATGCCATTGCTATTATAGTTATTTGTCTATTAGCGCGTAACGATGTAGTTTCATTTTTTAAACAAACAAGTACAAATTACAGTGGCGACTATAAACAGCTGGAAACGCAATTAACCTGGATAATAGGATTGCCCTGCTGGCTTTTGGGTGTTTTGATAGCAGAAAATATTGACCATTTAAAACATGCTTCTTTTAAATCAATAATAATTTATAGAATATCCGTATTTGCCATCAGCAGTTTTTGTTGTTTTGCAAAATTTCATTTGCATTTGAGTTATATCCTTTCAATGAACGTATTTGCACTTCTGCTTTACAAATGGATACGAGCGGAGATAGTTTATTTTAAAAGCAATATGCCAAACCAGACACTGGAAAAAATGGGGAAGTTTTCATATTCGCTATATTTATGCCACCCGTTGGTATATGCAATTTTGAGATTATTCGTTACGACTACCATTTATACTTATCCACTTATTTTGGCTGCGGCCGTTTTTACTTCTTATTGTTTTTATTTGGTTATCGAAAAACCGTCGCATATGATAGCGCGGAAACTAAATAATAAATACAATTACTCGCTTTAATTGAAACGCTTACTTATTATATCTCCATATTTCCCCCCGGTTAATACAGCTGACATGCAGCGAATACGTATGAGTTTGCCTTATTTTAAGCGGTTTGGATGGGAAGCTGAGGTGATTGCCGTTGACTCGAAATACACTGACTTACCCAAGGATGAATTACTGGCTGAAAGTATACCCTCCGATATTAAGATACATTATGTAAAAGCGTTTAATAAAGGCTGGACGTCAAAAATTGGTTTCGGTAGCATTTCTTATCGTTCGTGGTGGTTTTTCCGTAAAAAGGTCAACAAACTTCTCATAGAAAAGAAATATGACCTTATTTATTTTTCAACTACGCAATTCCAGATATGTACCTTGGGAGGTTATTGGAAAAAGCGCTTCAAAATTCCATATATAATTGATATGCAGGATCCCTGGCATTCTGAATATTACCAGGGCAAACCAAAACAACAACAACCGCCTAAGTATTGGCTTTCTTATCGCTTAAACAAATTTTTAGAGCCTATTGCAATGGAACATGTTGACGGATTGATCAGTGTGTCTGAAAGCTACATCGAAACTTTAAAAAGCAGGTATCCCAGAATAAAACAAATTCCAGCAGCCACTATAACCTTTGGCGCTTTTGAGCCAGATCTGGAAATAGCAGCTCAAAATAAAAATAGATTTGAACGGCTTTTAAAACCGGGCTTTAAAAATATTGCTTATATAGGCCGGGGCGGAATGGATATGTACAATGCTATTAAACCTGTGTTTGAAGTTGTTAAGAATGGACTTTTATCAGAACCGGAAATATTTAACAAATTAAAATTTTACTTTATTGGCACCAGTTATGCCCCCGAAGGCCAGGGTGCGTTAACTATTTTGCCGCTGGCGAAGCAATATGGACTGGAGGAAAGTGTGATAGAAATCACCGGAAGAATCGGATATTATCATACCCTGATAACCTTGCAACAAGCAGATGCCTTGTTTGTTCCTGGTTCAGATGATCCAAACTACACAGCGTCAAAAATATACCCGTACCTGCTCACGAGGAAACCTTTGTTGGCTATTTTCAATTCTCAAAGTTCCGCTTTAAATATTCTGCAAGAGCATGGATTAAAGCAGTCGTATAGCTTTGACCATACAAATGATATCCATTTGAAAATTAATTTTTTTTTAAAACAAGTAGTAGACGGCGATACGGATGCAATACAGTACAATCCCTTAGCTATCGAAAAATATTCGGCCAAAACAATGACTGAACGTCAGTGTGATTTATTTAATGAAGTTACCTTTATACCGCGATGAAAAAATATGTACAGTATGGCTGTGGGTTTACCGCACCAGTTGAATGGATTAACTACGATGCGTCTCCGACCTTAAAATTTGAGCGGCTACCCTTATTGGGAAAACTATATACACGCAACAAACAGCGATTTCCCGAGAATGTTAGGTATGGAGATATTGTTAAAGGCCTGCCCGAAAAACAGGGAAGCTGTGATGGTATTTATTGTTCTCATGTACTGGAGCATTTGGCTTACAATGAATTTATAACTGCCTTAAAAAACACTTACGTGTTATTGAAACCCGGAGGAACATTCCGGGCGGTGTTGCCAGATTTAAAATCAGCAATACAAACGTATATAGCGGAATTTGACACACTCGAAGCTCCTGCAAATTATCTGATGCGAAACACAATGCTGGGAATCGAAAACCGCTCAAAAAGTTTATCATCGAATTTAAAAAACATTTATGGTAACTCTAAACATCTTTGGATGTGGGATTACAAATCGCTTGAATTCGAATTAAAAAAAGTCGGCTTCGTTGATATCAGGCCCGCGCGGTTTGGAGACTCCAAAGATCCTTTTTTTCAATATGTTGAAGAAAAGGACAGGTTTTTACAAGCCGCAGCATTCGAGTGTAAAAAATGAAGAAACTGGCCATTGTAACCACACATCCAATACAATACTACGCACCGGTTTTTCAATTATTGCATCAAAGGAAACGGATAGCTGTTAAGGTTTTCTATACATGGGGCGAAACATCAATAAAAAAATTTGACCCTGGTTTTAATAAAAAAATTGAATGGGATATTCCTCTGCTCGAAGGATATCCTTATGAATGGGTAAAAAACACTGCTAAAGACCCTGGCACACATCATTTTAATGGGATTAACAATCCGGAAATAGGCAGTCAAATTGCTGAATGGCAGCCAGATGCTATTCTGATTTACGGTTGGGGGTTTCGAGGCCACCTAAAAACCATGCGTTATTTTAAAAACAAAATACCGGTTTTATTTAGAGGCGATTCCACTTTACTGGATGAAAAAAAAGGAGTAAAGACCCTGCTGAGGTATGCCTATTTAAATCGGATTTATAGCTATGTTGATTATGCATTGTACGTTGGCACTAATAGCAAAGCATATTTTAAAAAACACGGATTAAAAGAAAATCAACTACGTTTTGCACCGCATGCCATTGATAATGATAGATTTGGCGCCGATCGGAAACTGGAAGCCAACGAATTAAGACACAGGTTGGGCATTGATGAAGATGGGGTGGTAGTTTTGTTTACAGGGAAATTTGAAGAAAAAAAAGCACCGGTATTGTTGCTCGATGCATTTCTTGCCATGAAGAGACCTAACGCCCATTTACTTTTTGTCGGCAATGGTTCGCTCGAGACGCAATTGAAATTAAAAGCCCAGGAACATTCGAATATTCACTTTTTGCCTTTTCAAAATCAATCTCAAATGCCGGTTGTTTACCAGGCATGTGACATTTTCTGCATCCCGTCAAAAGGTCCGAATGAAACCTGGGGTTTAGCGATCAACGAAGCAATGGCGTGCGGCAACGCAATTTTATCGTCTGATAAAGTCGGGGCTGCGGTTGATCTTATTAAATCGGATCGTAATGGTTTTATATTTAAAAGTGGAGATTTGCCCGACTTAATCATTAAACTGAACCGGTTATTAGATAATAGTAAAAATGAATTGGAAGAGATCGGCCGAAATTCGCAAGAAATGATTAAAGACTGGAGCCTTGAAAACCAGGTTATAGCAATTGAACTATTAACTAACAATGAATAAGAAACGGCCCATTGAGCGGTATTTGGTGCTTTACCTTCCCTGGATATTGTCACTTTTATTTCAATCAGATCCAATTCTTTCTTATTGGATTGCCTGGACTGGGTCGTTGCTCATTTTGTTTCTGAGTTTGACTGGTTGGGTAAGGGCATTGCCGAAAGATCTACCCATCGCCGAACAGCTAATGCGCCCGATATTTTTAGTGCAGATAATATTTGCTGGTTACATGGCGGTTAGCTCAATTTTTTATTTCCTGAGTCTTTTAGGTTATGATGATTTTAATAGAATAGATAGCAGATATTTTGTAACTGACCGACCGGAAATCGTTTTAACTGCCCTTTGTCAACGCTATTATGCGCTAGGCCATGCCGCATTTGTAACTGGTATTACCATATTTATGAAATATCCTGTTAAACACAAATATTATGTTGAGAAGGAAAAAATTGCAAACTTATTATTTGTAACGGCGTTTATCACGTTGCCTTTATCTGTGGCGTTTTTGCGAATACCTGGTTTAAACCAGTTTTATTTCCAATTCAGCACCTTAAGCTTCATGGCAGGTACGCTCGCCCTTGCTTTTGCAATACCGTTAAAAAAAATATGGAATACTTTTTTTTGCGTATTGCTTTATTTATCTAATTTTTACCAGGCGCTTATTTCTGGCTTTAAAGAACCTATAATTCTTAGCGTTTTAATTTTAGGTATATTTTTGTTCCCTACTTATAAGAAGCTTGTTTTTTTAACCTTTATCCCAGTATTGTTGGTGCTTTTTATGTTTCTTCCCGCTTACAATCAAGCATTTCGGCAAAATGCCTGGTCAGGTAACGAGAATGCTGAGGATGCTTACAAGATTGCCCTTAATGAAACACTTGACAGTGAACAAGCGGGTGATAATACCACTTGGGGGTTTTTAGTTTACCGGTTAAGTGAAGTAAGTATGTTTACAATCTATGTGCAGTCTACTCCACAATACATTGATTTTTACGGACTCCAGTTATTAAAACAATCGGCTGTAGTTATTGTCCCGAGAATATTCTGGCCGGGCAAACCTATAACAGAAGAGTTGGTAATGGAACGTGTTTATAATGCAGGAATAACCGGCAGGAGTTCAACTGTTTCGGCCAAGCCGGCTTATATTGTTGACGCATACCTATCAGGGGGGGTCTTAGGTATTTTTATTGGATTATTTCTATACGGAGCTATCGCACAATTAATTTCTCTAAAAGCTGAACAACTTTTCGGAGGATACACCTTAGGAACAGCACTAATTTTTAGTGGCCTGTTTCAAATTTTTTGGAGAGGCCTCAGCTTAGAATTTCTTATCAATTCGGTTTTTTGGAGCTATATCAGTATGCTGGTGATACAAAAGATATTGATATCGACACACATTTTGAAAAAAATATGATTTTTATAAATCGGCGATTTAAGCTGCTTTTAAATTAAATTACCCTATGACAGCATATAAAGATTATGGTTTTCCGAGCGACGAACCCAGCCACACTTTTAATTATTTACAAGCCGGATTGTTATCACTGCTTGATGCAAATAAAAACCGCTGTATCCTGGATTTAGGCTGCGGAAATGGCCACCTGGTAAACTACCTGCTATCAAAAGGGTATAATGCATTCGGGACAGATGCCTCTGTAGACGGCATAACGATCGCGCGTGAGGTTAACCCCGATAGATTTTTCTTACAGGACCTTTCAACCGGAAAATTGCCAGTTGAACTGCAAAGCTTGAATTTCGATACCATCATTTCAACGGAAGTAATAGAGCACTTATATGATCCGCAGGGCTTTATTGATTTTTGCAAACAAACGTTAAATGGCAAGGGTGAAATTATCGTATCAACGCCATACCATGGCTACGTAAAAAACCTTTTCCTGAGTGTTTTTAACAAGTGGGACGGCCATTTTAGCCCCATGTGGCACGGTGGCCATATAAAATTTTGGTCGAAAGCAACTTTGAGCCAAATACTGATTAAGGCTGGATTTACTGTAGTTACTTTTAAAGGTTGTGGCAGAGTTCCATATTTGTGGAAATCTATGATCATCAAAGCTAAATTGTCTTGAACAGTCAGTTTTCATTTATTGTACTTACTTACAATGAAGAAATACATCTTCCAAGAATACTGGAATCTGTGCGTTCCTTAGATGCTCCTACCTTTATATTGGACTCAGGCAGTACTGATGATACTTTAGCAAGAGGCGAGAAATTTGGCGCGACGATTTTACAACATCCGTTTGAAAATCATCCAAAACAATGGGATTACGCCCTTAAGAATTTTAATATTCAAACTCCGTGGGTAGTTTGTTTAGACGCGGATCATATCGTAACTCCTGAATTGTTGAAACACCTGGTTAATTTTCGTGACGAGGATTACCAGCATGTCCATGGAATATACTTTAACCGTAAAAATTTTTTCAAGGGAAAATGGATAAAACACGGAGGCTATTATCCTTTTTACCTGCTAAAAATGATTCGATATGGCGTTGGTTATTCGGATCTGAATGAAAATATGGACCATCGCTTCATTGTGCCGGGAGAAACGTTGATATGGAAAGACGGATATATTTTAGAAGAAAACTTAAAGGAAAACAATATATCTTTTTGGATAAATAAGCACAACCGATACAGTGACCTTCTCGCACATGAAGAAGTTGAACGTATTAATCAAATACGATCGCAAACCGTTAAACCTCACTTTTGGGGTTCACCGGATGAACGCACCGCCTGGTTAAAGCAATTGTGGTGGCGGTTACCGCGATATGTTAGGCCGATGATCTATTTTCTTTACCGGATGTTTTTCCAGCTGGGGATTCTGGACGGCCGCACGGGCGTAATATTTCATTTCTTACAGGGGTTCTGGTTCAGGTTAATTGTTGATGTGAAAATTGACGAAATTATTCAAGGCCAAAAACAATATACCGCCAAGGTCGCCAACAAAAATGAACTTTTGAGATTCATATTTTCGTTTATAGTACTCTTCCCGGTTTTTTACTATTTTAATACATTCTTTTTCAGCCTTACTACCCCTGGCAGTAACCATTATAGCGCATTCGTGGCGACTCATTTTAATTACATCAGCTGGCTGCGTAAAATATTATTGAGCGGCAGTGTACTGATACTTCATTTTCTCGGTTATGGCGCCATAACTGATGAATTTAATCTTTTAGTCGCGGGCCATGGTATTGTCAGGGTGGTTTATTCCTGTCTCGGCCTGGGTATTATCAGTTTTTTTGCTGCATTTGTTTTATCCTATCCGCAAAAGCTTAAATCGAAAATCATTTTTTTAATCGGCGGGATTTTAGCTATCGAGATATTAAATACCATCCGCTTTGTGTTACTTGCACTATTTTGGAAGAAGAACAATGGTCTGTTGCTTGATCATCACACTATTTTTAATATCATAATGTACCTGATCATTGCCTTAAGCCTTTACTTTTGGGTCAGAAATGCAGATGATAAAACTGACTATGAAACAAACCGACCTGTTCACTTATAATAACTTTCCATATCACCCCGGCGGAAATGCTTTAAAAAGAGTGTTATGGTATTACGTTAATGCATTGGTTTTCAAATCCAGCTTGTTCCCATTTTATGCCCCAAAAAACTGGATACTCCGATTATTTGGGGCAAAAATTGGCAACCAAGTCGAAATTAAACCGTGTGTAAACATCAAATACCCCTGGTGGCTTACTATCGGCAATGAGGTGTGGATTGGCGAGAATACCTGGATCGACTGCCTGGTGCCGATTACTATTGGTAATAACGTATGTATATCACAGGGTGCCGTTTTACTCACCGGAAATCATAATTATAAAAAATCATCTTTTGATTTAATTACAAAAGAAATAATATTACAGGACGGTGTGTGGATTGGGGCATTTGCAGTGGTAAATGCAGGCGTAATTGCCGGTTCTCATGCAGTATTAGCCAGTGGATCAGTCGCAACAAAAAATTTAGAAGCCCATTCAATTTACCAGGGGAACCCGGCAGTGAAAATACGTTCAAGAACAATAGAATAACCCATCTTACATGGACTCAAATAATAAAAACCTTTATAAAGTTCTTCTTTCAATAACGGGCATAGCGGTGCTCATATTGGGCGTGATACTATTTTACATCCCGCCGGCAGTTTTTCCCGATCCGGGAATGGGTTTCCAGGTGTTACGATGTATGGAGCATGGTGGGAGTTTTAACGTTTTTACAAGCCCCGATCAGGGCAATATTTCGCAGAATTATAGCGAATTTTTAACCTGGTGGTCCCCAGGCCAATATGTTATACCATGGTTTTTTAAATTAATTGCCGGTGTTAATACCGGTCGGGCAATAGCCATAACTATTACCGTAGCGCAACTATTTGGTTTGGCGGGCTTTTACGCGTTTTTCAAAAAGATAGGTTTCACTCCGCTCATTTCAGCCGTTGGCATTGTATTTATAATTTGTCAGCAAGCATTTGTGGCCCCGTATGTTTTTTATAACGGCGGGGAAACATTACTCTTCGCTTTTGAGGGGTGGTTTTTATATGGCTGTACCGCCCTTCAAAAGCCCGGGCTGAAACTTGTATTATTTGTGCTTTTTTGCGGCTGGATAGGTTTCTTTTTAAAATCATCCTTTTTATGGATTTATGCTGCCGGCTTATGCTATCTATGGGTTAGATTATCTTCTGCAAGTTCCGGCATTTTGGGATGGGTAAAGAAAGGACTATGGATTGCTATTCCTGCGGGCATATCACTGGCGTGTATATATTTATTCTTTTTATCGAAGGGAGAAAATCCGGCCTCCGCTTCAAGCGGGTTAAAGTTGACCGCCGAAACTTTTACATTTCCGTTAGCGTCCCCTATTCTGTCAGGCTTTTCTTTTGACGATTTGGTCAATGGTTTAATGTTTCACAACGGACCACCAATATTCAATCCTACTTGGAGTATTGTTATAGTAATTATACTGGCCGTAGCGAGCTTGTTATTAATGATACGCCTCATCCGCTCTATACCAAATAAGAATTATGGATTAGTTTTATTTGTTTTTTACGCTGTGGCTTTGTTGTTTTTTGGATTTGCATTTTTGAGGCAGCTTTCAATATCGTATGAAGCAAGACACTTCCGGATAATAGGCTTGCTGATTGCGCCGGGAGTTATCTATTTAATAAGCAGGCTTAAATCTCTTTATCAATTGACTTTTGGGGCACTGTTCCTTGCCATTGCATGTATTAGTTTCAGTTACCTAACAAAAGGATTTAAGATAAATAAAAATATAAACGCAAAAGGAATAAGCGGCATTTCACAACCCTTCATTGATCAACCTTCGCTGAATCATATAATGGCCCTCGACAAAGAAAACAGGAATGCAACCTTTGTATTCGTCAGCATTGACTTGGGCCTTGAAATAAAAAACAATCGCGTTATCACCCTGCCCACAATTGGCGATGATCTAAAAATAGAAGTGGATGATTATCGGTACGATGGCCACGCAGGGTCACTATTTATCGTATTGCCCGAAACTTATGCCGGCCCTAAAGAAAAAATGATAATGAAATCGTTCCCCGGTTATAAAGGATTTAACTTGTCAATGCTAAGTGATAAGTATGTACTATACTCAGCCAAATAACTCTATTTTAGTTTCCTGGTTATCCTAAAATTGAAGATATAAAAGGAGCGTCCGATGGGCGTTCCTTTTTGTTTATACCAGGTTATGTTTCCGATAGGATGCTATGCCTTTTTCCAGATTTCAGCCAATTTAAACTGCTTCAACATCTTTGCAAGCTTAAGAACAGTAAGTGTATTTTTTAGATGACAATTCGCAGCTGATAAATAGTTCCTCAAATAATTATTAGCTTTAAAGCTGATATGCAAAACCCATATGAAAAAAATTATTTACGGCTGTTTTATCGCTTTTTGCCTGTTTTCATGTTCCGCCTCAAAACATGGAGCATCAAACGGATGGATATCCCTGTTCGATGGAAAATCACTTGATGGTTGGAAAGTTGGTGAAAATGCGGAAACATTTTCCACAGAAAACGGGATCATTGTGGTACACGGGAAAACTGCGCATCTGTTTTATGATGGGCCCGTGCAAAATCACAATTTTAAAAACTTTGAATTTAAAGCTGATGTAATGACCCACAAAGGTTCCAATTCCGGCATTTACATTCATACCGGCTACCAGGAAGGCGGCTGGCCTGCCAAGGGTTATGAGGTGCAGGTAAACAACTCCCACACCGACTGGATAAGGACAGGTAGTTTATACAACATAGTTAACATTAAGGAAGTATATGTAAAAGATAATGAATGGTTTACTATGTTTATTTCTGTTCAGGGGAAGCGGGTTGTTGTTAAAATAAATGATAAGATTGTGCTTGATTATACGGAACCGGTTCCGGTACAACGCAAAAAAGGCGATGAACAGCGTGTTCTTTCAAGCGGCACGTTTGCGCTGCAAGGGCACGACCCAAACAGCCTCACTTATTTCAAAAATATTATGGTTAAACCATTGCCCGAGTAAAAAAATCGGTTCCATAGAGCTTTAGGTTGTGAAGCTGGAATTTGGTTAGATGTTTGTTAATGTGTTTGCGAAAACGCACAATAAACATCAATATGAATTCATCATCCACTACTAAGAATAAAAAAGAAATCAGCTTTAATTTTAATACTTCGTATAAAGGCAACGAAATGACATTAAAGGTTGTGGCCGATGACGACAGGTATACCGTTTTGCACGACGATAAAACCATCGGTCACATCAAGTTAGGAGACGCAAGACACACCTGGTTCGTTGTTGATAGTCATTATCCTGCTCCCAGCCTGGTAAACACAATCGGCAGCAAAATACAAGCTCAATACCAATTGGCGGGCTAAGTTTTCGGCATTTTTTTTGCCGCTTAGCGGCCCAACCTTTATCGTTTGGCTTACGTAAAACCAGTAACATATTTGTTATGAGGAATCAAGTAGCTGAACAATTACACGACCTATCCGCCTTTAGTTTTCCAACCATCTTTCGCGGAATAGGTGTTATCGTAACCATTCATGGTGGCGATGGCCGTTATAAGGTATATATAGATAATGATTACGCGGCGCAGGTCGAATTTGAAAGCGACTTTCGTTACTGGTTTGTTTCGGAGGGCGACCTTCACGACCCGGACCTGATAAAGGAGATCGGCGAAAGAATTGAGGCCAAACTTTATTAATATTTCATCCCCGATAGTTAAGGAATCGATCTCTTTTTATTCCAACGGACGGCAAAATATCTCAACCCGGGTATCATTTGGGTCATCGAGCCAAATATATTTCTTATGGCCCTGCTCGTCTGTCTTTACGTTGTAATGTATAGCCGCTTCGTCGAGCTTTTGTTCAAATAATTCAAGTTCTTTCACGCTTCGCACACCGAAGGCAATATGATTTAGGCCGCTTTTGTCCTTATCTGTTTTTTCATAAACGCCTTTTTTGGGTAAAACAAAGAAAACCTTGGTGTCTCCAATATTATAAATCAATCTTTCCTCAGACTGAAAATTGGGTTGTCCCAGGAAACTGTCATAGAACTTCTTAGTCTCCGGCATAGTTTTCACTATTATGACAATATGATCAATGAATTTAATTCCCATGTTGTAATTATCGGCTGTAAGTAAATAATAATTAGCAATTTAACAATTTACTTGCCCGACGCGAAATAATTTAAACCTTTATTATTCCGTATACGTAAAAACCCGTAACAGATTCATTATGAGTAACCGAGTAGATAAAGAATTACGAAACCCGCTAAACTTTAGTTTCCCGACTATATTTGAAGGAAAAGTAGTTTTTGTGACCGTTTATGTTAAAAAAGGCTACTACGGTGTTCTTATCGATGACGACCGTTTTGCTCAAATTAAATTCAGAAATGACTTTCACAACTGGTTTGTTGCCAAAGGCGAGTTGAATGATTTGGCCCTGGTAAAAGAAATCGGCGAACGGATAGCCGCCAAATTGAATTGAGGCTTTACTTAAATATTTATCGGGTCACCCTTAAACTCATCTTCATTTCAGGAATAACGGTTCCGCTTCTCGTTCCCTGCGCTGTTGGCTTAATTGCAGCCTGATCGTCTTGCCCATTAAATGAAAGTTCATCCCATTTTTTGTTTTTAACATAAAGTAATTAGCTTTAACGGGTAATACCGATTAAACCAATTCCATCTTATGAAAAAATACCTGCTTCTTTTGCTGCTACCGTTCGTTCTTATATCTTGCAAAAAAAAATCTTCCGGGACCGGTACCGATGGCTGGTCGGCTTACGCTGGTACTAAGGAAGGTAACAGGTACTCTTCAAATGAGCAGATAACTCTGCAAAACGTTAATAAGCTTAAAGTAGCCTGGACTTACAGCTCAAACGACAAGGATACCGGCAACCGTAGTCAAAACCAGTGTAATCCGATAATGGTGGATGGGATTCTTTATGCCACCAGTCCTAAATTAAAATTGTTTGCATTGGATGCGGCAACTGGTGCACAAAAGTGGGTATTTGATCCGGCCTCGGCCGATACCTCCAAAAAGAACGATCCCATGGCTTTTTACAAGATATGCCGCGGCGTGGTATACTGGCAGGATGAAAACGGCGAAAACAAACGTATTTTTTACTCTGTCGGATCAAAAACATACGCAATCGATGCAGTAACCGGGACTGATATAAAAGATTTCGGAAACGGCGGCTATATTGATCTTATGCAAGACCTCGGAAGAAAGGTATTGTCCTTTGTTGCGGGCACAACGCCCGGTATTATTTATAAGGAACTCTTAATTATCGGTGCGCGCGTTGCAGAGTCGGAAGATGCCGCTCCCGGGCATGTCCGCGCCTATGACGTTCGCACTGGAAAGCTTAAATGGGTATTTCATACCATACCCGAACCCGGCGAAAAAGGATATGAAACATGGCCCGATGGTAACGCCTGGAAGCATCTGGGCGCTGCAAACAACTGGAGCGGCTTTTCTTTGGATGAAAAACGCGGCGTAGTTTATGTTCCTACCGGCTCGGTTGGGGGTGATTTTTATGGCGGTAATCGTAAAGGAACGAATTTGTATGCGAACAGTCTGGTGGCATTGGATGCCGCGACCGGGAAATATTTATGGCACTACCAATTCGTGCATCACGACCTCTGGGACCGCGACCTGCCTGCCAACCCTAACCTGGTAACTATACAGCACGACGGAAAAACCATTGACGCAGTGGCGCAGATAACCAAAGCTGGGTTTATATTTATGTTCGATCGTACCAATGGAAAACCTATATTCCCGATTGAAGAAAGCCCTGTGCCTACCAATAATGCACTGCCCGGCGAAGAACCATGGCCTACACAACCTATACCAACGTTACCCGACGCTTTTGCAAGGCAGCATTTCGGACCGGAAGACGTGACAGACATTAATCCGGAAACCCACAAGGTAATGATGGAAAAGTACAAAAAGGTGAAATACAACGCCATGTTTACTCCGCCAAGTAAAGACGGCGACTGGATTTTCCCGGGATTTGACGGCGGTGGCGAATGGGGTGGTGCTGCGGTTGATCCTGAATCAAAAATCATGTATATCGATAATAGCGAGCTGCCATGGGCGCAGGTGATGATAGATGTGCCAAAAACCACCGGCGATCATACGTTGAAAGGTCTCGGGCATGCTATTTATAACAAATATTGCATATCATGCCATGGGCCGGAGTTAAAAGGCAACCCGCCGGCTTTCCCTTCGTTGGTGAACGTTAATAAAAAATATAACGAGCAGCAGGTAAGCAAATTGATTGAAAGTGGCCGAAACATGATGCCATCCTTTAAACAGATACCGGCTGATGAAAAGAAGGCCTTGCTTGCGTTTGTTTTAAAACTACCTGAAAATGCTGCCGCAGACAGGCAAATGGCAAAAGAACCTGTGTCAGCAGCTAAAATAGCAGCAAGCCAGGTTCCGTACACAATGACCGGCTATAACCGTTTTTTAGATACCAACGGCTATCCTGGCATTAAACCGCCATGGGGCACGCTCGATGCGGTTAATCTGAATACCGGAAAATTATTATGGAAAGTTCCGCTGGGTGAGTTTCCCGAATTAACAAAAAAAGGAATTCCAATTACCGGAACACAGCTATATGGCGGCCCTGTGGTAACAAAAGGTGGCTTGGTATTCGTAGCGGCCACGCAGGATGAAAAAATAAGGGCATTTGATAAACATACAGGCAAACAGGTTTGGGAAGCAAAATTACCAGCCGCAGGTTATGCCACGCCTGCCGTTTATTCGGTCGATGGAAAACAATATGTAGTTATCGCTTGCGGCGGTGGCAAAATTGGCAGTAAATCGGGCGATACTTATGTTTGTTTTGCGTTGCCGGATTAAGGGTTTACCTTCATTTCTTTACGAAGCAAATGGAACACTCGATTCGCTTATAACAACATTTGGATTACACTGTTCGGCAAGCACATTTTCACAATCCAGTTTCGATTGGTTAATATCTGCACTTGGACCAATTACAACTTCCGAAATATTGACGGCAGTAAATACACCGGTTATTAATGGCGCTTCCAAATAGTTAAAGCTAACTCCATTGCTTACAGCGGACTTGACTTCAAGCGGCAGCGGTTCAGGATCTGTATCCCCGGGGCCGCCTAATATTTCGGACCACGTGTAAGTAGCTGCAATCCGGTATTCCTGCTCCTGCTGCAACGCTGCATCTTTTAAAGTTCCTATGCTGTTTAAAATGTTTCTGTTGATCAATTTAATTTGTTTTATAAACATCGGGTGCCTCGGATCAAGCGGACAAGTAGGATCATCCTGTTGTACACTCTGGGCATAATCGTCGGGCGAAATTTTAACAATGGAATTCGTGGTAAAATCCGCTTTTTCGCGATCATCATATATACATTTCAAAAGAGCGAGGCCAGTATTGTTTGCAAGGGCCGACAATTGCCCAGAATCAAAAGAATAGGAATATGCATTTTGAGGATTATATTTCTGCCATTGGCTTGGCAGGTCTTTTTTCGTGGTTAAGGAGAAAGAATACACCGGCAGTTGGTTAATCCTATCCATCGTAAAAAGATCCAGTGAAACGCCCGGATAATTTGTTGTGATTACGCTCTTTATAAAAAGCAGGGCAGTATTGAGGTCCGTTTGCTGATCGAGCGACGTGAGCCACAATGATTGGTTATCCAATATTTCTTTTAATCCGGCAAGCGAACTGTAATGGAATAAGGGGGTCGGTGGTAATGTATCAGGCATGATTTAATAACTATAGGTTTTCGACTCCTTAAAATTAATTAATCGCTTTTAATTATGACTTGTTTTAGCATTAAACTTCGTTTATTTATAGCCGGTATATTCGGCGCGGACAACATGCCGACGAGACCCTTCCGCGATGTTATTAACTAAAAAGACCATCCTGATACTCAATGCGCCATCGGCGCAAAACATTTGTAGAAAAATAAAGATCTACGTTTTTTGCGTGCCTTAGGTACGCCACAAACGCAATGCAATTAAACGCGGTGTTCCGTACCTAATGGCACGGTATGCTTATTTGCTTATTTTTCTACCAATATTTCTACCAATATTTGACTCCGATGGAGTCTGTCTTTCCTTACTTAATAGCGTTGTAGCCCACCAAGGAATTGTGCAAGGCGCAATTTCGGCAAACATTTACTTGATCTAACTATTTGATTTATTGGAAATTAGTTTTACATTTATATAACAAACCAATTGTAAACCTAATTACTAAATTATCATGAACCCAACAATGCAACTGATCTTCGAGATCGTGGGCGGAGCCCTTATTCTTTTATCAATTTACGGTGCAGCAAAATTAGACAGACGGCTCTTTATGTCCGGCTTTTGTTTTTTCAGCATTCTGCCTATCATCGGCGAAAGCATGGGATACAACGCCGACAAAGGGGCTGTTCACCTGCTGGTAGTTTTTTTATACGTGGTCCAATTTATAATCATGTTTCCTGATGGGAAGATTTACGGAAAGGATAATGCAGTTGCAACCTTGCTGGCCTCTAAAATAGGTTTGGCGGTTCTTGTTATTAATGTGATAGGAGCTGTTTTCGTTTTATGTTTAAGCCAGGGAGTTCCCGCAATATTTGGATATTACCATATCGCTTTAGTCGTTGTGATGCTTTACGCAGTAGTTAGAGGAAACACCGGCAATGTTTCCTGGGTCAAATAAGTGCAGCCAGTTTTGGACTTGAAAAACTTTCGATCATCATTCTGAAGAAATACCTTCAGATATTCTGATCAAATACCCGTTAATGTCGTAAATGCTGAATTCGCGTATCCCCCAGGGCTTATTCTCAATTTCGGCAATAATGGGTATTTTTCTTTCATTTTTAAAGTTGTCAATTCATTATTGTGTAGCTGGCAGCGTAAACCAAAAAGTGCTGCCTCTGCCAAGTACGCTCTCAACGCCCATTTTCCCGCCGTGTCGTTTAATGATCTCGGAGCCGATATACAACCCAAGTCCCAGACCCGGATTTTTATAATTCTGTTTTCCCGTCTGGTAATAGCGGTTGAATAAGAACGGGATTTCTTCAGAAGGTATTCCCTCACCTGTATCTTTTACCGATAATTTTATGTGATCAATTTTATCTTCAATGATGATACCTATTTCCTTTGATGCGGGTGCATATTTAATCGCATTGTTTACCAGGTTTACGATCACCTGATCTATAGCCGCCTCGTCGGCATAAACCTTTATTGTCTTGTCTCCGGAAATAACAACGCTATGCCGGCCGGTCATGGTGATGTGATTACAGCAGGCGTTAACTAGTTCCGAAAGCACAAACCATTGTTTTTGAAGCGGTAGTTGGCTCTCTTTAATCCGGTTTACGTTAAGCAGGCCGTCCACCAGCGTAGTCATTTTATGCATACTGCGATGCGCCATTTCTATGAGCACCGGAAATTTTTCAAGCGATACCTGGCCCTTCATTTTATACAGTAATTGAATGCTGGTGCTAAGTGTGGTCAAAGGTGTTTTTAATTCATGACTTGCGATGCTGATAAAATCGTCTTTCTGTTGTTGAAGTTTCTTTAGGTCGTCAATATCCGTGGCGGTTCCTATCCATTTTTCCAGCTGGCCGCCGGTTCCAAATAATGGTGACATCCGCACCAGGTGCCAGCGGTATATTCCATCAATTCCTTTCTCCCTTATTTCAAACTCGCCGGGCTTCTCGCTTTGAGTAATCTCGGTAAGGCGTTCTATATTGTACGAAATGTCGTCCGGGTGTATCACTTGTTTCCATCCCCAATTCTTCGTTTCAGCAAAACTCAGGCCGGTGTATTCGTACCAGCGCTGGTTGTAGTACTCAACGTCACCACCGGTAGTACTGGACCATGCGATTTGAGGAATGGTGTCCAAAAAAATCTGAAAGCGATGCTCGCTGGTTTCCAGGTCTCGGATAGTATGTTGAAGATCCTCCTGGACCTCGAGCAGCTCTTCATTGGTTGCCAGTTGCTCTTCAATTGCCGCCGCCAACTCCTCATTAGCTGCTGATAGTTCCTCATTAGTAGCTGCTATCTCTTCGTTTGCTGCGGCCAGCTCTAGTTCATAGTTTTTTTGGTTGTGAATATCGGTGCTGGTACCAACCCAAAGGGTTGTTTGGTTCAAGTCATTTTTATATGCCTTGAACCGACTAAGGTGCCAGCGGTATTTCCCGTCAAATTGTTGAAGCCGCTGCTCCATCTGGGTGTCCTCTCCATTTTTTATGGCCTGCGACCATACACTGCTTGTATCGGCTAAATCATCCGGGTGTATAAGGCCCCATATTCTCTCTCTCAGGTTTTCAAACCCCTGCACTCCCGTATACTCATGCCATTGCCTATTATAAAAGGTGGCATGTCCGTCCGGAGCGGAGGTCCACATTTTATGCGGTATTGCGTCCAGTAGAAATTTAAATCGTTCTTCGCCCTCTTTTCTTAAAGCTATTTCGTGTGAAGCATCTTCATTCAGCCTCGTATTTTCAAGCGCCAGGCTGATCAAATTCGCAAAGTTGAGGGCAAATTCGAGGTCTTCCTCATCAAAATGACGGTCGGGCCTGGACGATATAAAATTCACCATACCGGTAATTTTGTCGTCCGTCCACATTGGCGCTATGATTACGGAGTGCAAACCAATCTTTTTCACTTCTTCCCGTTGCACGGGGTCGGGAACCGTAAGGTCTATCATTTGTTCTGTCACCACCGGCACAAATCCTGGCTTTCCGGTTTTTACAACATACCCGGCACCGGCATTACCGTTTAAATCAGTGGGGTAATTTTTCCGGTATTGGTACGCCCATTCTATTTTAACAGGGTCCTCATGTTTCAGTACAAGGAGTTCGAGTGCGTTATCTTTTATTTTATCAACGGTAAACCAGTTAGCAAAAGATGGAACAATAAATTGTGCGATCTGAGCCAGCGCGGTGGAAGTATCGCGCGTTTTAGCCAGCGAAGCACCCGCCTGATTCAAATATGAAAAAAGATCTTCGCGCTTTCTGTATTTGGTGATATCGCGTATAAATAGATATGCCGTAATATCCTGATCATGTTCAGGTGAAAGACAAGAGCTGACTAAGACCCATCGTGATCCACCATGTGCTAATAATTTAAATTCCTTATCCTTGATCGGCTGGTTCTTCAGCAAATATTCTTCAGCGGCTTTGTCTGGCGATTCGTCAATAAAAAAATTAAATAACGAAGTACCAATTGTTGATTTAGGATCGAAACCGAATTCCGATTCAGCCATATTATTAATATAGGCAATTACACAGGACGAATTAAGTCCAATCGTTGCTACAGGGCTATTGGTAAGTCCGCTTGTTGTGTTCATATAGGCTTTCTCAGAGGTGGAATTTTCTTGCCTGGAAAAATGGACCATCGTCCTGTTTCTCCATATTCAGCTGGTTATTAAGCTTGGTAAACTTGCCCTAATTTATATATTTTGCGCGTTATTAACCAAAAGGTAAATAAAATTAAACCTGACAAAAAGCTCCACGCATAACTGACTGACATTGGTGAGAAACCTGCCCGGAGTGAGACCGAAGACACCCGCTAATCTTGTTTGGTCCAGATCAGCTTGCTGGTGTCGTATCCAATCGCTTCTGCTTTGGCTAGATAATCGTTTTTGACTGCGTCGGGCAGCGTTTTTTCACGTGATAAGATCCAGAGGTATTTCAGGCTATTACCCGCTACCAGTGCATAGCGGTATTGATCGTCGATAGCTATCACATTGTAGCCGGCATAAAAAGGACCGAAGAATGATACTTTTAATCGTCCCACGTTGTCATCTTCAACAAACTTAGCTTTGCCTATACTTTCTTTCCATTTACCCTTCTGTGCATCATAGCCTTTATTATCTACGCGAATGGTATCTGCATCCTTTATAGAATAATCGGCAGTGACGTGACTTAGTCCTTTTTCAAACCTAAAGTCCAATCGGGCTATCTCATACCAGCTACCAATGTATTTATCTTTGCGAAATGGCTTGACGGCTTTTGCCCCTTTGGGGATTGAAACGCTTGACATTACGTTAAATACAGCTCCTGCTGTAGCTAAGCCTGCTCCTAATAAACCGGCAACCAAATATTCTCTTTTCATTGTTAGTTGAACTAATTATAATTCATTACTAACGCAATGGCAGAAGGCTTTGTTTTGCGCGGTAATCGGTGAATCTCTAGTTGAAACTGTAGCAATGCTCAACCACGAGTTACGAACTCGCGGGAGCGGGGTAGATAAAGCATTAAATATAATTACAAAATTGCATTTGCAGACAGGTAATTAAGGTCGTGCAAGTCGTTAAAACTGTTAATATCAATTAAATTCCCATCTTTCAACAGCTTAACATTATTAGCAATCTCAATTACATCTAAATAATAATGGTCTGTAATGATAAAGCCCTTTTTTTGTTTATATTCAAGGATAAGTTCTTTAACAAATGTTCGAACCAAAGGCTCAACCATAGAAAAAGGTTCATCTAAAATAAGAAACTTGTGATTCAAGTTTAACAATAAAAGCAGTTGTAAATACCGTTGTTGCCCTAAAGATAGTTTGCCCACCTTTTTAGCTTGCAGTTCATGAACGCCTTTAGCATAAAATACGTTGTTTTGTTTTGAAGGGTCGATGTACATTTCTATCAGGTTATTAACCGATAAATTTTTAGGCAACATGATTTGTTGAGTATGAAAACCAATAATGCTCTTTAGTTCGGCACAGCTAACTGGTTGGTCATTATAATAAATTAAACTATTCTTGGAATTGAATGTGCCAAACATGACATTGAATAAAGTCGATTTACCAGTGCCATTTCTTCCTAAAATCGCCAATATTTCACCTATAAAACAAGTTAGATTTACACATTTTAAAATCTCCCTTGTACCGAAGGCAATGCTAATGTTTTCCGCAACTATTTTGTCGTGCATGATATTGCTATTACAATTACGGAGATAACTATATTTATTAAAAAAGTATTTCTTTTTAGGTAGAGTTTACTAATACCCTTATTCAGGTAGAAATAATACTCAATGTTGTTGAAGTACTTATAAATTACAAAGGATAAGAAAGTACCACAAGTTCCAAATAAAATTGAAATTTCTATTAATGTAGGTCTTAGAAAAGAAGAGACTATGTAGAACGCTAAACAGAAAATGAGGTTAAATTTGATTGTATCCAAATAGTAATTGAAAAATAATCTGGACATAATTTTGGTTTGTTAGCGCAATTACGCTGCTAAAATTGTTTGGTATTTAAAGTTGAGGCAACAATATTACTTATGACTCCGTTTTGCCAAATTTTCAGTTCCTATTTAGGTGTCGAAAAAGGTGTCGAAACCCTGCTATCCGTAGTTTAAAAACTACGGACCACTAAGATCCGAGACTGTGTCTCCATAACACTACCCCGCCCAGGCTTTGGTTATCTCATCAGTTAAAATGGGAAACTCCTGTCCCTTTTCAACGCCACGATTTTCCCATTCCTCAGTAAGTCTTTCCGTACTTCAATGCTTTTTAAGCGTTGATTTATCCAGGCTGTGCTATATCCTTTTTTAAGATAGGTTTCCATTAATCTGTCAATTCCGAGTTCTGGATCTTCGGTTTCCTCAATTCGTTCGTATCCTACTTTAGCTAACCACATTTTAAATGGTTCGGCTTTAGGTGACGGTATTGTTTGCACTAATCGCAAAAGTTGTTCGGTGTCCGCTACATCAGTCTCGCGCAATTTGCCATCAGGGGACTCCATTTTCAACTGTCCGATTTTTTCGGACAGTTCGCTTCCTTCCTTCTTTAGTTTCGCTTTTAAATCAGACCAATATTTTCTTGGCCTATCGGAACCTGTTAATATTTCTATAATATCTACGATACTGAAATACCATTTCTCTTCTTCTTCGCTCCAGATGGTTCGAACTTGTTTACTTTCAAATAGTTTTATAGCCGTCTTTTTTTTCATGGTCTATTTTTTCTTTTTGATCGTCTTCCTATAGGCAGCCTCCTACCTAAACAAATATTCCTTAAGAATGTGTCTTTAATCTCGCCCCGCCCGCACCTCTCTATCCAAACTCCTGAAATTTATTGCATTAATAAATATCCTGAATTATTTGGTGGCAATGTTTTGTCAGTAAAAAAGTGTGATTTTCGACGAACCAAAAATCATAAATAGTTATTATTGAGCAATTAACGAAAGTGCGACGTTCGTTGTGAACGTGAACAGTGAACGCCCGTAATGACATAACAGTCTCAAAAAGTTACCGACAAAATATCTTACCCCGCCCATCCCTCTCTATCCAAACTCCTGAAATTTATGGCCTCTGCCAAATGCTCCAATTGTATTTCTTCACAACCCGCAAGGTCGGCAATAGTGCGGGATACCTTCAAAATCCTGTCATACGCACGGGCAGACAACCCGAGTTTCTCCATGGCTTTTTTAAGCAGGTTTTGTCCCGCAACGCTTATTTTGCAAATATCCCGTACCATTTGGGGGCTCATCTGGGCGTTGGCATGCAGGTCGGGTTTATTGCCAAAACGTTCAGCCTGGATATCTCTGGCTTTAATTACCCGTTCGCGAATAAACTCACTTTTTTCGGCAAGACGGTCGGAAGCCAGCTCGGTAAAGTTTACCGGGGTAACTTCTACGTGTAGGTCGATACGGTCGAGCAATGGGCCAGAAATTTTGCTCAGATACTTTTGAACCGTTCCCGGCGGACAAATGCACTCCTTCTCGGGATGGTTAAAATAACCACAAGGACAAGGGTTCATACTCGCCACCAGCATAAACGAACTCGGGTAATCGACCGTAAACTTTGCCCGCGATATAGTTACCCGCCGCTCTTCCAGCGGCTGGCGCATAACTTCAAGTGCGCTGCGTTTAAACTCCGGCAGTTCATCTAAAAATAAAACACCATTGTGCGCGAGTGAAATTTCGCCAGGCTGTGGATTACTGCCACCACCCACCAGCGCCACATCACTTATAGTATGGTGAGGTGAACGGAACGGCCGAACGGTGACCAGAGCATCGGCGGCAGCCAATTTTCCTGCTACTGAATGTATTTTAGTGGTCTCCAACGATTCGTATAAGCTCAACGGGGGCAAAATAGACGGCAGCCTGCGGGCCAACATGGTTTTACCCGCACCCGGTGGACCAATTAAAATCACGTTATGACCACCAGCGGCTGCAATCTCGAGTGCACGTTTTATATTTTCCTGTCCGCGTACTTCGCTAAAATCACTGTCGTAACTGGTCAAGCTTTTATAAAATTCTTCGCGGGTGTTCACAACTTCGGCTTCCAGCTGGGTATTGCCGTTAAAAAAGTCGGCCACTTCTTTTATGTTTTCAACGCCGAATACATCCAGATCATTTACGATAGCTGCTTCGCGCGCGTTTTGCTTTGGCAGGATAAACCCTTTAAAACCTTCTTTTCGGGCTTGTATAGCGATAGGTAAAGCCCCTTTTATGGGTTGTAAACTTCCGTCGAGGGAAAGTTCACCCATGATTATATATTTATCGAGGTTTTCATTGTCTATTTGACCTGACCCCGCAAGTATGCCAAGAGCGATGGGAAGGTCATAGGCCGAGCCTTCCTTCCGGATATCCGCGGGAGCCATATTCACTATTATCTTCTGCCGCGGCATGCGAAAATTGTTGGTTTGCAAAGCAGCCTCAACCCGCTGCATTGATTCGCGCACGGCATTGTCGGGCAATCCTACTATCAGATAAAACGGCTTGGCTCCGCCGCTAATATTGACTTCAATGGTGATGGTGATTGCTTCGATGCCATAAACTGCGCTGCCAAAAGTTTTAACTAACACTGTGATAAAGTTATTTACAGCGTAAGTTATATAATTTAATTGCTTTCCACAACCTCAAAACTGGCAAGCAGGTTAACATCAGGATCAATTACTACTGTCGAAGGCTTTGTCCCGGCTGGAAGTAGGATAGTGGTGCTTTTATCTTTAATGGGAATAGTATGCAGCTGATGATCGATTGAAACCTCCAACCGGAAATCAAATAACGTATTTTGGGTTTGTGTGATAGTTAACTCCACAGCTTGTTTAGTCGCATGATACTTCCAGGTGATATTTAGTTGTGGATGGCCAGGCGTATACACCCATTGTCTAAAAAATGGTTCTAAATCTTGTCCGGCGGCGTTTTCCATTACCTGGCATAGGTTTTCTGTGCTGGCGTTGCCCCCATTATATTTTGCATAATAGCGACGGATGCCTTTCCAAAACAGACTATCACCTAATTTTCTGCGAAGCATATGCAATACCCAGCCGCCTTTCTGGTAGCTGTTAAAATTTAACAATTGCAGAAAGTCCGTTTTTTCTGAAGTGTCGACTATTGGGGTAAACCTTCTTTTCTCGAATTTAAAGACACCTACCCTGTCATGAGCGAGGCTCTTTTTTAAGGTATCGATCCCGTACTTGTTTTCGAGGTAAACGTTGGTCATAAAGGTGGCAAAACCTTCGCTAAGCCATACATTGCTGAAGTTTGTTTCACTGGCGGCATCGCCGAACCACTGGTGGGCAATTTCGTGCGCCATCAGCGATTCAATGTCTTTTGTGGTAACTGAATTCTCAAAATAGAAAATTGCGCTGGCATTCTCCATTCCGCCAAACTTTGTTTTCGATTGCACATTAGCCAGCTTTTCATAAGCAAATGGTCCGACTTTTTTGATGTAGAAAGGCAAAATCTCTTTGGCCACCGCGTAGCTTTTAAAACCCACATCCTTATTTTCAGGGAATACGTAAGTGTAAACCGGAATATTACCCACATCTCCGGTATGATCAATTGCAAAGTCGGCAACGCCAATTACCATCAGCTTTGTCGAAAGCTTCGCGGTTTCTTTCCAGTGTGTCCGTTTCACATGATTTGGCTGCGAAGCCTCCTCCACTTTCAGTCCATTGGAAACTACCTGGTAATGATCAGGTGCAAAAACTATAAAATCAACCGTTGCCTTATCGCCAGGGTAATCGGCACATGGCAACCAATTGTGTGCACGGTTTGGCCAGTTATCACCGAAGAACGTGCGGTGCCCAAATTTATTTGTTGAAATGATAAGCCCATCAGCAGGAACGCCCTTATAAATGATGGTAAAACTGTGTATGCTATTTGCTGACGCTTTAATATTTATTTTCAAAAGATCGGTATCCTGAGAAAACGAAAGATTTCTGCCGTCCTCTTTCACCGCCGACACCAGCATGCCCTTGCCACTGCCATTGGGTTTAACCAGGTTTAATTGAAGGGTTTTTACATCTTTCAAAAATTTAACCTGAATGGTTGCATCGCCCTTAATGGTGTCATTTTGATCATTGAGCCTTATTGAGAAATTGTAATGCTGTACGTCTATTCCCGGAAAAGACACCTGGCCTTTTGATGTAACACACCAAAATAAAAGAAAACACAAATACAGCTTATTCATTCTAAATTCTATGTAATTTTAACGACGTTTCTACCGATGCCATGGCATTTTTACGAATCGAAATCAGATTTCTGACCTTCGATGTCTGACTTCTGACATCTCGCCTCCGACACCAAAATCATTTCCACCTGAAACTTTTTATCAGTACGTTCACGTCTTGCTTAACAAAAGTAAGCACTGGTTGTATCGAGTCGAGACGGGGTTCGGTGTTAAAATATAGTGCTCCGCGTATATAGTTCCGGGTGCTGTCGGTCAGAAAAAATTGTACAGAAGAAGCCGCGTTGCCGTCGATCGTATAATAAATACCGTAAACTTTTTGCTCGGGAAAGTTGATTACGCCCTGGTCAATTGAAGTTGCCTTAACCGTATGTTTAAAACTCAGTTTATGGGCATCCTCAATCATCTCGTCAAACTCCTTTTTTGACAGTATGGGCTGATAACTTAAATGCAAGGTCCCGTTAAATTGCGGAAACTGCATGTTTATCCAGCATGGTTTTGCATCGGCCTTTTTGTCGGGCTCTACATAAGCGTATTTTGGATATGAAAATGTAAACGGACAGGCCTCGGTATATTGCTGATATTCTTTTTTAGGGAAAATTATCCGATAATACCCTCTTGGTTTTGGCGAGTAGTCGTGATTGCCGCTGCAGGCGGAGATTGAAAAAATAATTACAATGAGTAGCGCTGCCTGCTTCAAGGATATTTTGATTTTTCGGTCCATATTTCCCACGATTTTTCTGCCTGCAATACTAACATTTCATATCCGTTTTTTATAGTGGCTCCTTTTTCTTTCCCTTTCTTTAAAAACATGGTTTCTTCGGGGTTATAAATCAGGTCGTATAATAAATGTTCATGTGTAACTGCCTCGTAAGGAATCGGCGGGCAAGCGTCAATATCCGGCGACATACCCAAAGGTGTTGTATTGATAATCAGTTTATGCTGATCCATATGATGCGGCTTCAGCTCGCCAAATAATAAATTATCCGCAAGATGCCTGCGGGTGACAATCCGAAAATTTATTCCCAGGTTTTCCAGCACACATTTAACAGCTTTTGCAGCGCCGCCGTCGCCTAGAACTAAAGCCTGGTCGTGATGGTTTTTTAACAATGGTTTTAACGACGTTTCAAAACCATATATATCCGTGTTAAAGCCTTCCAATCTGAAATTATGGCCCTTTATGCCCAATTCCCCCGAAAACGCAGCCTCTATCGGGCTTTCTGCACTGATGCGGATACAATTCACGGCGCCGGCCCCTTTGGCATCATTTTCGATCCAATCGAGATACTTGATTACATTTATCTTATGGGGAACGGTAACATTAAGCCCGCAAAGATGCGGGTGTGACTTTAACAGATTTGGTAATACGCTAATATGTTCTATCTGAAAAAGTTCATAATTTGCGTCTTCTACCCTTTCCTTTTCAAACTTCTCGCTGAAATACTTCTTTGAAAACGAATGTGAAAGCGGGTAACCGATGAGGCCGTATTGTTTCATCTTTTTTAGATATGAGACTTGAGTATTGAGATATGAGATAATTGTCTAGTACAAAGATAAAACAGCTAACTCATTTGAGCAGTAATATTAAGAAAAGAAGATGATTTGTCAACTTAGTTTTGGCTAAGTAAAAAAAATTTTTGAATAGAAAAGCCCTTGAGCAAAATGCAGGGGCTTTATCAAAATTGCTTTATGAATTCAAAAAATGATCAAAAGTATCGCTCCTGATGCCAAGGCGAAGTGTTTCCAATGGAATCACGTCAACCGGGGCAATATTGCCCAAACTCACGTTAGCGCCAATGAGTTTTATAAACCAAACCTGTTGTGGTTTTTGAGGGGCTTCCCAGATAATTGTTTCTTCGGGTATTTGTGTCAATATTTCATCAATGAGTCCCTGCCTTACCTCTCCCGAATCGCGATAAATACCTACGTTCCCGCTTTCACGCGCTTCGGCAATTACTTTCCAGGCGCCGGCTTCAATTTCGGCCTGCATTAGTTTGATCCATTTATAAGGTGCGAAAATCTTTTGCACGTCCTTTGATCCAACTTCAGATATAACCGTAACCCGTTTACTTAATTTATGGATGTATTCGCACTTGTCTTCGTGTTCAATTTCAATCGAGCCGTCAGACACTTCTACATACTCCATTTTATATTTGTCCAGAATGCGACAATAGTCGTCGAATTGACCTCTTATTAAAAATGCCTCGAACAAAGTGCCCCCAAAATATACCGGTATTCCTGCCTCGCGGTAAATAGCCAGTTTTTTATCGAGGTTTGGTGTTACGAAAGAGGTTGCCCAACCTAATTTAACAATATCGGTGTAGTCGCCACCAACTTCAATAAAGTCTTCTACCTGCCTTAAACTAAGCCCTTTATCCATAACCATGGTGATGCCGCTGTTACGCGGTTTTGCCACTCTATTTGGGAGATTATTGATCTGGTAATTCATAATTAACAATTTGGTTATAGACTATAACTAAAAGTTCTAATGGCACAAAGATTGTAAAAAAAACTAAAATCTAAATAAAATTTTAGTCCTTTTACGATAAATAATTAATTAAGTTAGCCTGTGTCAACAATCCAGGAACCCCTGAAACCGATCACACAGACTAATTCAATCCGTTAATTAGTAATTATTTAGTATACCTGGTAATAATATCAACAATTACCCTGTTCTTTTGCAGCTGTGGCAGGTAATCAAACAAAATATAATGTTTCTCCGGATCGGATGTTAATGCAAGTTCAAGATGGTTAAGCGCCTCATTATAATCGCCCTTAGCAAATAAGTAGGCTACCATACGATAATAAAGCTCGGCTGCATCAGGATTATTTTTTATAGCCTGCGAAATAACTTCTATCGCATCAACCAGTCTTTGCTGCTCATATAAAATAGAGGAATAATCCAGCCAGGCATCAATGTCAATGGGGTTAAGTTCTACGACTTTTTCATAAGCATGCTCGGCTTCGTTCATATGGCCAAGTTTGTATTCGGCATCGGCAATAGCAAACCAGTAGTCGGCATTGGCGATATCAAGGTCTAGCGCTTTTTTATAAAAATGCAAAGCCTCAAAATAACGCTCCTCAAAATCAAGCGTCACCCCTATTCCAAACCAGGCATCCGCCAGCTTAGGGTCCATTTTAACCGATTTCTTATAAAAGGCACGGGCGTCGTCCATTTGCTCCAGCTTTTCATAACATTCGCCTATTGCACAATACGTATCGGCATTGGGCTGTTCGTATTCAAAAGTTTGGCGGTATACCTCTATTGCCTCTGCATATTTTTCAAGATTAACCAGGGCATTCCCTTTATTAAAGTAAGCCGACGCAAAGCTGTCCTTTATCAGTATTGCATAGTCATACGCATCGATAGCTTTTTCAAACAAGCTCAATTTTGTGTAGGCGTTGCCCAGGTTATACCACGCCGCATAGCTGTATGGTTCGCTATCGATATATTGCTCATAAAACACTACGCTTTCCTGTTGATTATCCATCACATCATAACAAAAAGCCAGTTCGTATAAAGCGTCCTGGTTTTCCATATTCTGTTTCAGGCAAAGTTTCAAATAGGTAATCGAAGTATCATAATCGCCCATATTTTGGTACACATAGGCAATATGCAACAATACCTCATCCGTTTCTTCGGCAAGGTCAAGCGCTTTTTCATAGTTCTCCAGGGCCTCGCCATAGCGTTCCATGCTTTCGTATATGTTGCCCCTTATCAGGTAAATGTCCGGGTCCGATGCCTCCAGCATGGCAGCCTTTTCAAGTGCAGCAAATGCTTCAGTCACCTGGTTGGTTATAACTAAGAGCTGAGCCTGCTTAATTAGAAAAATTGCTGCGAAAGGATGCTGGTTGCGGGCGTACTCGGCCACCTGCAAGGCTTTAGGCGGATCGTTCTTTTCGATATAGTAGTCGATAATGTTCTCAAACGCCTGGGCATCAAAAAAGTACTGGTCGTGATTACGAATCATTTCTTCGTAACGTTCTACCGAAAACTTTGGATCTTCGGTAAAACCAAATTCAAATTCTTCTTCCATTCAATTTTGTTTCAGAACATGTGCTCAGTCGGAGCCGTTTAAAATCGCTTTTTGAGCTTAACTGAGATTAAATTACAAGTAATACGACTCCAACATGCAAATAAGTTATCAACATCCAAACATTGTTAACAGGATAAAATACAAAGTCCTGATAATTAGTGCAATCATTTTTGCTGGCAAGGGTGAGTTGATAATAAATTGCCTTAAAGATTTTTACCTTTGGCAAAAGTAACCATTATGAATCTCAATATACCACAAATTCTTAATCGTTTACATATAAACGACATTAATGACGCATATAGTACGGGCAATAACTGGGCCAGTAGTTCGGATGCAATTATAAAAAATATCCTGTCACCGGTCGATGGCAAAAAGATAGCTTCGGTAAAAATGACATCGCCAAATAACTACAACCATGTGGTTGAACAGGCTGAGATAGCCTTTAAAAACTGGCGTTTATTACCTGCCCCAAAACGGGGAGAAATTGTAAGGGAAATTGGTGATTCACTGCGCGCTAAAAAGGAAGATCTGGGTACTTTGGTATCCTACGAAATGGGAAAAAGCCTGCAGGAAGGTTATGGCGAAGTACAGGAAATGATAGATATTGCCGACTTTGCGGTTGGCCTAAGCCGGCAGTTATATGGTTTAACTATGCACTCGGAACGCCCCCTGCACCGCATGTATGAGCAGTATCATCCTTTGGGAGTAGTCGGTATTATTTCGGCTTTTAATTTCCCGGTTGCTGTATGGAGCTGGAATGCAATGCTAGCTTGGGTATGCGGCAATGTTTGTATTTGGAAACCATCCGAAAAAACACCGCTTACGGCTATTGCCTGCCAGCACATAGTACAGGAAGTATTTAAAAAACATCATATTGAAGAGGGTGTATCTTGCCTGGTTATTGGCGACAGAGAAATTGGTGAACTGATGGCCAGGGACACCCGGATACCGCTTATTTCCGCCACAGGATCAACCCGGATGGGCAAAGCCGTCGGTACCGCCGTTGGCGCGAGGCTCGGAAAAAGCTTACTGGAACTCGGCGGTAATAATGCAATCATCATCACCGAAAATGCCGACCTTGATATGGCGCTTATCGGTGCGGTGTTCGGTGCGGTGGGCACAGCCGGGCAGCGTTGCACGAGCACCCGAAGGCTTATCATTCACGAAAGTGTTTATGAACAATTTAAGCAGAAACTGGTTAAAGCCTATGCCCAAATACACATTGGCGACCCGCTCGACGAGAATAATCACATGGGTCCGTTAATTGACCAGGAAGCGGTAAAACTGTATCTTGATTCCATTGAACAATGCAAGGCAGAAGGCGGCAAATTTGTGGTAGAGGGCTGTAAACTGGAGGGCGAAAAATATGCTTCCGGATGTTATGTTAAACCTTCTGTTGCAGAAGTGGAGAGTTACTACCAGGTTGTGCAGCATGAAACATTTGCACCCTTATTATATCTTATTAAATATAAAACACTCGATGACGCCATTGCTATCCAAAATGATGTTCCACAAGGTTTATCATCAGCTATTATGACAAGCAATTTACGCGAGGCCGAACAATTTCTATCTTCCACGGGTTCGGACTGTGGGATTGCCAATGTGAACATAGGTACGTCGGGGGCGGAGATTGGTGGTGCATTTGGCGGTGAAAAGGAAACTGGGGGCGGCCGCGAATCGGGGTCAGACACATGGAAAGTTTATATGAGGCGGCAGACAAATACTATTAACTATTCAAAAACGTTGCCTTTAGCACAAGGAATAAAATTTGATTTGTGATAGGTTGAAGGGGGTTGTAGTTGTTGTAAAGGTTGAAAATGTTATAACTAAACTATATTTTTACCCAAAAGTCCCCTTAACCATTACAACAACTACAACGCTTACAACTAAAAATACATGCATAATTTACGCAAGTACGCTCTAAGCTCCCTGATATGTGGAGCTTTATTTATGAGTTTGGCCGTTTTTGGCCAGGATACGCCGAAAACCGAACCCGATCCACCGAAGAATTGGCACCAGATGGATTTAAAGGTCGATGGTTTTTATGGCGTCAGTCTTAATCAGGCTTATCAATTTCTGAAGGGGAAAAAAAGCAAGACGGTGATTGTCACCACCATTGATAGTGGTATTGATACCCTGCAAAAAGATTTAGTTAGCGTTTTGTGGGTAAACCCAAAAGAAATCCCCGGCAATGGAATTGACGACGACCATGATGGTTTGGTGGACGATGTGCATGGGTGGGATTTTTTAGGCGGAAAAGACGGTAAAGTTGATTATACTGAAACAACTGAGGAAGTACGTCAGTATTTTAAACTTAAAGGTAAGTATGAAAATGTTACTACTGCACCTGAAGGTCAGGAAAAGGAATTTGCCTTTTGGAAAAGCGTAAAGACGAACTATGATTCGACTTACTCCAAAGCGCAGGCTGAAATAAAAGAACTTACCACCGAAGTAAATGTGCTTTCGGCAACCAACTATTATATAAAAAGGGAGTTAAAACTACAATCAGACCAAACCTTTAACCTGGCTGATCTCGATAAAATAAAGACGGCGAATGATACTATAAATCAAAGCAAGACGGTTTGGGCGTCGGTTTTTTCGCAAATAGGCGGCGAAACCGATAATGCAAAAGTGCTTAAAGATATAACTGAGTACTATGCCAAACAAAACAACAGCATTAACCCCGATCTTGACGCACGTGCGCGGATTGTGGGCGACGACCCGGATGTAAACGATGGAAAACCCTACGGAAATAATAAGCTTAAAAACCCGGATGCCTCGCACGGCACAGGCGTTGCCGGATTAATAGGGGCAGTGCGTAACAATGGGTATGGTATTGATGGTATTGCAGACAATGTAAGGATCATGTCGTTAAAGGCAGTGCCTAATGGTGATGAATACGACAAGGACATTACCAACGCCATCCATTATGCTGTTGACCACGGCGCACTGGTGATCAATATGAGCTTCGGAAAAAAAGTATCGCCGCACAAGGCATGGGTTGATGAGGCATTTAAATATGCTGCTTCGAAGGATGTGCTGCTGGTGCAGGCGTCGGGTAATGATGGCCAGGATATGGATGCAAAACCGCAGTTTCCAAATGCCACTTATTTAGATGGCACCACTACAAATAACGTGATAAATGTGGGTGCCTCGGGATCAAAATTAAATGATAAACTTGCAGCAGACTTTTCCAATTACGGAAAAAACACGGTCGATATTTTCGCACCGGGGGCAAAAGTTACTTCAATAGATATGGATGCTGAGTTTAATACTGAGGACGGCACCAGCTTTTCCTCCCCGATAGTTGCGGGCATTGCCGCCCTGATTTTAGAGTACTATCCCGACTTAAGCGCCAGACAGGTTAAGCACGCGATTTTAGAATCCGCCACTCCTTTAACCGGAACTCTGGTTTTAAAACCTGGAACCAAAGATGTAAAAGTTGATTTTACAACACTTTCAAAAACCGGGGGAATAGTAAATGCCTATAAGGCATTGTTGATAGCCTCAAAGATGAAAGGTGAGAGGAAGAAGTAGGAGGTTTGCAACTCATCGATTCCAATTCATTTGTCTCAATACTGTTTCTGGCGAACATCTGTCTAAAACAACTCTATTTTTCGCACAAAAGTGTAAAAACCTTACTGTAATAGTGGCTTAAATTGCAAATCACGTATTAGTGTTTATATTTGCGTTCGCAAAAAATAGCATTTACATAATACAATGAGAGAAATACAGTTCAGGGAGGCGCTTCGGGAGGCAATGTCCGAAGAAATGCGCAAGGATGACAAAATATACCTAATGGGTGAAGAGGTTGCCGAATATAACGGCGCCTATAAAGTAAGCCAGGGAATGCTGGACGAATTCGGCGCAAAAAGGGTAATAGATACCCCCATCTCTGAATGCGGTTTTGCCGGTATCGGCATAGGCTCAGCCATGAATGGGTTACGCCCGATTATCGAATTCATGACCTTTAACTTTTCCCTGGTAGCTATCGACCAGATCATTAATGGCGCGGCTAAAATAATGTCGATGAGCGGCGGCCAGTTTTCTGTTCCCATCGTTTTCCGCGGACCAACAGGGAACGCAGGCATGCTTAGTTCACAGCACAGCCAGTGCTTTGAAAACTGGTATGCCAACTGTCCTGGTTTAAAGGTGGTTGTACCATCAAATCCGGCGGACGCGAAAGGATTGCTAAAATCTGCTATAATTGATCCGGATCCGGTTATTTTCATGGAGTCAGAATTAATGTACGGCGATAAAGGCGAAGTTCCTGAAGAAACGTACTATATACCATTAGGCAAGGCCAATGTTACCAAACAAGGTACTGATGTTACCTTGTTAGGTTTTGGGAAGATAATGAAAGTGGTTAACGCCGCTGCTGCCGAATTGGAAAAAGAAGGCATTCATGCCGAAGTGATCGACCTCCGTACGGTACGTCCGATCGACTATGATACGGTAATCGCTTCTGTTAAAAAAACGAACCGTCTGGTAATTGTTGAAGAAAGCTGGCCTTTGGGTTCAATAGCAACTGAAGTGGCATTTAAAGTTCAAAAAGATGCTTTTGATTATTTAGATGCACCGATACTTCGCATAATGGGTGGTGATGTTCCGTTACCTTATGCACCAACTTTGATACAAGAATACCTTCCAAACCCTGAAAGAGTGATAAAAGCGGTTAAGGAAGTGATGTATGTAACGAAATAGTTGAAAACGTTGTAGTGGTTATAAAGGTTTGTATAAACTTTAAATTTAGTGATTAGCCTTTCAACCACTGCAACAATTCTAACTTTTTCAACATTTATAACTTATCCTAGCCGTAAATATTCTTCTCCAAAAATGCATTCCTAAACTTCCCTTTGGGGTCATATTCCGCAACCTGCTTCTTAAAATCAGCCAACTTCTCATAACGCGACTCCAATATCTTCGGACTCATGGTAAAAACCTTACCCCAATGCGGCCGGGCGTTAAAGGGTGACAGCTCCTTTTCAATTAGCGGCAATAGTTTTAGCACGGCTTCGGTTTCCTGTTTCCAGGTAAAATGGATGGTAACGGAGGTTTGTTTATGGCAGGGGCTCATCCACAAATCATCTGCGGCAATGGCTCTAATTTCGGTGATCAGTAAATGCGGGCCAATCTGTTTGCCCAAACGCGACACCGCCTCAATAGCCTCAACGGCATGACGCAACGGCACAAAATATTCCGACTGTAACTCTTTTCCACTGCTGGGTGTAAAGCCCATTTTAAAGTGCGGCAGCCGCTCATACCACGGTCCGGGCACGCCCATTTGTTCTGTACAATTTTCGGCGCCGAGGGCGATAATAGGATGCAGATTTTTCGTTGCAGCTTTTGCCCCGTAAAACTCTGGTCCACTGTGCATTGTATCTTTACCGATTTTACTTTTTATCCAAACCTCGTTTATGCGGTCGGTTTGCCAGTCGGTAAACAAACTCACGCTATACCCGGCCGACATTATCTTTTCGAAATTATGCTTCACCTGCGCCATGGGCATACCGGTAAAAACATTTTGCTGCATTGTGTAGGTCGGCTGTATTTTCAGGGTAACTTTTGTAATAACACCAATGGCGCCAAGGCCAACTACAGCAGCATTAAACTTCTCGGCATTGGCGGTTTTCGAAAGATGAACGATGCTTCCATCGGCCACAACCAGCTCCAGCCCCCTAACAGCGCTGGCCAGGTTACCGTTTTTCATCCCTGATCCATGTGTTGCTGTAGTTATAGATCCTCCAACCGAAATATGCGGAAGCGACGCTAGGTTGTGCAGGGCAAAGCCGTTTTTGTCGAGATAGGGCGCAAGTTCGCCATATTTAATACCGCCTTCAACGGTCACCGTACCGGCGTGCGCATCCAGCGAAATCACTTTTTTTAGTTCCTTGGTCGATAAAAGGCTGTCCTTGCTATCTGCTATGGTATTGAAGCAATGGCGTGTGCCAAGGGCCTTTAACCGGCTGTGTTGTTTTACCAGCTGTTGCACCTCCTCAACCGTTTTAGGATAAAATACGTTGCCGGTACTATAAGTGAGATTGCCTGCCCAGTTTTTTAAATGTTCTGGTTGCGCAGAGGTCTCAGAGACGAGGCCACCAGAAAAGGCTTTGAGCGGCGATAAAAAAGGAGTAGCCATAGCGGTAGCGCTTAGTTGAATGAATGTTTTTCTTTTCATAACAATTGGTTGAAACAAGGTAATACTAAATCTGTAGATTATGAAAAGTCGCGGTAATTTTGATCAACCGCATGTGGGTTACTTGCCAGATAGGTATGCTTATGAAACCAACATTTCTTTAATTATCAATAATACTATGATAGGAAAACCAATAACAATAACTTTTAAAAACTGATTCAAATATTTTGCACGGTCAATATCGTAGACCCTTCCGGTGCACATTAATTTTCTAAATCGTAAGTTGGTTTTTCGATAGAAGAATAAAAAAAGTATTTCTAAAAGTATAGAACCAGTTAGAAGTATCATCATAATTACGTTGGGCTGATTTATTTTTACTGATCTATTGTATGAGTGCTGTTTTTAGCGTTTTAACGAAATAAATCGGCAACAGGTTATAGTATTTATATTTCATATCGAATATATGATAAATATGGCTGTAATATAATGATACATTTGTTTTTAACCAATATGTTACATTAATCCTTAGAATTATCTGCCGGCTATGCTCATGAAATTGAAAGTTTACCAAAAAAACTCTTTCGTCGGAGCTTTGCTTTTCCTTGTTCTGGTGTACATGTTCACCGTAAGCACATAAATAAACATTTTTTATACATTGGATGATCAACCATTTACAATTATTTCCGATTTTATTTATCTTTAAATATCTGATATACTGTTTATTATAAATCTACAAATACTCTTTTGTGTTGTACTGATTAGGGTTGACACAAGGGGATGTCGAAAATGGATCAGAAAAGCATACGGGAACAAGTGATAAAAGAATACTTGTCAAGTGAAGTAAGCCTTCGTAGTTTGGCCACTAAATACAATTATAATCATAACTTAATTTACAGGTGGGTAATGGAACATCAAAGGCTAAAAAGAGCGGGGAAACCGCTTAGTGGGGTAGCAGAGTTAAAAGATTTGCCGGAACCGGAGCCAATGTCCACAGATGTTGGCTCCCTACAGGAAGAATTACGTTTGTCAAAGATCCGGATATTGTTACTGGAAGCCACCATAGATATATCGGACGAGCAATTTGGCACCAGTATGAGAAAAAAAGTTGGCACCAGGCAGTCATGAGAACAGAACAATCGCACGGGATTTCTATATCCCTTCTTTGTTCACTGTCTGGTTATTCCCGTCAAGCTTACTATAAGCAATTGTGTTATAAAGAGAAGAGTCAGCTTAAAGAGACGCTGATTATTCAGCAGGTAAAGGATTACCGACAGGTGCACAAAAGAATGGGTACCTGTAAGTTGTTATGGCTAATGAGGCCATTTTTGAAGCGCAATGAGATCAGCATTGGCCGGGATTCGATGTTTAGCCTTTTGCGTTTACACGGCCTTTTGATCGGTAAAACCTATCGTAGCAAGCCCAAAACGACCAATTCAAAGCATTGGATGAAAAAATACCCCAACCTGATAGAAAACCTGACACCGGTAATGGCAGGAGGGCTTTGGGTGAGTGATATTACCTATATTGAATTAAGCCATGGGCACAGCTATTTGAGCTTAGTAACCGATGCTTACAGCCGTAAGATCGTAGGCTTTCATCTTAATGAGCAGCTCACTGCCTCCGGGCCGGTAGCTGCATTAGAAATGGCAATCCGGTCTTGCGATAGTACCGAAGGGTTGATCCACCATTCAGATCGCGGTTGCCAGTATTGCAGTAACGAGTATGTGGAAATACTACAGGAAAGGAAAATCAGTATCAGCATGACCCAAAGTGGTGACCCCAGGGATAATGCCATAGCTGAAAGAGTAAACGGCATACTGAAGACCGAACTGCTGGAAGACGTATATACAGATGTAACAGCCGCAAGAACGTCTATAGCAAGGGCAGTTAACACTTATAACTATTTAAGGCCACACAGCAGTATTGATATGCTTACCCCTGCTTTGGCGCACAGCAAAACCAATTATCTGGAGCGATGCTGGAAGAGCCCTTATCAAAGAAAATTAGAAAGGGAGGCGATTATGGACGGATAAGTTATCCACAAAAAACGGCCGACTTTTAAAAAGAAAAAAAGAAGCAAAAAAAGAAAAACGTGTTAGGATGTGGACAACGCTTAGCGTTCCCCACATTCTAACACGACACACAAGCAACAAATAGTTTTAACTTTATAAAAAAAAGTGTCAACCTTTTCCAGTACAACTCA
>DASYEP010000060.1:0-38106 GCA_036498965.1 Mucilaginibacter sp.
ATAGAGGCAGGCACGCCAAGAAGTGTGATAGCGTATCAATATGGGGTTTCAAGAGCAGCAATAAGCAAATGGATGCGAGCTCATGGGTCTGAGGAGTACCGGTCAAAACAGCGGGGAGCACATTTAACGGAGGTAGAGAAAAGAACTGTAGTTCGCCTGGTGGAGCAGGGCGGCCTTACCCGTTATGCGGCCAGGAATATTCATGGAATAAGTGGTGATACTTTAAACAAATGGCTTAAGGCATCAATCAAGGAAAATGTCGACCTTGCCGTATATGATCCGTTTGAGATGAAGGATAAACCATCAGCGCAACCCGAATTACCGGACGCTGAAAAAGAAGCATTAAAAAGAGCTTTGGAAGAAGCCCAGTTGAAGATCAGTGCTTTAAATACGCTAATTGACGTAGCGGAGGATCAGTTTAAGATCAAAATAAGAAAAAAAGCTGGTGCCAGGCAGTCAAGATAATGAAGCAGGACTATCCCCATTTGGGCTGGGGATTACTGTGCAGACTGTTTGGCAAAACCCGCCATGCCTATTATGATCATTTATGGAGAAGCCAGCATGATACCATGAAAGAGGAGATCATTCTTCAACTTGTTCATGAAATAAGAGCTTCGTTGCCCCGCCTGGGGGTAACGAAAACGCATTTTTTAATACAGCCCGGGCTGGAATCGCATGGTATTTCGGCTGGCAGGGATTACTTATTTGAGCTGTTTGATGTCCATAAGCTGTTGATCCGGCAGCGCAGGAAGAAAGTATTCACGACAGACTCCCGCCACTGGATGTATAAGTATTCAAACCTGGTCAAAGGCGTGGATATTATACGCCCGGAACAGCTGTGGGTGAGTGACATGACCTACATCAGGGTGATGAACCAATGGGGTTACTTAAGCCTGATCACGGATGCTTTTTCGAGGAAGATCATGGGTTATTGTTTCCGCAGCGATATGCTGGCGCTAGGCTGCATAGCCGCTTTACAAATGGCGCTTGATAACCGCAGTTACAGCGGACAGTCGCTGATCCATCATTCAGACAGGGGATCTCAATATTGCAGTAAGGACTATGTAGAACTGCTGGGCAGCGAACACATATCCATCAGTATGACCGAACGCGGCGACCCCTATGAGAATGCATTGGCAGAGCGTATGAATGGGATTCTAAAAGGGGAATTTAATCTCTATAGTAGTTCATCCGGCTTCGAGCAAACCAGCGGGAAGATTGACCGCAGTATTAAAGCGTATAATGAATTAAGGCCTCACGGAAGCTGTGATTACTTAACACCAAGCCAGGCCCATGAGCACGGAAATGTACTGAAGAAACGATGGAAGACCTATCCCGGGAAATGGCAGAAGGAAAAGCCACCAGTTGTTCCGATATAGTAAAATCCAACAGGGTTATCCACAAAAACAGGAGGTCTGACAAAAAGAAAAAAAGAAGCAAAAAAAGAAAAACGTGTGGAAATATGGAAAACTCTCCGAGTTTCCCACATTCCCACACGGTAAACAAACAACAAGTTAATTATTGATTATCTTTAAAAAAACAAACCTGTATAGTCCTTCAAGGATTAACAGTCTACTGTATAGGCATTACAGGATTTACTCACAAATCTGTATAGCTATTTCAGGACGGGTCATGCCCCCCATAAGCCGCGAGTACAAGCGCAATATTACTGAAGAAGGGCTGAAGTCGCTTAATAATAGCGGGTTAGAAAACTTTTGTGTAAATTATAGTTAACAAGTAAATAATAATTAAAATGTGATATAACAGCTAAAACAAATTATTTATTTAATAGTTTCAAATAGAAAGTTAGCACCTGTAGTTTTGAAATTAACCATTGGACGTTAACAATTGATACGAGTTCGAATTTAATTTTATTGCACAATATCTTATTGAGCTTTGCAGACCAGGCAACCGGAGAAGATTTTTTTGTTTTTTGCTATAAAAATTAATACGCATCATAGATACCCCGAAAGAAAATAAGTAGTTTATTATTCGTTTCACGTCTAGTTAATTTTATGATCATCCTTTTCTTTTTTATCACACATTGGTTCCTGTCGCTATTTTTTCAAACATTTTTTCAGCACCGTTATGCCTCGCACCGCATGTTTACCACAAGCAAAACCTGGGAATGCATTTTTTATTTGATGGCTTACTTTTTTGAAGGGTCCACGTTTTTAAATCCGCGGGCCTACGCCATGATGCACCGTGAGCACCATGCTTATAGCGACACCGAAAAAGATCCGCATTCGCCGCATTTTTTTAAAGATGTATTTCAGATGATGAAGGCAACTATTTTAACTTTCAGGGATCATTTGAAAAGGGTAAAAAATCCAGAAGTGCGTTTTACCGGATATTATCCTGAATGGCCTTTAATTGACAGGATGGGTTCTTCTATAATTTCAAGGCTTATGTTTGGCTCAGCCTATACCGGTTTTTATATTGCATTTGCACCAAATTCGTGGTTGTTTTTATTATTGCCAATTCATTTTATGATGGGCCCAATCCAGGGTGCTATCGTTAATTGGTGTGGGCATAAATATGGATATACCAATTTCGATAATAAAGATAAATCGAAAAATACTTCTCCATTCGGTCTTCTGATGCTTGGTGAGTTACTTCAAAATAATCATCATAGGTATCCAAATAGTGCAAACTTCGGAAAAAGATGGTTTGAAATAGACCCTGTTTATCCGGCGCTGAAGTTGATGCATTGGATGAAGATCATCAAATTAAGAAGAGTTTATTAGAGATTTGATCGGTTTAAGATATTCTTTCCAGGGAAATTACTATTCTATAGCCATCCGGGTCCTGAAATGTAATGCCATTACTTTTCCAATAGGGATTTTTAGGGTCAGCTTGTTTGACATTATTGGTCAGAAATTTTTCTTTTATGTGATTAAACTCGCTCGCTGAATTAATGTAGAACACCAACAGGTCGTCATCATCCGGGTGATGATCTGGCATGGCATCTGAAACCGTAAATTCCAGATGCCAATCGGCGCCGGGTATACCCAGAAAAATCCCGTCATAGCTATCGTGATTTTTAAATTCGCCTAAAATTTTCAACCCCAAAATTCCACCATAAAAATCAAGAATTTGGTTTAAATCCTTTGTATGCCGGGCAATCCTAAATTCCATCAACAGTAAAAATAGCCAGATTAAGGCGAAAAGTCAAAGTCAGTTAGTAACTTTGACTTAAACCAATTTACAAATTCACCGTTATTGCTTTCCCTGTATATTTAACTATCTTATCGGCTTTCGCGGTAATTCCAGGCGTTGATCCGTGCTGACCGTTTACAACCACCACATCAAAAGTGTGTTGTTTTAACATGCCCGGAAACTGTCCCTTAGTATCAGAAATTATCAGTTTATGCTCTTTATCTTTCCAGGTAAAAGTGAAAGTTGCGGATTGTCCTTTTTCGTAGTTGTAATTATCGTTCTCGTCCTCGTAATATTTAAAGGTACCATCAGCGCCCGGGTATATACGGAGCTCAATATTACCTGCCGGTTTTTCAGTTGCATATTCAACTTCGGGGCCCATAGGTACTATCGAGCCGGCTTTTACATATAACGGCAAAATATCCATTGGTACCGGAACATTGATATTTTGGCCCCCATTTAATACCTCGCCAGTCCAGAAGTTGTACCATTTGGCCGACGCCGGCAGGTAAACTCCTCTTGTTTTTTCTGATGTCGCGGCATTAGCGCCGGTATACAATTGCGCTGTCACCGGATTTACTAAAAATGCCGGGCCAAACATATACTGGTCGGGTATGCTGTAAACATTCGGGTCATTCCTGAAATCGAAAGTAAGGGCACGCATAATGGTGTAATTTTCACTGGTTACCTTGCCAGCCAGTGAATAGATATAAGGAAGTAACCGGTAACGAAGCTTATCATACTTTAACAAGGTGGCTTTGGTATCTGCATCCCAGTTATTGGAGAACAAAGCTCTCTCTCCCTTGCCATGGATACGGAATATGGGGCAAAACGTACCAAACTGGAACCAGCGGGTAAACAACTCCCTGAATTCCGGTTTCGACCAATCGGGTGCACGCCAGTGGTATTGATAGCCACCGATGTCTGACGTCCAGTAGGGGATACCCGACGCACACGCATTTATACCCTGTGGTACCTGGTTCTTATAAGCATCAAAGCCGCAAAAAATATCCGACGACCATAAAGTAGCTGCGTTACGTTGTGCACCAGCAAATGATTGCCTTGCCAGAAAGAATGCTCTTTTGCCCGGAATATCTTTACGCCAGCCCTTGTAAATACCCTTGGTATGCTCCAACGAATAGGTGTTAAAATAATCTATCCCTTTACCGATCCAAAAATTGCTTTGCTTACGTGCATCAAGCAGGGAGCCGTTATCAGGTTCGCACTGGTCAATCCACCAGGCATCCCAACCATACCGTTTAATCAGGCTGTCACGCGCCTGAACCCAGTAAAGGTCGCGTGCGGCAGGGTTATGTGCGTCGTAATACGTATCAAAAGTATGTGTTACCACGTTGTCCCAGGTAATATCGGTTAAACCGCCCATCTTATTCAAAGCGTCATAATTTGGGGTGCCTTTACCAAAAACAGGCCAGATAGAAATCATCCCATGAATATTGGCTTTATGCAACTCATTCAATAGAGCTTTTGGATCGGGATAACGTTCTTTTTTCATAACGTGCGAGCCGATAGGCAATGGATCCCAATAGTACCAATCCTGAACAATTACGTCAACCGGGATATGGTTGTTGCGATAGTTATCCTTAACCGAAAGGATTTCGGCCTGGCTCATATACCTGTCTTGCGACTGGAACAAGCCAAACGCCCATTTGGCATACATTGGCGCTTTGCCGGTGGCAACGCGATATAAATCAATAATGTGGTCAAAATCGGGGCCGTAGAAAAAGTAATAATCAACCTGTTTGCCACTTTCCGATACGTATTTGAATTTGGTGTTACCTTCTTCGCCTCCATAAAAGTTGGAAGCAGAATAATTATCCCATAACAAACCATATCCTTTTGTAGATAAAAGAACGGGTATAGCCCCGGTCATATAACGGATAGCTAAATCCTGGTTGCGGCCTTTGTAATTGATGGACAGCGAATCCAATGGATGGCAGCCAAGTCCATATAAGGCTTCATTAGCAGGAGAATTGAATTGCGTGCTAACGTTGTAAGTGCTGATGCCCGCAATAGTGGCCGCCCTCATGATTTTATTTTGCTGATCCTCCGCGGTTATTACTTCACCATTTAAATTGGTATAGGTAATTGCGTTGGTAGCCTTATTAATTTTAATTTTTAATTTTTTTGTGGAGATGATATAATCATTACCGTTTTGGCTGAAGCCAAAGGTTGGATAGGTCCATTGTTTATTGACCACCAGCGATGGTTTCGCTTGGAAGCTATCAAAAATGGTGTATTTTACCTCAATAATATCATCTTTACAAACCACTACCTTCATTAAACCTTTATCTAAAATAAAAGTAACGCCGTCGGGCTTTAGCTGGTAAGACTTAATGGCGGCACTTGAAACGTATGGCATTGACAAGAGTGTCAATAAGATAACCATCGAATTTAACCGTGCGAAACGGGATTTAATCCTTGAAATTTTACTCAACATTTGGTAGGGTTTATAAACCGTAAATATAACAGTTAATTTGAAAATGAAATGGAAAGTTTAATATGTGCACATAAATGGGAAATATCGTGTTATTTAGGATGGCTTTTCGATTTAACTACAAATAGTCTTATTTTGAGTTTCTGAAACCATAAATACAACGAACAAACAAACAACTATGGCAGTAAAAAGAATGCGCTATAATTTGCGCAGGGACACCGGGAACATTGGCGAAATGCCGGGCGCAATTATCATACCCGAGGATGCTGTAAAACCTTTGATAAATATTTTTTCCTATAATGCGAAGGAGCTAATCAGCAGCGAAGGAACAGACATCAAAGTTATTATTGACCAATTTGGGAAATGTACCGATCATACGCATTGGATACAGGTGAGAGGCTTAGACGATGCCCGGCTGATTGAACAGATAGGCTCAATTTTAACCATCAACCCCCTCGTACTCGAAGATATCACCAACATACACCAGCGCCCCAAGTTTGATGAGTATGATGATTATGTTTTTGCCGTTAGTCGCATGATTAACTTCACAAAAGATTATGAGCTTACCAACTACCAATTTTCGGCGCTCGTTAAGGATAACATTATTATAACTTTTGAAGAAACCCATAACGACGATTTCAAAGCCGTAAAAAACCGGCTTTCGTTAGGGAAAGGCTCCATACGCACCGCCGGTGCCGGTTATATGTGCTATGCGCTGACGGATACCATACTCGACTGCTATTTTGTATTGCTTGCTCAACTTGGCGAGTCACTTGACGCCGTTGAGGATCGCTTGTATGGCAATGCCAACAAAAGTATTATGTACGAAACCCAGCAACTAAAAAGAACTTTGATTGTTTTACGCCGGTCGTGCTGGCCCGAACGGGATAAGATTAATGACATGCTGCGTACAGAAAGTCCGCTGATAAGCAAGGATGTAAAAATATATTTAAGAGACGCCTATGACCATTGCATCCAGATAATGGACCTGATTGAGAGTTATAAGGAAATCACATCCAGCATTATGGATATTTATCTTTCGATGGTTAGCAACCGCATGAATGAGATTATGAAGGTGCTGACCATTATCTCTGCCATCTTTATTCCCTTAACATTTATCGCCGGAATTTATGGAATGAATTTTTCGAAACTTGACCCGGTAACTCAAAAGGTGATGCCGGATAATTTACCGGAGCTTTATAATCCTCACGGCTACTTTTATGCCCTTGGCGGGATGTTGCTGATAGGGATAATACAGGTGATTATCTTTTGGAAAAAGGGTTGGTTTAATAAACTGTAAGGCTGCTTTTATCTGTAATAATGCCTACCGGCTATTTATCAATTAACCATTAAAAAAGTTGTCTTAAAACTGATGGTGATCATATCCCCGGTTTTTATCAATCCAAAGAGCATGGTTGGTGGATCGACGCCATAGTCAGTCATTTTTAGCTGCTGTTCTACATCTATGATCATTTTTTTCCCCTCGTCAAAAGCAATTTTTATAGGCATCGTTATTCCCCTGGTTACCCCGGCAATAGTAAGGCGTCCTTTTGCTGTTGTTGAACATAGGGTTAGCCCATAATTGATATTAGCAACTGGCTCATCAAGTACAAATGTAATTTCGGGAAACTTATTAGCTTTTAGTGCTTTATAGGTACTGTTATTCATGAGCGGGTACTCTTCGTTTTTTATGGAAGTTACCTGCATAATTATTTTAAACGATTGCAGGGTACAGCTTTTCTCATTATTCTGTTTTACGTCTCCGCTCCCCCAAATTTTTCCCACTTTCTGTTTCCATGCATGGAGCGTTGAGGTGCCATTAATTGTGGCCAAATAATCGCAAAGTGAATAATTGTTTTGTGCAAAGGTATTGCTTGCTATAAGCAGGAAAGTTATTATGTAAACGGGAAGTTTGTAGAATTTCATTTTTGCTGATTTAAAACATGCTGTATTTGTCGCGGATTCATATAAAATTTTCAATTGATAATCAGGGTTCAATTGAAACAGCATCCGTTAAATGCCGGAACCGGTGATATTCCGGCATTTAACTTTGATGTGTAGAATCAGGAATTAAAATGCTATTGATGCTTCAAGCAATACACCATGAAATTTACCTCCATTTAAGATATTATAAGGAGAATAGTGCAAATATTCCTGGTCAACATATTCCACTTTCGTCATAATATTTTTGGTTAAGAACCATCCGGCCGAACCTACAGTGCGATTAATAGTAACGTTAGATGTGGTTCCCTCAAGCAGGGTAGTTAACGTATTGTAACGGAAACCAATCCAAAAGTTTTCCTTGTCTTCAGGAAACCTGTAAATTACATCAGCTGCATATTGGGTTGCCGGCCGGTTTACTTTTTCATCAATTGCTCTTCCATGTGCGCTTTCAGCTGTGCCGAAAAACTCTAATCCTTTATATTTTAAAAACAAGTTGCCCATATAGGTGTGAACTTCTTCGCTGAACCCAGGGCTTACCCTTCCAGACCATGGATAATAGTCATTTTGAACAGCGATTACGTTTGCCGCTGTGGTCACCTGCGAAATAGCCAGGCTTTGCATCACATTAAAATAATGTGATCCGGTGCGGTCTCCGAAAAAGAGCGTATTGTCTGAAGTGCTGTTATTGGTATAAAATGATCCGGTTACCCTAAACCTAAAATCCTTGCTAATCTGTTTGTCGAACCCGATTTTTCCGATAAAGGCAGGGTCATATTTATTTAACTGATGGGTGGCCGAATCGATTGCCTTATATCCAACAGTGATAGAAGTTCCCTGCAAAACAGTGGTGGTGCTTGAAGCGATATTTGCATCCAATTGCGCATTGGTGATACCACCCATTACAAAAAATCCGGAAGGATGGTGATAATAAAACTGCGCCCCAAGTTCCGTGGCAAATTCATCCATGATATAGTTTTCTATAAAAGGATTATATATGGTGTTACCGCCATCAGTCCGCCTGTAGTGCTGATCGCCGTAGTCCACATCATTCTGGCCAATGTTTATGGTTACATATTTCATAATGTGGTCAATAACATCGCTGTGAAAAAATGGCAGCTTATCAAATTGTATGTAACCACCTTTTACCCAGGTGTTCAAATGGTGTCTTGAAGCCAGGTACGATGTTAAGTTCATGCGCACGCCGTCTGCCAGTTGTATGTCCAAAACCAGGTTTGCAGCCGGTAATTGAAAGCCGTGTGCAATTGGCAAAAGGGTATTTATACTTGATGGAAACCCGGGGGGCGTTAAAGGTAACGCGGTGTTCTGTTGGTTTAATGCCTGATAGGTCAATTCAAAATTGCCGCCAACTTTTACTTTTAGTCCTTTAAAAGGTACCGTGTCTTTTTTTGTGGTTTCAAAAACGTTTATACCATGCTTGTTGTTAGGTCGGTAAAACTGAATGCCGCCGTCTTGCGCCGCGGCGGTAAATCCGGCAAATAAGAAAACAGCGAATAATACTGCGCTAAATAAAGTAATTGTTTTGTTCATGTGTTTTGAGTTTAAAAATTATTGATTTGGTTGTATTGGAGCTCACATTAGTTTATTGCAGAGAAACTTGTTTTGAAGTCAATAGTAACGACGTCGCCAGTCTTTAGCATTCCAAGAAGCGCGGTTGGAGGGGCAATGCCAAAGTCAGTCATCTTTATTTGCTGTAACCCGTCAACATTCATTTTTTTATCCTCACTTAGGGTGATTTTCACCGGTATTGTTACCGTTTTGGTTACACCTGCAATGGTGAGGCGACCAGCAGCCGTTGCTGAATGTGCTTTTGCACCTAAGGGAATGTTGGCTATTGGCTCGGCGAGTATAAAAGTGATCTCGGGAAATTTATCGGCTTTCAGCGCTTTATAGGTTTTGCTGTTCATCCCTGACTCGTCGCTTTTAATTGCATTTACACTTATAATTATGCTGAACGCCTGCAGGGATAAGGTCTTATCGGCATTCTGTTTTACTTCACCCTTTCCTAAAATTTTTTGAACGTTCTCATGCCATGCGTGAAGGTTGGAGGTTCCGGTAATGATAGTGGTTTGGGTTGACAAGGAATAGTTATCCTGTGCTATTACAATATTTATGGTACTAATTAAGCCAACAACGGCGGAAAGAATTTTGAAGAATTTCATGATTTTTGTTATGTTTTTGATAAGAATTATTTGTGTGCAGAGGATCGGGTAATAATTATCAAACAATATTATCGGAACTAATTAATAATTTGAGATATTGTAGCGTGCTTGATGATTTGTTAATTAATTGATAATTAAACCAATGGTTTATATAAAATATCGCAAAACATTGAACGTGTAATATTATTTAATTTAGTATTGCTTAGAAAGAAATTAAATGAAATGGGTGGCATGCTGTTGTTTTTATAATCTCCGTTGCTGTGATATTCTGATAAACTGTCGTTTATTTAATGGATTTAGTATCTGCGCTAAGTTCTTATAATACACCTGTTTGTAGTGAGGAATATTCCATCATGTTATGGCATATTTTAGCCAATCAATAGGATAAATTGAGCGGAAATAGGATTTTTTCGTCACGATTGGCGTATTTATTATCGTTTTTGGAATAAATATTACGAAAAATGATAATTCGAGTTATATTTATAGGGAATGCTCAACTCTTATCTGATCCGAATTATTTTTAGCACAATCATCCTGTTTTCGAGGTGTTTACGACATGTATCCTGTGTGATATTTATCTTATTTATTTACTCCTGCAGCGCATCGGCGCAACTAATCCCTCCCGACAAAATCAAATCGCTAACCACCGATGACGGGTTACCACAAGGTTTTATTACCGGCTTTGTGCAGGACGCAAAAGGATTTGTATGGATTGGTACGCATGATGGCTTTGCGCGCTACGATGGACGAAGTGTTAAATCATTCCGCCACGATGAGGCCGACTCTACTTCACTTTCTTCAAATATTATTGACCGTGTTACTTTAGATCATGAAAATCATATCTGGCTTGAATATGAAAATGGCCAAACTGACGTATTTGATCCGGTTACAGAAAAATCAAGACATCTTACACATGAAAAGGGCTTCGCGTGGTTAAACCCTAAATACATAGACGAATATCCTGAATACGTAGACGAGTATAAAATATGCGAAGATAACAGCGATCGAATTTATATAATAAGTTTCGCGAAAAAAACACCTGGAAGCGCATTAAGATACTTTACCTGGAAAAATCCCAAACCAGTTAATGTTTTTCTTCCGGGAGGTGAGTTTCCCGTTGACATGGGACTCGATTCAAATAACAACCTATGGGTAGCTGGTAATAAATCTTTGTATATATCGGAAAATCATCATCCATTAAAAAAAGTTTGCGCATTACCACCGGGATTGGTTGTACCAGTTTATTATGTGAAGTGTCAGCTTTACAGGGAATTAAAAATGGCAGGCGGCGCGAAACTTTTATGCAGTAACTACCTTGAAACCTGGGTATATGACATTCGCGACAATCATTGGCAAAAAATTGTCATTCCGAGTGGAATATCTGGCCATGTTAATTATTTTGAAGCCGCAAAGGATGGTACATTATATTTTTTTTCGGAAAAAGCGGTATACCGGGTTGATAAAAACCAAAACCTATTGTTGGTTTGGATAAATGATACCAAATACGATTATACTGTAGCCATGATTGACCGGTCGAATACACTTTGGGTGGGCACTAATACATTTGGGGCCAGGCTCATCAATTTGAATAATTCCGGGTTTGATTCTTATAAATACGATCATGGGTCATTTTTTGACATTCTGCCCAAAAGGTTCAATATTCCGATAAATGATAAATCGCCCTGGAGAGACTCACTCCTTTTGCAGATTGCCTATGCAGGTCGCTCATTTACTGATAAAAATGGAAATATCTCGCTGATAAACATGCCCTATAACAGGATCGGCGGGCAATCGATAACGCCTTACAGCTTCACAATGGTTTCAAAGAAAAAGGCGAACGTTCATAATATAAAGTTTAACCCGAAAGCAATTGGTGATTTTTTTATTTCGGATTTTACATTCGACGGAAAAAATCAATGCTGGGCAATATTATTTAATTGGGTTGACAATGACCTATTGGTTAAAGTCGATTTGAAAACTAATAAGTTTTCGGATAGTATTAAGATTATACCCCGTGGGGAACATGCCAATTATCTTCTTGCGGTTGACAATAGGTTGTGCCTGGTATATCCTGACGCCTTGCAATTTTATGATCCGCAATCAAAACAATCCATCTTCTACAAAAATCAGCCTGGGTTAAGCGCTTTTCGAAATATTACATTATTGATGGCAGTCCGCGATCCGGGTAAGAAAAATATTCTATGGCTCGCTACCCGCGGAAATGGGCTGATAAAATTTGATATGGAAAAAGCACGGGCGGTTGCTGTAACCGAAAAAGATGGCATACCCAATAATACCGTTTATGCCATAGTACCTGATAAGTATGGTTATTTTTGGTGCAGCAGCAACAAAGGTATTTTTCGTTTTAATCCTGCTGATAACAGTGTACTTCCTTTTACCAAAAAAGATGGTTTACAGGGTAACGAATTCAACCGTTATCAGTTCCTTTCATTGCCGGATGGCCACATTGCTTTTGGCGGTACAAATGGCGGAACTGTGTTCCATCCTGATTCAATAACGCTGGATGCGTTTAAGCCGCGAATTGCTGTAACAGGTATTATGGTTGACAATAATGAACTTTCGACCTACCCTGAATGGAAAGACAAGGCTGTTTCCGGTATTGATAGTTTGTCTTTTACTTATGACATGAACTCCCTCACTTTTCATTTTGCCGGCTTAGAATACAACGACCCCGACAAGCTCCGGTACCGTTACATTATGGCAACGATTGATAAAAAATGGATTAATTCGGGGTTGCAAAATTCCGCCAGTTATAGCAATCTGCAGCCCGGCAGTTATGTTTTTAAAGTGAATTCAAGCAATACCTCTGGAATATGGAGCGATCAAATAAAAACGATTTTCATTTTTATCAGCCCTCCCTGGTGGCGCAGCCCGTTGGCTTATACAGTCTATTTTATATTGTTGGGTTTGAGCATAGGAACTTATCTAAAATTTATGAACAACCGCGCGCTGCTGAAAGCACAATTAAGCTTTGAGCAATTAGAAGCAAAGCGGATAAAGGAACTGGACGTCGCGAAAACCCAGTTTTATACTAATATCAGTCACGAGTTCAGGACGCCGCTTACTATCATATTGGGGATGGCACAAAAAATCGCCGAAGGTCCCACGGAGTACTTAAAGGAAGGCACCGGTATGATCATCCGCAACGGGCAAAGTTTATTAAAGCTGGTAAATGAAATGCTGGATCTATCTAAACTGCAAAGTGGTAAAACGACACTTGATATAGTGAAAGGAGACATCATAACCTTTTTAAGATACATCGTCGAATCCTTCCATTCGCTGTCTGAAAATCAGAAAAAGCAATTGCACTTCTTATCTGAACTAGAATCCTATTATGCCGAATATGACGCCGAGAAAATGCGGCAAATAGTTTCTAACCTGTTGTCGAATGCGTTGAAGTTTACTTCTGAAGGCGGCAATATCTATATCACCGTAAATTCGAAGGAGGGTCCTGAAAAGGAAACCTTATTTGTTATTAAAGTAAAAGATACGGGCATAGGTATACCCGAAGATAAATTGCCGTTTATTTTTGATCGCTTTTACCAGGTTGATAACAGCAACACACGAACCACAGAAGGTACCGGTATAGGGCTTGCACTCACAAAAGAACTGGTGAAATTGATGAATGGCGAAATCTCAGTAAAAAGCCCGCCACCCGGTGTAAAAAGGGGAACCGAATTTACTATAGAACTTCCGTTAAAGAAATTGGCCGTGAGTGATGAAATAACTGAGCAGCCCCATTTTAGCGAAACCGACGTACATATTTATTTTAATGAAAATCATACCAAAAGCAATGGTCATGACCAATTGATTGAAAAAGATGAGCGGCCATTGGTTTTACTAGTAGAAGATAATGCTGATGTGGTAGCTTATACCGCATTTTGTTTGCCCGATTACCGGCTCGCGGTAGCAAAAGATGGTGTGGAAGGATTTGAACTGGCAGCAGAACTTATACCTGATTTGATAATCTCGGACGTAATGATGCCGCGTATGGATGGTTTTGAACTCTTAAAAAAACTAAAAACAGATGAGTACACAAGCCACATTCCAATTATCATACTGACTGCAAAAGCAGATAGCGAAAGCAAAATGGAGGGGATTATTCAGGGTGCTGATGCTTACCTGGAAAAGCCATTTAATAACGAAGAATTGCAGCTTCGCGTAAAAAAATTACTTGAGCTCAGAAAGACGCTGCAAATGTTTTACTTAAAAAAGGCAGGACTCGCCAGCGTATCACCGGCATTAATCGGAGCAGCAGGGGGGAATGGAAATGTTGCCAATCAAGTTGAAGATAAGTTTATAACAAAGATTAGGGCGGTTGTAGAAGCTCATATCTCGGATACTGAGTTTAGCATAGAGCAATTATGTAGCGAGGTATTTATGAGCCACTCTAAATTACACCGCAAGCTTGATGCACTCACCGGTTGCTCCCCTAATAAGTTCATCCGTATTGTAAGACTAAAAAAAGCAAAGGAATTGTTAAAGGACAATACGATCATTATATCCTCCATTGCGATGGATTGCGGGTTCAGCGATCCGGGGTATTTCTCAAGGGTCTTTAAACAGGAATTTGGTATAACGCCAAATGAATGGAGAGCAGATGTAAAGGAATGGTAGATGCCTCACCCTGCCCTCTCCAAAGGAGAGGGTTCTAAAAGCTGCTTTCAAGTCCTCTCCTTTGGAGAGGATTTAGGTGAGGCGTCCCTGTGCTTTTGTTAACTCTAAATCATTATTCCGCTAATAAGTTGTTACTGTTTGAGATTTTGCCTAAATAACCATACCTTTGCGCCAAATTTAGAGGCGCATATACATGCAAAAAATAAGAAATATAGCGATTATCGCTCACGTTGACCACGGTAAAACAACCCTTGTTGATAAAATATTACACAGTTGTGCCATTTTTCGCGACAACGAACAAACCGGCGAACTGATACTGGATAACAACGATTTGGAACGCGAACGTGGTATTACCATTGTTTCGAAAAACGTTTCGGTGATGTATAAGGATGTTAAGATAAATATTATCGATACCCCTGGTCACGCCGATTTTGGCGGTGAGGTTGAACGCGTATTAAAAATGGCCGACGGCGTATTGCTGCTTTGCGATGCTTTTGAAGGCGCTATGCCTCAAACACGCTTTGTAACACAAAAGGCGCTGGCGTTGGGCCTAAAACCTATTGTTGTGGTAAACAAGGTTGATAAAGAAAACTGTCGCCCCGAAGAAGTTTACGAGCAAATATTTGAATTATTCTTTAACCTGGAAGCTACTGAAGATCAGCTTGATTTTCCGGTTATATACGGTTCATCAAAGCAAGGATGGATGAGCACTGATTGGAAAGTACCTACTACCGATATTTTCCCGCTGATGGATGCCATCCTTGAAAATATTCCTCCTGCCCCAATTAGTGAAGGTACTTTGCAAATGCAGATCACTTCACTTGATTATTCATCCTTTGTGGGTCGTATAGCCATTGGTCGTGTTGCACGTGGTACAATAAAAGAAAACATGCCGGTATCGCTTGTGAAACGAGATGGTACTATTCAAAAATCAAGAATAAAAGAACTATATACCTTTGAAGGTCTTGGAAAAGTAAAGGCAACACAAGTAAGCTCGGGCGATATTTGCGCGGTTGTTGGTATTGAAGGTTTTGATATTGGCGATACGATCGCCGATTTCGAAAAACCGGAGCAACTGGAGGTTATCCATATTGATGAGCCTACGATGAATATGCTTTTCACGATTAATACTTCGCCGTTTTTTGGTAAAGAAGGTAAGTTTGTGACTTCACGTCACCTGCGCGATCGTCTTTATAAGGAGATGGAAAAAAATCTGGCTTTAAAGGTTGTTGAAACTGATTCGCCAGATTCATATTTAGTATATGGCCGTGGTATCCTTCACTTATCAGTGTTGATTGAAACCATGCGTCGCGAAGGTTATGAATTGCAGGTAGGCCAGCCCCAGGTTATCATAAAAGAAATTGACGGTGTTAAATGTGAGCCGGTCGAAACTTTGATTGTTGATGTACCGGGCGAGGTTGCGGGCAAAGTTATTGAGCTGGTAACCCAGCGCAAAGGTGATCTGCTGGTTATGGAACCAAAAGGAGACCTTCAGCACCTGGAGTTTGAAATTCCCGCACGTGGTATCATAGGCTTACGGAATAATGTACTCACCGCAACAGGTGGCGAAGCCATAATGGCACACCGTTTCAAATCATATGATCCCTGGAAAGGGCATATCCCTGGCCGCTTAAACGGTGTTTTAGTATCAATGGATACCGGTAAAACCACCGCTTTTGCTATTGATAAGTTACAAGACCGTGGTCGTTTCCACATCGATCCGGGAGTTGATATTTACGAAGGCCAGGTATTAGGCGAACACATACGCGATAACGATTTGGTGATTAACCTTACCAAAGGCAAGCAGTTGACCAACATGCGTGCATCAGGCAGCGATACCAACGTGCGTATTGCGCCAGCTATTAAATTCTCACTCGAAGAATCAATGGAATATATACAAGCCGATGAGTACATTGAGGTAACCCCTCAAAGCATCCGTCTGCGTAAAATATTCCTGAACGAAAACGAACGGAAAATAAACGCGAAGAAGTTTCAGAATCAGTAATATTGGTTGATTGGGTTAACCGAATCCTAACCATTCATCTAATTATAAAAAAGAAAGCAAGCCGGTAATCGGCTTGCTTTCTTTTTTTTACACCTTTAATGATATCTTGGTATTAATTGCGAACATGCCGCTAATTTATTCTCCTATCACAAAAGTTGATCTTCTGGGAGCAGGAAGTGGTACATTTCTACCTTTAACATATTCCCACAACAAAGCATTCATTATTTGATCAGGCACTTCATCTGCGTCAGAGAAATCTAATCCTCTTGAAAGTTTTGATAAACGTGTATTGCCGGGATTTATCTCGTTTAAGTTTATATTACAAGGTAAATGTATAAACCCATCCGGATTACTCACATTATCAAAACTATTGTACATCGGGGTTGCTGCGGCATCATATTGTGTCATCGGCGGAAGCCCCAATATCAATTCCATAGTTCTTAGCATTGATGTAGTGGTATAAGGCGTATGGTCTACAAAGTCTCTTTTTACAAAACCACCTGCGACATAAGCTGTAGTTCTATGTGCATCAACATGATCTGGTCCATTTTGGGCATCATCTTCAACTATAAAAACTGCCGACTCATTCCAAATTGAACTTTTACTTAAATGTTCTACAAATAAGCCGACGGCTAAATCATTATCAGCAACATGTGCAAAGGGGGTAGGCCTGCCGGCTGCTACACCTTCTGTATGATCATTACCAAAACGAACGCTATTAAATTGCGGAACCTTTTTTATGGCTAATAACGAGTCGAAATCCCTGATCCATTGCGAAGCCCGCAAGGTATCCTTGAATTTTTGATTCAAACTCATAAAACCTGTGGCAACATGCCCGTCCAATGAAGGGATACTTCCTTTACCATGACTGTTCACGAATTCGCCATAGGTTCTGTAAGTTACACCATATTTTTTGGTCTGGTCCCAAAAGTATCCTGCCTTACTGTTGCCCATATGGTGCTGCCCGGATGAGATTTCCTCACCACCTCTTCTGCCGTAGCTTGTAGGCCAATTTTTTTCGAGATAATCAGTAGCATAAGCGCCCATACTCCAGTTATGCCCATCGGAGCTTACTTCGCCATCTACATAAAAGTTATCTAACAATACAAACTGATTGGCAATTGCATGCTGGTTAGGGGTATATTTTTTACCAAATAAAACAAGGCTGGTATCACCGTTTCCTTTACTCATGTCGCCCAAAACCTGGTCATAGGTCCTGTTTTCTTTGATGATATAAAACACGTACTTAATAGGAGATGTATCACCCACACGACTTGGAATCGGGTTATTCAAGGTTTTTCGTGCCATTTCTAACTCTGTAGCTTTATGATAGGGAGAGTTATTGAGCACTGCTTTACTGTAAGTAAATAAAGTATTTGCATTTGGAATATCAATAATACTCATTGTACCAACCATTAGGCCGCCGCCAATATATTGTACTTTTTTGCGCGACGTGGTAATATCTCCCTGGTGTAACACAACCACGTTATTTTTAGCAGCAGGATTGGGCCCGTTGGGGTTTGCCAATGATTCGTTCCCCTTTCCGTTAGCTACAAACAATTTGTTGCCGATTACCCTTACACAAGTGGGGTACCAACCTGTAGGAATAAAGCCCTTGGTTACGGTAGCCCCATACACACTGGTGTTGAAAACCGTAACACAATTATTATCGGCGTTGGCAACAAACAATTGTTTTTCATCGTCGCTTAATGCAACTGAGTTTGTGGTAGAGCCTACTAATGAACTGGCATATATAGCAGCATTCAGCGATTCAATTACTTTCCTTTTTTGAATATCAACTACCGATACTGTATTGTCATCGGCATTGGAAACGTATAATAATTTTTCATTTTTTGTAATGCAAATATCATTAGGATGAGCTCCTAAAGCGATTGAACCTGCAAACACATTTTTATAGGTATCAAATATCAACAGCTTTTCGGCGCCCCAAACACTGATATATAAATTCCTTTTGTTCGGGCCTAAAGTACAGGCATATCCTTCTGCACCCAGATCCAGCCTGTTCAATACTTTATGGGTAGTCAAATCAATAACATAAAGGCTGTTATTCTCTTTTGTTACAGCATACAGCCTTTTTTTAGCATCGCCTACTTCTATCCCGGTTATTGATATTTTAACCGGCCAGGGTTTATCAATCACAATAGAATCGACCAAAGAAAACTTGCCGCCTTTGATAGCAAACTGCTCTATCCTATTTCTATTTCCGCCCGACGCAAACAGGTATTTTTCGTCAGCGCTAAATGCCAATCCACCCCACAAGGTTGGAACCACCACACTGTCAACTACTTTTTCCTGTTTGGTATCAATCAGCTGCAAAGTTTGGGTGCTCTGTCCATCGTTGGTAACTACGGCCCATTTCTTCGATTTGCTGACAGCAATACTCAGCGGCAAATCGCCTAATGGAAGTTGTTTCCCGGCAGGGCTTAAGCTCCAGCCATTGGGTAACCGAACTGCCTTAGGCAACTGATTATTTTGACCAAATACAACGGTGCTGAACGACTGCAGCAACAGCCCAAACAGCAATAATTTACTTTTTTTCATTTTGGTTTTATTGTTATTGAAAGAACATAAGAATACGGTAACATGTAGGTTGCAATCCAAGTGGCTATTCGTATAACCAACTCATCCTCCCGAAGCTTCGGGAGGATGAGTAATATTCCGGCTACAATTCTAATCGGTCGTCACAAACTACCAGCCTTGATTTTGTTTCAATTTTGGATTTAATACTATCTCCGATGCTGGAATAGGATAATAATAATATTTATCATTCCACACCCTCTGCGCATCGTAGTTTACCAGCCAATGAATGTTACCAGATGTGCCATTGGTAAGATTTACCGCAGTAAGTGGAACAAGGTAATAAACTACTCCCGGTACAGCAGGCGTAGGTGCTGTTGTAACAAAGTCAACATTCCGTACCCCGTCTCCGTTGGTAGCATAATAAGTGTTCATGTGAGGTACGTATATACCCAGATATGGCAACGACATTAAATTCCCTGCTTTCCATCTTTTAATGTCATCAAACCGCTGTCCTTCGCTAAATAGTTCCACTCCGCGTTCTCTTCTTATTTCTAACAATGCAGGGTCGGATATATTTGAGAAGTAAGTAGACATTAAATAAGGATCGGCAGTTGCCGGATAAGGGGAATTAGTAATACCTGCTCTTGCCCTGATTAGCGCTATGGTGTTGCTCCAGTCTGTACTGGTAAACTGGCCCAATTCTGCTTTTGCTTCGGCATAATTCAAAAGAATTTCTGCATAACGGAATATCGGAATAGAGTTGTTGTTCAGTGAACTATAATCCAAAGTTTTATCATCCAGGCTAAATTTTAAAATGTCATAGCCTGTATAAGTATAGGCAAAGTCCGGAGGAGCCGCCGAACCATCTGATCTTTTATAACCGTTGCAACGGATGGTCTGTTGTAATCGGGCATCCCGGTTCTTTGTTTCATTTGCACACTGAATCGTATCGTATCCGGCAATATCAGTGAAACGGCTGCCATCAGCGTTCAAATAACAATTAACAAACTGCTTGGTTAAGCTGCTTCTGAAACCCAATGTGGGGCTTGTAAAAAGTGAGTTTAATGAACTGTACAGTTTTAATGTGCTGCTGTAAACCGAAGCCAGCAAAACTTCATCACTCCAGGGTGCCTGGGTTGTGAACAATGCCCGGTAGTCTGCAGAAGGGGCGCCGGTGTTGTGCAACTTGTAATTGCCCGAACTCATAACTTGAGTCGAAGCATCCAAAGAAGCACTCAGGAAAACGGGTGCCGTAGAAGTTAAATTCAATTCGGTGTGATACTTCCTAAAGGTACCTTCAAACAAACAAAATCTTGACTTTAAGGCCAAAGCAACCCACTTTGTAATGGTTGTACTGGTTGCATCTTTTGTTGTAGGTAAATAGTTAATAGCGAAGTTTAAATCAGCCACAATAGAATCGGCTACCAAAGTCCGCGGATCCCTTACTTTGTACAAAGCGCCATCTCCGGGCGCAAGTGCATGATTGTACCATGGCACATCTCCATATTGCTTCAGCATGCGGAAATAAAAGTAAGCCCTGAAATATTTTGCAACGGCATTGTAAGTATTTCTGGTACCTGCAGGTATTGCACTATTGGTGTTATTGTCCAAAAAATAATTAATGTTCCTTAAAACTGTCCATGACCAACCTGATCCACTACTTCCGTTAAGTGCAGGATCCGAAACCGTATTATTTGCGTTGGTTGAAGCAGCCATGATAGGAGGGATAGTATTACCTGTAATATAATCAGAAGTATTATCAGCGGTTGCAATAGTTGCAGCACTGGGTGTTTGGTCTACATAAAATGAATTTACGTATAGCGCTAAATCACCGGTGCTTTGAAATACCTTGTCAGGCGTAAGGTTGGAGAACGGTTGTTTATCTAAAAACTTTTTACAACTCGTAAACCCGAGTATAGAAAGAACGGTGAAAAATAAAATGAACTTTTTCATGATTTTTTTAAGAATTAAAAAGTTAAATTAATGCCTAATGTGTAAGACTTTAACATAGGATACAAGTATCCGTTACCGATATTGCCGGCGGGGTTAACTTCTGGGTCCGAACCGTTGATCACTTCTGGATCGTAATTTTGAGCCCATTTATGCAATGGCGTTATGGTTAAAAGATTTTGACCTGTGAAGAATATTTTTGCGTCGGTCATTCCCACCTTTGCCGCCCATTGTTTAGGAAGACTGTAAGTAACATTCACGTTCTTTAACCTCATATAAGCCGCATTTTGTAAATACCTGGTTTGTACTACAGCTAATTCCCTTGTACCACTTAAAGCAACATATCCTCTGTATAGTGGCCAATACGCGTTAGGATTACTTGGCGACCATACATTTGCCAGCATATTTGAAGGTATGGAGCCATAAGGACGGTTATATTGTCCCCAAAACAAACCTGCATCTGTTCCCGGCCACCAATCTTCATGACCTACGCCCTGAATGAAGGCGCTGAATGAAAAGTTTTTAACGGTTAAGCCAAGATTTACACCGTACATATATTGCGGTGTTGTATTTCCGATAACGCTTAAATCGCCATGATTTGCTAAAGTACCCTTACCTATATTAATTGCGTTGTCTCCATTTATATCTTTGAACATGATATCCCCGGGTAATGGGATATTGGAGTTAGACACATTGATATAACTTGTTTGATTTGGATGAGGTGCGGCAAGTTGCGCTGCAGTGTACAAACCCTGAGTTGTAAATCCCCAAATTTCTCCAAGTTTTTCGCCTTTGTAATATGTAGAAACACCATTATAAGGGAGAATGCCATTCGGATTATTGTATTTGGTAATTGTAGCACTATAATTAGACAACGAAATCCCCACCGAGTAGCTCACTGATTTTGAAATATGATCGCGCCAATTCATCGAAAGCTCCCATCCGTTGGTCCTAAGATTAGAATAATTACCATTCGGAACCGCTGCACCAAAGACTGCGGGTAACGGCTGACTAGGGGTAAACATTCCTGTTGTAGCCCTAGTATAATAGTCGAATGAGGTTGTAAACCTATCTTTGAACATCGAAAAATCAATTCCCCCATCAAGCGTGGTTGACGTTTCCCAGGTTAGGTTGTCAGGTAAAACATTCGGATTTCTGGTGTAAGTTGGGTAAGCTCCGTTGATAATTACTGAACTTGATTGGGATACAGCCATTTGCGGAATAAACTGATAAGGATTAAGATTACCGTTGCCCAGGCTGCCATATGAGGCCCTAAACTTCAAATTATCTAACCAGTTTGATGCAAACCGCATGAAATTTTCTTTTGATATCACCCAGCCCGCAGAGACAGATGGGAAAAATCCGAATTGAGAATAATACGGAAACTTCGATGAACCATCATATCTTCCATTTACTTCAAACAGATATTTTTCATCATAATTATAATTTAACCTGCCGAAGAAACCAGCTATGGTCCATTCGTTGCCGCCACCGGTAACTGTATAATTTGTTCCGTTTAATAAATTAAAATTAGCTAATGAAGGGTCAATCAACCCGTCTCTCTGGTAACTGTTTGTGTTTATGATGTTGTCTTCAATGTTTGTTCCCAAAAGCATTCTGAAAGAATGTTTTCCAAAACTCTTTTTTCCCTCAGCGTAAACGTTTGTGGTCAAATATTTAGTGATGGCGTCCGAATTATTCAAATAGTTATTTACGCTTTGTCCGGTAAGACCGGGTCCCGCGCTGTAACTTACAGGATAAAATTGCGACAAAACATTATAATTGGTATAGGCATAGGTAAAGTCAGCCTTAAGGTTTAAAACATTTTTAATCAAATCCGCATTTAATGATGCTGTATTTCTAAAATACAGCTGGGTGGTGTATGAATGATTGTTTCCTGTAGCCAAATCACCAACTGAGTAATAAGATGTCGGAGTTAACGATCCATCGGGGTTATACATTACTCCCATTGGAGCCGCGGTAATATCCAGGTACCTTGTAACCGGGGCATTGCCATTTGTAAGCGGAAAGGAATAGTCATAGGTGTTAAAATCAACGTTATCCGATAGGGTTAACCAGGGTGTAATATGTATATCACCTTTTACACGAAGATTATACCGGTGAAAGACATCGGGATTATACGTAAATATCCCTTGCTGATCATAGTAACGGCCCGATATTAAGAAATCCGAGGTCTTATTACTGCCTGAAATATTTAGCGCATATTCAGAAGCAGGCATACTCTGTTTGTATAATTCTTTGTACCAGTCGGTATTACCATAATAAGTATACTTTCCTGTAGAAGGATCTACTGTTACCTTGGGAAGGTTGGGATTTGTGGTTCTTGCTTTTAAGGAATCCAAATAGGAAGGGCTAAAAGGTAATACCCCATTTACGGTAGCGGGATAGGAACGATAATCATACCAGCCCTCATAAGAATTTACGAACGCCTGAGCCCACTGATATCCGTCACTTACCACAGAAGGATCTACCGTTTTTTGATTAATGGTATAGTTGGCACTAAAGTTAACCTGGGTCTTTCCCTGCTTAGGGCTTTTTGTAGTAATCAACACTACCCCAAAAGCGCCTCTTGCTCCATAAATAGCGCTTGACGCAGCGTCTTTTAATACAGATATACTTTCGACATCATTAGGATTTACCAGGCTTGGGTCACCGGCCACACCATCAATTAACACCAATGCCGAACCGCCACCGCCAATAGAAGTATTTCCCCTGATATTAAATGATGGAGATCGTGTGGGCTTACCATCGGCAATCACAATATTTAAGTTGGGTATTTCCCCTTGTAACCCTCTTGCAATGTTAGGTGTGGGCCTGCCAGTGAAGACATCGCCACTAATTTGTGCTACGGCGCCCGTTAGGTCTATCTTCTTTTGAGAACCATAACCAACCACCACAACCTCATTTAAACCGTGGCTATCTGCCTTGAGTTGTATCGTTAAATTCGGGTTATCACCTACAATAACCTCCTGAGTTATAAAACCCGTAAATGACACAATTAAAATTGTGCCTGTGACAGGTACATTGATCTGAAAATTTCCTTTCAAATCGGCAATAACTGTGGCGGTAGTTCCTTTTACACGAATAGTTGCACCAGGTAGTGACTCGTTCTTTTCGTCGGTGATTACCCCTTTAACCAATATATCCTTGTTAATTACCTCCGGCTTAGCTTGAGCCTGTCGCTTAACCAGTTTAGCAATAATGCTTTTACCGTTAAGGACAAACTGTACGTTTTGTAAAGAGGAGATTTTTTCGAGAACGGCCTTAAGATTACTTTTAGGTGCGTTGATACTAATGTTGGTGTTTAATAAAACATTTTGATCAAAGCAAACAATCTTATAGGCGGTTTGATGTTCTATAGTCTCGAATACTTCTTTAATTGGTTCTGCTTTTATAATTATTGAACAGGGCACCTTTTCTAATCCATCCAAATCCGAGGCTAAAGCGCCTTGTATTTGAAAAAAAGCTAACATAATAATAGCGATTGACCTATAAAAATGATGCCATGAGTTTTTGTAATAGTTAAATTTCATTATATTTACTTTTAGCGTTGTTAAATGAGTTCGATAAGCTTTTCACAGCGTCTGTTTCCAGGCATCTTGACCATGACTGGTTAACAATTGTTCAGGTAACATCCTGCCTTGCAGGGTGTTACTTCAGTTTTTGCTTTATTCTATAATATATATTATCCTTCCTTCTATTTTGTATTTAATACCTGTTGCTATTTTGATTGTCTGTAAAATTTGCGTGATTGGTTCATTGTCAAAAGTTGCCCACAACATCTGGTTAGCGATATTTTTATTTTGGAATATCATTTTTACGTTATAGATCCGCTCGAGCTTAGTGGCCGCTTCATAAAATGGGACATTCCTGAACACCAGGTTGTTTCTTACCCAGCCAGTAACTTCTTCTTTATCAAAGTTTTGAAGATAGATGCGGTTGTCAGGTTTGTTTAATAAAAGCTGCTGACCCGGGATGATATGGTAAGTCTCATGTCCGCTTTTTACGTCCACCTTTCCTTCCACTAATGCGACGGTCATTTTTGAATCGTCAGGAAATGCAGATACATTGAATTTCGTACCCATCACCCGGGTATCCCATGTGTCGCTGTGAACAATAAATGGAGAGTGAGGACTCTTACTAACCTCAAAAAATGCCTCTCCCGTTAGATAAACATACCGGAGGGTATCATTAAATGAAGTGGGAAACTTCAATTTACTATCAGGACCCAGGGTAATCTTTGTTCCATCGGATAAATTAAAAGAAATTCTTTCTCCGGCCTTCGTTTCAATTTCTTTGAAAACGACGGCATTTAACTTAAAATGAGTATAAAAAAGAAACGCTACCGGACTTAAAAGGAGCAATAAGACGCCCGCAAGAGCCGGCAATTTATTTCTTTTGCGCTGTACAGAAGGAGAGGTGTGGCCTTGCATTTCCAACCTTAGCTGAAGGCTTTTTAAGGCGGGTTCCGTATCCCGATGCTGGTTGGGTTTCCTGGTTTCCCAAATAGTTTTTATGCGTTCAAATGTGGCCTCGTTCCTGGTCGATTCCTTAATCCAGTCTACCAAAAACTCATTTTCGGAAGATTGAGTTCGGTGAGATAGAAATCGGGTAATTAGCAGATATATTTCTTGTTCCTCCAATGATTTGTCTTTTTGTATTGTTGTATACCGAAAAGACGAATTGTGGAAAGAACCTCATGACAAGCAAATGTCGATTTAACAGAATAGTAATATGGTTAACATCTACTTAACCCAGGTTGGATTTGTCAGCCGCATAAAAGGCTTGATTCAAAAATTTCAGTGACCTGTACATCTGGGTTTTTACAGTGTTAACTGAAATGTTTAATATTTCGGCAATTTCATTATAGGTGAGGTTTTCATTCCGGTTCATCTGAAAAATCAGGCGGGTCCGGTCGGGGAGCTTATTAATCAGGTAGATAATTCTTTGGTTAACTTCCTTGAGCATCAACAACTGATCGGGCACCGGTTCAGTGGTATCCTGAAGATTGAGTTCATCATCGTTAAGTTCTTTAAAATCCAGTTTCTTTTTCTTTATATGATCATAAACGCGGTTTTTTACCGCGATATAAATATATGACGATACCGAGCCCTGAATTTTTATATTTTTCCGGCTGTTCCATAAGGTAGCGAACACGTCAGATACAATATCTGCCGACTCATCATTAGGGCAAGGCAAAAGCGCGGCAGCATACCTTATCAGCCCTGGATAAAACCGTTTAAATAATAGAGAAAAGCCTTCTTCGCTCCCATTCAGCATGGTGATAAACTCTCTTTCTGCTTCTTCTCCAGTTTTTATAACCATTTTTTTCGGGGGCAAAAGTAGCTATCTTGTGGTTGCAGCAGGTTAATTGAATATTAACAATCATGATCCCAATCAATTGTAACAAAATTTTTATCTCAAAAAAATTATGAAATTTACAATTATTAGTGCATGCTATTGCCATTGCCTCAATTACATTTCCTATTCGGTTTAAATCAACCCAATCAACCAAAAATCATACATTTGCCCCAATATGCGTTTCCCCAGTATCCCAGGCTTCGACCAGCAGGCATTTGAAAAGTATTTTAAAAATACAGGCATGCTGTTTATAGGCCGGGTGGGCAGCCTGCTGATTAAAATGATTGTCAGCATCAGCGTCGCCAATTACCTGGGTCGGTCAAACAATGGGATTATAAACGGCGGAACTGTTTATATATACTTCTTCTCCGCTATCGCCACCCTCGGGCTCGATCAGTTTATTGTTAAAGAGCTCCATCAGTTTCCCGAAAACCGCGACCAGATATTGGGTACTTCATTCGCGATGAAGGTATTTGCAGGATTTTGCTGCATCCCACTTATTTATGTTGCTTACCTCATTTATCCCGCAAAGGGTACACCCTATAGTTATGTATTTATCCTGTCGGTAATTGGCATCATCCAGGCATTTAATGTGATTGACTCTTACTTTCAATCGCAGGTGCAATCAAAATATATTATGCAGGTGCAAATTATCGGCAACCTTATATCAGCAGCAATAAAACTACTGCTGATTTTCATGAGGCAACCCCTTATTTATTTTGTTTACGCATATAGCTTCGATTTTCTGTTATTATCTGCCGGGTATTATTTTACCTATCAGCGTAAGCAAAGGAGCATCTTTAACTGGTCGTTTAATTTTAACCTGGCCAATAAACTGCTGTTATATTCGTGGCCGCTGATCATATCGGGCATTATGGTTTCGTTGTATATGAAAATAGACCAAATTATGCTTCAAAATATGTCGGGTGTTAAGGAGGCCGGTGCATACGCCACCGTTGCTTCGCTAAGCGAGGCCTGGAATTTTATACCTGCTGTAATTGTCACTTCCTTATTTCCGGCAATTTTAAATGCAAAGCGGGATGATATAACCAGGTACAGGAAACGCATACAACATTTATACGATTTGATGGTTTATTTAAGTGTGCCAACGGCTTTAGTGATTACTTTTGCAGCCCCACTCATATACAAATTATATAAACCGGAATATGCTTACGCAGCGCCTGTATTGTCGGTACATATATGGTCGGGAGTATTTGTTTTTTTAGGAGCGGCAAGCAGTCAGTATTTAATTGCTGAGAATTTTAATAAACTAACCTTTATCCGTACTGGGTTTGGTGCGATAGTTAATATTGTACTCAATCTTATTTTGATACCAAAAATGGGAATGATGGGTGCTGCTATTGCTACATTAGCTGCTTATGCCAGCGCCACATTCTTTGTAATATTTATACCAAAAGTTAACGACCAGGGTGTAATGATGTTTAAATCATTATTTTTAATTTCGCTGGCAAAGAAAATCACTAAACGATGAGTAGTAAACTCCACTTACTTTATAAAGTGTTTGCAAGCCCCAAAAGACTGCGCACATTGCTTTCATTTAACGACAAAGGCTATCTTGACGAAGTGGGCTGGTTTAATGCTTTTGACAGCCGATCGCCGATCGACCAAAATAATAACCCTATTCCCTGGGTTACTTATTCTTTTATTGATTTTATAAAAGAACGACTAAACAAAGATCATTCTGTATTTGAATTTGGTTCTGGCAATTCGACCTATTTTTATGCAAAGTACGCGCGGAAAGTTGTTTCAGTAGAACATGATAAGGCATGGTACGATAAAATAATAGGTTCTAAGCCGGAAAACGCCGAAATGATATTTTGCGAATTGGTGAGGGATGGCGACTATTGTCGTACACCGCTGAAGCTGAATGAGAAATTTGACATTATTATTGTTGACGGACGCGACAGGGTAAATTGCTGTATACAAGCGATTAACGCATTGTCGGCTAACGGGGTAATTGTTTTGGATGATTCGGAGCGCGATTTTTACAAAGAAGGCATAAACTTTTTGCTGGACAACGGGTTTAAACATTTATCATTCAGCGGAATTTCGCCAGGTTTATTTTACCTGAAATCAACATCGGTTTTTTACAAGGCTAACAACTGCTTAGGTATTTAACATGACTGAACAGATCATCAGCGGAAGCGTAAAAACCGCCTACGACGAATTTTACGAAAAGCACGATGAGGCATGGCGGATGCTGGGCGCCAAATATAAGGTGCAGCACATTATTGATGTTTGCAAGGGCCATAGCTTCAAGAAAGTGCTTGAGGTGGGGGCGGGTGATGGAAGTATATTAAAACTTTTAGCTGACAAAGATTTTGCACCTGAATATTATGCGGTAGAAATTTCGGAAAGCGGGGTAAAACATATTCAGTCGAGAAATATCGGCAATCTTAAATCTGTTCAAATATTTGATGGGTACCGTTTGCCATTTGACGACAATTGCTTCGATCTTATTATTCTTTCGCACGTGCTGGAGCATGTTGAACACGAGCGGATGTTGCTTCGTGAGATAAAAAGGGTGGCAAAACACTGTGTTATTGAAGTGCCGAAAGATTACAAAGCAGGCGTGGATAGCCGGATTAAGCATTTTTTGGCTTATGGGCATATTAATGTATATACCCCAACCTCATTACGCTATTTGCTACGCACTGAAGGCTTCGAAATTGAAAAGGACCTAACCTCGTTGATCGAGCCCGAAGTAACCAGGTTTAATACCTATGTGAATCAAAAAAAGCCAAAAAGCTTTTTAACAGATATAAAGATTGCAACTGAGTTTACCGTTAAAAGTAACCTTGGTAAAATTTTCGGAAAAAAGATGAATGAGCAATTGGCGAATGCTTATACGGTACTTTGTAAAAAAGCTGATCAGCAATTAGAAATATTTCACTAATTGAAAAAGTTATTAGCGGAAAAACTTGTTCGCACAATTAGCATCCTTAATAAGAATTCATGAAATTCATATAAATTAGAGAAAATTAGTGATCCTATCATCATGCAAAACCTGGCCCCGATAGCCTTATTTGTTTACAACAGGCCCGAGCATACACGCCGTACGCTTAGTTATTTGCAAAAAAATTTATTAGCCGAAGATTCAAGACTATACATATTCTCCGACGGTGCGAAATCAGATGCGGATAGAGCGAAGGTTGAAGAGGTACGACAGCTAATAAAAGAAGTAACAGGCTTTAAAGCGATAAAGGTAATTGCACGTAAAGAGAACCTTGGGCTGGCTGATTCTATTATCAGCGGGGTTTCACAGTTGGTTAATGAATATGGAAAAGTAATAGTATTTGAAGACGATCTGTTATCGTCAATCTATACCCTGCAATATTTTAATGAAGCATTGACCCGCTATGCTGAACAGGAAAAAGTAATGCATATCGGCGCTTATATGTATGATCTGGATAAAAAGGGTTTGCCAGAAACTTTTTTTTACCGGGCTGCAACAAGCTGGGGCTGGGCCACCTGGGCACGTGCCTGGAAGAACTTTGAACCTGATATCGACAAACTAATAGCGCAATTCGATACGAAAAAGATAGATCAATTTTCAATAGACGGCAGCATGAATTTCTGGAAGCAAATGCAGGAGTTTAAAGCCGGGAAAAATAACTCCTGGGCAATACGCTGGTATGCATCTGTTTTTTTAAAGAGTGGGCTAACTTTAAACCCGTCAACTTCCCTGGTACATAATATAGGTCATGACGGCAGTGGTGTGCACTCAAACCATGAGAGCACTTACCATGTGCATATATCAAAAAAAGCTGTTACCAAATTCCCGCGCGAAATAAAGGAAGATCAGCAGGCTTACCAGGCTATTAAATATTTCCTGAAAAACAGAAAGGGTAATTTATTGCAAAGAGGGTTACGTTTTGTGAAGCAGTTGCGGGTGAAATATCTCGTAAAAAAGTCGTAAACATGTGAGGCTTCAGATCTCTGCAAGGGATATTTGTTAATTCCCGGTATGCCGGTAATATTTTCTATGCTAAAAAATGGTATTTTTAGCCCTACAATATGTAATAAATGTTTACCAGTTTAGGAAGATACATACTTTTATTGCGTTTAAGTTTCCGAAAGCCTGAAAAATTCAGCGTTTACTGGGCCGAAATTATGCGTGAAATGGTTTCACAGGGCATCGGCTCTTTGGGTATTGTAACCATAATTTCCGTGTTTATCGGTGCTGTGGCAACAATTCAAACAGCTTTCCAGCTTGTCGGCGATTTTATTCCCAAGTCAGTAGTCGGCGTTATTACGCGTGATTCAACCATTCTCGAATTTAGTCCCACAATAACTGGATTAGTGTTGGCCGGTCGCATCGGTTCAAGCATCGCGTCTCAGATAGGCACGATGCGGGTGACCGAACAAATAGACGCGCTCGAAATTATGGGCGTAAATGCTCCGGGGTATCTAATTTCCCCGAAGGTAATTACCGGGGTAACAATGATCCCGTTGCTGGTAATTATTTCTGTTTGCCTTGGTTTGTCAGGGGGGTACCTGGCTTGCGCGGCATCAAACAGTGTTTCAACCAACGACTATATAACGGGCTTAACCAGTGGTTTCAACACCTTAATTGTTACAGTTTGCGCGGTAAAAGCCATAGTATTTGGTTTTATTATAACTTCTATTTGTTCGTACCAGGGTTTTTATACTTCGGGCGGTGCGCTTCAAGTGGGACAGTCTGCTACACGTGGGGTCGTTTATAGTTGTGTGATGATTTTATTTGCCGATTTGATTATTTCTGAAATGCTGCTATGATAGAAATTAATAACATTAGTAAAACATTCGGAGAAAATGAGGTGCTACGTGACATAACGGCAACTTTTAGGCCGGGTAAAAATAACCTTATTATTGGCAGCTCAGGATCAGGAAAAACCACACTGTTAAAGTGCATTGTCGGCTTGCACGAACCTACCGAAGGAAAAGTATTGTATGATAGCGTAAATTTCACGGATATGCATTTTGAGGGCCGGGTACCCATACGCAAGCATATTGGTATGCTTTTTCAAAACTCGGCGCTGTTCGATTCGATGACGGTTGAGGAAAATATTATTTTTCCTCTCAATTTGTTTACCGATATGTCGAGGCATGACAAGCTTGACCGGGCAAATTTTTGTCTCGAAAAAGTAAACCTTAAGGGCACCAACAAATTGTTTCCTTCTGAGTTGTCGGGAGGGATGAAAAAGCGTGTTGGTATTGCCCGCGCTATATCCATGCAACCGAAATATTTGTTTGTCGATGAACCAAATTCTGGCCTCGACCCTAAAACAGCTATTGTGATAGATAACTTGATAAATGACATTACCGACGAATATCAGACCACCACGGTAATTGTTACCCATGATATGAATTCGGTAATGGGTATTGGCGACCATATTTTGTTTTTGCACAACGGAAAAAAATGGTGGGAAGGAACCAACCACGATATTGCACACACCGATAATAAAGAACTGAACGAATTTGTGTTTGCTAGTAAATTTATGCGGGCAGCCAGGGAAAAGTTATGAGTTTGAGTTGTGAATAGTGAGAAGTGAATTGTGAGTAGAATAGCGTTGAAGTAATTTTTATATTTGCACACAGTTCAAGCGCATCAGACAATACCAAAATAACTTTTCACTGTGTGCAATTGACCCGATATCAAATGACCACTCACCACTCACCGCTCACCATTCACCTTCTCACACCAACGCACTGGAAAGATTACGAGCTGATTGATTGCGGCGACTTTGAAAAGTTGGAACGTTTTGGCAACATCATATTGATACGGCCCGAACCCCAGGCTGTTTGGAGCAAAGCTTTAAGCAACGCCGAATGGCAGCGTATACATCATATTAAGTTTAAAGGCAGATCCGCCACATCGGGCGAATGGCTGAAAAAGAACCCAGCTACCCCCGACCGCTGGCATATAGAGTATAAAAACCATGAAGCGGGTATTAAATTGCGCCTTGCGTTAACCTCATTTAAGCATCTTGGTGTTTTCCCGGAGCAGGCGGTTAACTGGGATTATATAAGTCAGAACATAAAAAAGTTTACCACGCCTTCTCCAAAGGTGCTTAACCTGTTTGCTTATACGGGTGGTGCATCGTTAATTGCACAGGCTGCCGGTGCCGATACCACACACGTTGATTCGATAAAACAGGTAGTCACCTGGGCAAACGAGAACCAGGAACTGTCCGGCTTAAGCCAGATACGATGGGTGGTTGAGGATGCATTGAAGTTTGTAAAGCGCGAATTAAAACGCGGAAAAAAATATAATGGCATCATCCTCGACCCGCCGGCCTATGGTCACGGTCCCAATGGTGAAAAATGGAAGCTGGAAGATAACATCAATGAAATGATGCAGGACGTTATGCAACTGCTCGATCCCGATGAGCATTTTCTTATCCTCAATACCTATTCACTAGGCTTTTCATCGGTAATAATAGAGAATTTAATAAAAAGCGCCTATCCACAGGTGCAAAACCTCGAAACCGGGGAGCTTTACCTGCAAGCGACCTCCGGACCGAAGCTGCCGCTGGGGGTTTTCGGTAAATTTTTCAAAACCAAAACTAATAGATAATATTTTAAACGATTACTATTATTAGTATCAGTTTAAAAAAATGGTTTTTTGAAACAACAAAAGTTTGTAATTTTCAGTATAATGAGCGCATAAAAAAACGTTACTTTGCGCCTGCGGTTTTCCACAAATAATATTAATATGAAATTTAAAAAAATTATTCTTTCTGCTGTATTCCTTCTATCATCAATTGTCCTTTTTTCTAACTGTAATTCCAGTAGCTCAAATAAAACCCCGGCTGTAAAAAAAGACACTGCCAAAAAAGAAGAAGCCGCAAAGACAGAAGATACTGTAGTTACCGCACCGGTGACTTATCCGCCGCTCGACAAAAAGTTGTACGATTCATTGATGAAGCGCATGGCGCACGGTGATACCAGCGGTAGATGGCCTGTTAAAAACACCCCGTACCCTTTACCGGGCGCTATTTTACCATTTAAAAGAGTAGTTGCTTATTACGGAAACTTATACGCTAAAAAGATGGGTATTTTAGGTGAGCTACCGCCAAATGAAATGCTTGCCAAACTTAAAGGTGAAGTAAGGAACTGGGAAAAAGCAGACCCTCAAACGCCTGTGCAACCCGCATTGCATTATATTGCTGTTGTAGCCAGCGGATCGCCGGGCAAAGATGGCAAATACCGTAACCGCATGCCTTTTAAACAGATCGACAGCGTTTTACACCTTGCAAAGAAAGCTCATGCAATTGTATTTTTAGATATACAGGTAGCATTAAGTAATATCCACGCTGAGCTGCCGACGCTTGAAAAATATTGGATAATGCCAAATGTACATTGCGGTATCGATCCGGAATTTTCAATGAAAGACGGAAGCCGCCCCGGGAAAAAAATTGGCACCTATGATGCAGCTGACATAAACTACGTATCTGGTTACCTGGCGGGAATAGTGAGAAAATATAACTTGCCTCCAAAAATTTTTATCGTACACCGCTTCACCAGAAAAATGGTGACCAACTCTAAGGAAATAAAACTTCGTCCCGAAATTCAGTTGGTAATGGATATGGATGGCTGGGGCGAACCTGAGTTAAAAACAGGTACTTACCGCGATTGGATTTACAAGGAACCGGTACAGTTTACAGGCTTTAAGCTTTTCTATAAAAATGATATTAAGAAGGCGCCTCACCACATGTACACACCAACAGAGGTTTTAAAATACAAGCCGTATCCTATTTATATACAGTATCAATAGTGAATTGGTGAATTGTGAATAGTGAGTGGTTGAAGGAGTTGACTAAGTAAGTGGTTAAACAAACTTAGTCAACTCCGTTTAAATTTACAATTACTATAAAATCTCAGGATTTACAAAACACACACTCACTATTCACTACTCACTACTATGGTAAAATGGGGCATCATCGGTTGCGGGCGAATTGCACATAGGTTTGTGCAAGGTTTGCGTGAAGTGCCCGGTGCCTCGCTGGGATTTGTTTGGTCAAGACGTGCTGAGTCTGTTAATAGCTTCGTTAATCAATATGGCGGCACCCCGTGTAACACCGTCGATGAGTTATTATTGAGTGATATAGATGCTGTCTATATTGCAACGCTACCTGATAGTCATACACTATATAGTATTTCTGCTTTAAATGCCGGCAAGCATGTGCTGTGCGAAAAACCTGCAGCTGTAAACCTTAAAACGTTAGATCAAATATTACAGGTTGCAAAATCAAAGCAGCTGCTATTTATGGAAGGCATGAAGCCTCCGTTTTTCCCCTTATACAAACGTCTGAAAGAATACTTGGTTAATGATCCCATTGGCGCAGTTGGCTATGTGCGGGCGGGGTCATCGGTTGCTGATTTAAGCAAAGACCACCCAAATTTCAGTTATGAACTTATTGGCGGCGGTTTAATGCAGATAGGCCCCTATGAAGCTTTTTTAGCGGTGGAATGGCTCGGCGAAACAAAACAGGTGCAGGCTTTAGGACGATTCGGTGAAACGGGTATAGATATGTTTTCTATCTTTCAAACTGAACATGAAAATGGCTATGCCCAGCTTTATGCCGGCTTTGATCTTCATGGCAAAGGCGATGCATTAATTTGCGGAACAGAAGGTTATATAACCATCCACAAAAACTGGTGGAACCCAGCCCGCGCAACGATCAATTACCTCGACGGCCGTATAGTTGAATTAGATGAGCCTTTTATAGCAGGCGGTCTTAACTACGAAATAAAGCATTTCTGCGAACTAATAAACAATGGCGTAACTGAAAGTCCGATAATAACACATGAGCTATCAAGGCAAATGATAAGTATGCTCGACCAGGCAAGGGAAAATATCGGATTGAAATTTCAGGGAGAATAGCTATTATCTAAATCTGTCAAAATCCCCGACTATCTGTTTGACTGTAAGTTTATCCTGCACACCGGTTTGCATGTTTTTAACCGTCAATAAACCGCTTTCTATTTCTTCACTACCAATAATTATAATAAAAGGAATGTTTTTGTTATTGGCGTAGTCCAATTGCTTTTTGAGTTTTGCCCCTGCCGGATAAAGTTCAACGTTTATCTCCTGCCGGCGAAGTTCCCTTAAAATTGGCAAGGCAAATATTTCGCCTTCTTTATCGAAGCAACAGATCAGTAGTTGTGTGGATTGACTGTTGGTGGTCGGGAAAAGGTTAAGCTCTTCCATTACATCATAAATACGGTCGGCACCAAAAGAAATACCAACACCAGTAAGGCCCTTGAGCCCAAACATCCCAGTAAGGTCATCATACCTGCCACCACCGCCTATGCTGCCCATGGCCACCTCGTTTGTTTTCACTTCGAATATGGCGCCGGTATAATAATTTAATCCGCGGGCCAGCGTAATATCGAGTTCTAAATTTGCAGTTTGCAGTTTGCTGATGGTAACGTAGTTTAAAACTTCCTCCATTTCGTCGCAGCCTTTCAAGCCGACGTCCGACTTGATCAGGGCCAGGCGTAAACTTTCCAGCTTCTCCTTGTTTGTACCTTCGAGGAGAATAACCGGCTTTATTTTTTCAACATCCGCTTCCGTAAATCCTCTTTCCATGAGTTCTTTTACAACACCATCAAATCCAATTTTGTCCAGCTTATCAATAGCAACGGTCAGATCAATAATGTTATCAGCTTTATCTATAATTTCAGCTATTCCTGATAGAATTTTTCTATTATTAATTTTAATGGTAAAATCCTTTAATCCGAGTTTGCTCAAAGCTTCATCATATATCATTACAAATTCGGCTTCGTTCAGTAAAGAATCGGAACCCACAACATCTGCATCGCATTGGTAAAATTCACGATAGCGGCCTTTCTGCGGCCTGTCGGCGCGCCAAACAGGTTGCACCTGGAAACGTTTAAACGGGAACGTGATTTCATTTTGATGTTGAACTACGTAACGTGCAAAGGGCACGGTAAGGTCGTAGCGGAGGGCCTTTTCGGATATATTTTCTAAAACGTTATTTCGCTCCTGCATGATAGATTTGATAACATGTGGATTCTGATTCCATATTTCGTTCGCTTTGTATTTGACCAAAATGTTTTTTTGATCTTGCTGAAATACCCCAGCGTCCCAAAATTTTTCACCTGAGTTCAAAATCCTAAAAATCAATTTGTCTCCTTCGTCGCCATACTTGCCCATCAGCGTAGAAGAATTCTCCATCGAGGGCGTCTCTATCTGCTGATAACCGTACTTACGAAAAACGCTTTTAATAGTGTCGAAAATAAAATTGCGCCTTGCCATTTCAGTCGGAGAAAAGTCGCGTGTACCCTTTGGTACGGATGGTTTGATGGATGCCATAACTGCAAATGTACAAAGTCTGAACCGCTGATTAAACTGATTATTGGATTTCGTTGATTCTAAATTTAAGTCTGTATAATCTGGTTAATCAATTTTATCTGTGATTCGGAATATTATACATTTGATTTAATGAATGTCATCATACAAACTTCCCGTCTCATCGTGCGAGAATTTGATCCGTAGGAGGAGGTATTGTTATTTGATTTGTACCGGAATGAACAGGTACGCCGAACTATCAGCGAACGTACTGATGAAGAGACTAAACAAAAGTTTGCTGAGGCGTTAAAGAGTTACAGAGGCGGATCAGGTTTAGGCCGATGGGGTATATTCAACCCGGAGGATGGTAAGTTTATTGGGGTTTGCAGCCTGAAGCAAGCGGATGCTGACCAAAAACACGTTGAACTTGGCTATGTGCTGCATCCCAACTATTGGGGACGCGGTCTTGCTACGGAGCTGGCCAAAGCAATAATTTTTTATGGTTTTCAGGATAGGGGCTTGAAAGAAATATGCGCCTGCACCCTTCCGGAAAACTATGACTCACAAAATGTATTGCTGAAGGCTGGTTTTGTTAGAGATGGGACAGCATTCTGGCATGGAGCTAACTTGCCATTTTTTAGGATTAAGAAGCGCCGTTCTTTTTAAAAACGCCAGTTTTACAAATCGAAGAGGAAACTAATGAATGATTAGTATACATTTGTTTATGACCACTATTGCCGAGACGCCCCGCCTAATTATCCGCGAATTTTTACCCGAAGAAGAAGAGACTTATTTGAAGCATTTTACCGATGAAATGGTGCTGAGATACATTCCTAAACGTAGTCGAGAAGAGCGTATTGGTATTTTCAGGAAAGCATTGGATCAATATACTATTAATAAGAAACTTGGAATTTGGGGCATATTCAACAAGGCTAACGGCGATTTTATTGGTAGTTGTTTGCTGCGGCTTTTTAACTCCGGACCAGGAATAGTAGAATTGGGCTATAGTATGGAAAGGAAATATTGGGGCATGGGTATTGGAACTGAGATGGCCAAAGCAATGATTGCACATAGTTTATCAGATACAAATACGCTGGAGATTGTGGCCGTTACCGAGTTGGCCAACACCGGATCGCAGAAAGTACTGGAAAAAGCCGGACTCAAGCGTATAGACAATTTGATAAGAGATAAGGAAGAACTGGCTTATTTTAGGCTTCTTCCTGGTTGATATTTTTGGCGATGGCGGGTTTTATACGCTATCGTCATGGCGAGGAACGATCCGACAGCTGGCGGACTACAAAGGACAATCAGGGACCCTTATTAATAATCGGCGGATTAAATCATCGAACGAGCTTTTATCTGTTTGATTTGCGTGTTTAGAGGTTGCTTCGTTCCTCGATTTCTATGATCTATGCAATTAATTTGAGATAATTTTTTTCATATTTTCTGTTTTGGTTCACACATGAGAAAATGCGTTGTACGAGTTTGTTCCTGACAGCATTAATTACGCTCATTTTATTCTTCTTTTCGA
>DASYEP010000061.1:0-49859 GCA_036498965.1 Mucilaginibacter sp.
ACTATGCCAAGTGTAATGGCTAAGGTAGGTCGTTTGGGTCGTATTCTCGGCCCGCGTAACCTTATGCCAAACCCTAAATCAGGAACAGTAACTACCGAAGTTGGTAAAGCTGTAACTGAGGTAAAAGGTGGTAAAATTGACTTCAAGGTTGATAAAACCGGCATCATTCACGCCTCAATAGGAAAGGTATCCTTCCCTGCTGATAAAATTTATGAAAATGCTTTGGAAGTATTGCAAACCATTTCAAAATTGAAACCTTCAGCAGCAAAAGGAACATATTTTAAGAGTATACATCTCTCTTCAACCATGTCGCCAGGAATTGAAATTGAAACCAAAACAGTAGCGGGGATCTAATCATGAATAAAGAAGAAAAACACGAACTTGTTCTTGCCCTTACTGAACAAATGAAGGAGTATGGTAATTTTTATATTACTGATACTTCAGATTTAACGGTTGCAAAAATCAATGCCATTCGCCGTCAATGTTTCGAAAGTGACATTACTATGCAGGTTGCTAAAAACAGCTTGATTAAAAAAGCGATGGAAGGTGTTGGCGGCGATTTTACGTCAGTACATGGTGTACTTAAAGGTTCATCATCAATCCTTTTCTCAAAATCAGGTACTGCTCCGGCAAAACTGATTAAACAGTTAAGGAAAAAAGGCGAAAAGCCGATTTTAAAAGCTGCATATATTGATTCAGCTATTTTTATCGGCGACAATCAGTTAGATACTTTGATCAACTTAAAATCGAAGGAACAACTGATAGGAGAGATCATCGGATTGTTGCAATCACCAGCAAAGAACGTTATTTCTGCATTACAATCAGGCGGAAATATACTGGCAGGAGTTGTAAAAACATTACAGGAAAGAGGTTAACGAACACCTTAAAGTTCGATATTAAAACAAAAGCATTAAAAGAAAAATTAAAATAAAATGGCGGATTTAAAAGCGTTTGCTGAACAGTTGGTAAACTTAACAGTAAAAGAAGTAAACGAATTAGCTCAGATATTAAAAGATGAGTATGGCATTGAGCCTGCTGCTGCAGCTGTTGCTGTTGCTGCACCTGCTGCTGGCGGTGGCGATGACGCTCCTGCAGTTGAAGCAGTTCAAACAGCTTTCGACGTTATCCTGAAAGAAGCAGGCGGCGCGAAGTTAGCAGTTGTTAAATTGGTAAAAGACTTAACAGGCCTTGGCTTGAAAGAAGCAAAAGACTTAGTTGACGGTGCACCTAAAGAAGTGAAAACCGGCATAACTAAAGAAGAAGCTGAATCTATTAAAAAACAATTACAAGACGCAGGAGCTGTAGTTGAAGTTAAATAAATAAAACATACAAATACGGCATCAGACTCCGGCCTTTTGGTCGGGGTCTATTGCTGTTTATATAGTTTTAGATATGAGATAGAGTTTTGTGGTTGGAGATTAGAGATTAGTTACCTTGTTTTTTATACGTGGTACAAAAATCTAAATCTGCTAATCTCCAGTCTCTTAATCTCTAGTCTCTAGTCCACAAACGTCTATCATCAGTTTATTAATAAACTAAATTATAATCCCTTGGCAAACAAAAATAATCAAAGAGTAAATTTTGCAACCAGCCGGAAAGTATTGGATTATCCCGACTTTCTCGATGTTCAGTTGCAATCTTTCCAGGAATTTTTTCAATTGGAAACTACCTCAGACAACCGCTACAAAGAAGGTTTGTTCAAAGTGTTTGCTGAAAATTTTCCTATCTCCGATTCAAGAAACATCTTCGTATTAGAGTTTCTTGATTACTTTATTGATCCGCCACGTTACGATATACAAGAGTGTATTGAGCGCGGATTAACTTACAGTGTGCCTTTAAAAGCCAAACTTCGCCTGTCATGTAATGACGAGGAGCATGAAGATTTTGAAACAATTGTGCAGGATGTGTACCTGGGAACTATTCCCTACATGACACCTAAAGGCACCTTTGTTATCAATGGCGCCGAGCGTGTAATTGTATCTCAATTGCATCGTTCACCCGGTGTATTTTTTGGCCAGAGCCGCCACACAAACGGTACAAAATTGTATTCGGCCCGTGTAATTCCTTTCAAGGGTTCATGGATTGAATTTGCTACAGACGTTAACAACGTGATGTATGCTTACATTGACCGTAAAAAGAAATTCCCTGTTACTACCTTGCTTCGTGCAATTGGCTATGATTCTGATAAGGACATTTTAGAATTATTTGAATTGGCCGACGAAGTGAAAGTAAGCAAGTCGGGCTTAAAGAAATTTATTGGCCGCAAGCTTGCTGCAAGGGTATTAAAAAAATGGGTGGAAGACTTTGTGGACGAAGATACAGGCGAAGTTGTTTCTATTGACCGTAACGAGATTATCCTGGAGCGTGAAACCGTGCTTGAAGATGATCATATTGATATGATCATTGATGCCGGTGTTAAAACCATCATCCTTAACAAGGAAGATGCTTCTACCAGTGGTGATTATACCATTATATATAATACTTTACAGAAAGATACTTCTAACTCAGAAAAAGAAGCGGTTGAACATATTTACCGCCAATTGCGTAACGCTGAACCACCTGATGAGGAAACCGCGCGCGGTATCATCGATCGGTTGTTCTTTTCTGATAAGAGATATGATCTTGGTGATGTAGGCCGTTACCGCATCAACCGTAAATTAAAACTTAATACCTCTGATGAGACTAAGGTTTTAACCAAACAGGATATCATTGCGATTGTTAAATATCTGATCAAACTCATCAACTCAAAAGCTGAGGTGGATGATATTGACCACTTATCAAACCGTCGTGTACGTACCGTGGGTGAGCAGTTATATGCACAATTCGGTGTTGGTTTAGCACGTATGGCACGTACCATCCGTGAGCGTATGAACATTCGCGATAACGAAGTGTTCACACCTACCGACCTGATCAACGCACGTACATTATCATCGGTTATCAACTCATTCTTCGGAACAAACCAACTTTCACAGTTCATGGACCAAACCAACCCACTGGCAGAGATCACGCACAAGCGTCGTCTGTCAGCCCTTGGGCCCGGCGGTCTCTCCCGTGAACGTGCAGGTTTCGAAGTTCGTGACGTACACTACACCCACTATGGCCGTTTATGTACCATTGAAACACCGGAAGGTCCCAACATCGGTTTGATATCTTCACTTTGCGTACACGCCAAGATCAATAACCTTGGTTTTATCGAAACACCGTACAAACGTGTGGTTGAAGGTAAAGTACAGGTTCAGGAAGATGTTATCTATCTTTCTGCAGAAGATGAAGACGGTAAGACTATTGGACAGGCAAATGCCCATTATGATGATAAAGGTATCTTTGCCCTTCCGCGTGTAAAAGCACGTTTTGAAGGTGACTTCCCTATTATAGAGCCGGAAAGGCTGGATTTGATGGATATTGCACCTAATCAGATCACGTCTATTGCGGCTTCGTTGATTCCGTTCCTTGAGCATGATGATGCTAACCGTGCCCTGATGGGTTCGAACATGCAGCGCCAGGCAGTGCCTTTATTGCGCCCCGAAGCTCCTATTGTTGGTACCGGTTTGGAAGGTCGTGTGGCTAAAGATTCGCGTACACTGATCAATGCTGAAGGCGATGGAGTGGTTGAATATGTTGATGCAAATGAAATCCGCATAAAATATGACCGTGACGAGCTGGATCGTTTGATATCATTTGACGGTGATTCAAAAAGCTACCGTTTAACCAAATTCAAGAAGACTAACCAGAGTACCACCATCAACCTTAAGCCGATTGTTAAAAAAGGCCAGCGGGTTGAAAAGGGACAAGTGCTCTGCGAAGGATATGCTACACAGGATGGTGAACTGGCATTAGGCCGTAACCTGAAAGTGGCTTTCATGCCTTGGCAGGGTTATAACTTTGAGGATGCGATCGTAATTTCGGAACGTGTAGTATCGCAGGATATATTCACTTCTTTACACGTTGAAGAATTTGAATTAGAAGTGCGTGACACCAAACGCGGTGAAGAAGAGCTTACTCCGGATATCCCTAACGTTTCTGAAGAAGCCACTAAGGATTTGGATGAAGATGGAATTATACGCATAGGTGCTGAAGTTAAAGAAGGTGATATTTTAATAGGTAAGATCACTCCTAAAGGTGAATCTGATCCTTCGCCTGAAGAAAAACTTTTACGCGCAATATTTGGTGACAAAGCCGGTGATGTTAAAGATGCATCGTTAAAAACACCTCCGTCGATAGCGGGTGTGGTAATTGATACCAAATTATTTTCACGTGCCAAGAAAACTTCAAAGGCCGAAGAAAAAGCACAGCTCGAGAAATTAGATAATAAACACGATAAAGCTGTTAAAGACCTGAAAAACACTTTAATGGAAAAGCTTTTTGAAATAGTAAATGGCAAAACATCGCAAGGTGTTTACAACGTTTACAAAGAACTGCTTGTTCCAAAAGGTGTAAAATTCACTCAAAAAATACTGGTTGAACTTAACTATGAAAATATTAATCCAACCAAGTGGACAACTGATGACGACAAAAATGATCAGATAAAGACCCTGCTCCATAACTTCAACATCAAGTTGAATGAAGAATTAGGCGCTTATCGTCGTGATAAATTCGCTATCAGTGTGGGTGACGAGCTACCATCAGGTATCGTGCAAATGGCCAAAGTTTATATCGCTAAAAAGCGCAAGCTTAAAGTAGGTGATAAAATGGCCGGTCGTCATGGTAATAAGGGTATCGTTGCACGTATTGTACGTGATGAGGATATGCCATTCCTTGAAGACGGAACGCCGGTTGATATTGTACTTAACCCGCTGGGTGTACCGTCGCGTATGAACCTGGGCCAGATATATGAAACAGTATTAGGCTGGGCTGGTAAAGAGCTTGGAATTAAATTCGCAACTCCAATTTTTGATGGTGCAAGCCACGACGAAGTAGAGGAGTGGATTAAAAAGGCAAACTTACCTGAATCAGGCCGTACCTATTTATACAATGGATTAACAGGCGACCGTTTTGACCAGCAGACAACAGTAGGTATAATATATATGCTGAAACTTGGACACATGGTTGATGATAAGATGCACGCACGTTCAATAGGGCCATACTCATTAATTACACAACAGCCATTGGGTGGTAAAGCACAATTTGGTGGTCAGCGTTTTGGCGAGATGGAGGTTTGGGCACTGGAAGCATTTGGTGCATCCAACATCCTGCAGGAAATATTAACCGTCAAATCGGATGATGTTATCGGCCGCGCTAAAACTTATGAGGCTATTGTTAAAGGTGAAAACCTGCCAACGCCATCAGTTCCTGAATCATTCAACGTATTGGTTCATGAATTAAGAGGTTTAGGTTTGGATATCACTTTAGAATAAGTTATAGAAGTTGTAAAGGTTGTAGTTGTTAAAAAGGTTAAATCCTTGAACATTTACAACCCTTACAACATTTACAACTCTTACAACTTTAAAAAACAAGGAGACTATGTCTTACAAAAAGGATAATAAAATCAAAAGTAATTTCACCACAATTACTATCAGTTTAGCTTCGCCCGAATCTATACTGGAACGTTCAAGCGGTGAAGTTTTGAAACCGGAAACTATCAACTACAGGACTTATAAACCTGAGCGTGATGGTTTATTCTGCGAGCGTATTTTTGGTCCGGTAAAAGATTATGAATGCCATTGCGGTAAATACAAACGTATCCGTTATAAGGGTATAGTTTGCGACCGTTGCGGTGTTGAAGTAACTGAAAAAAAGGTACGCCGCGAGCGTATGGGCCACATTAACCTGGTGGTTCCTGTTGCACACATCTGGTATTTCCGTTCGTTACCAAATAAAATTGGTTACCTGCTGGGCTTACCAACCAAAAGGCTCGACCTGATTATATACTACGAAAGATATGTAGTTATTCAAGCTGGTATTAAAGAAGGCGATGGCATCAATAAAATGGATTTCCTTACTGAAGAGGAATACCTGGATGTTTTGGATACCCTTCCAAAAGAAAACCAGTACCTTGATGATAAGGATCCGCAAAAATTTGTTGCCAAAATGGGCGCCGAGGCTCTTGAAGAATTATTAAAACGTCTTGACCTTGACGAATTATCATTTAGCTTACGTCATCAGGCGGCTAATGAAACTTCGCAGCAGCGTAAAAACGAAGCATTAAAACGCTTACAGGTTGTTGAAGCGTTCCGTGATGCAAAGTCAAGAATAGAAAATAATCCGGAATGGATGATCGTTAAGATTGTTCCGGTTATTCCGCCGGAATTGCGTCCGTTAGTGCCATTGGAAGGCGGTCGTTTTGCTACTTCCGACTTAAATGATTTATATCGCCGTGTAATTATCCGTAACAATCGTTTAAAACGTTTGATCGAGATAAAAGCTCCGGAAGTTATTTTACGTAACGAAAAACGTATGTTACAGGAAGCTGTTGACTCGTTGTTCGATAACTCACGTAAAGTAAACGCGGTAAAAACTGAAGGTAACCGTGCGTTGAAATCACTTTCTGATATATTGAAAGGTAAACAAGGCCGTTTCCGTCAGAACTTGTTGGGTAAACGTGTTGATTATTCGGCCCGTTCTGTAATTGTTGTAGGTCCTAACCTTAAATTACATGAATGCGGTTTACCAAAAGATATGGCAGCTGAATTGTTTAAACCATTTATCATCCGCAAAATGATTGAGCGTGGTGTGGTTAAAACAGTGAAATCAGCCAAAAAAATAGTTGACCGTAAAGATCCACTTGTTTGGGATATATTGGAAAACGTATTAAAAGGACACCCTGTGTTGCTTAACCGTGCGCCAACGCTGCACCGTTTGGGTATCCAGGCTTTCCAGCCAAAATTGGTTGAAGGTAAAGCTATCCAGTTGCACCCTTTAACATGTACTGCCTTTAACGCGGATTTCGACGGTGACCAGATGGCTGTTCACGTACCACTTGGTAACGCAGCAATTTTGGAGGCCCAGGTATTGATGCTTGCTTCACACAACATCTTAAATCCGGCCAACGGAACACCAATCACCGTACCGTCTCAGGACATGGTGCTTGGATTGTATTATATTACCAAAGGCCGTAAAACGGACGAGGGCCGTGTTGTAAACGGCCAGGGATTAACCTTCTACTCTTCTGAAGAAGTAATCATCGCTTATAACGAAAAGAAAATTGACCTTCATGCTTTTATAAAGGTTAAAGCTTTTATTAAAGAAAGAGACGGGGCTATCGTATCAAAAATTATCGATACAACCGTTGGTCGCGTATTATTTAACCAGCATGTTCCTATTGAGGTAGGTTACATTAATGAACTGCTTACTAAAAAATCATTACGTGATATTATTGGTGAGGTTGTAAAAATTACCGGTATGGCGCGTGCCGCCCAATTCCTTGATGATATTAAAGAATTAGGGTTCAGGATGGCATTCCAGGGTGGTTTATCATTCAACCTTAAGGATATTAACATCCCTGCAGAAAAAGTTACACTTATTGAAACAGCTTCTAAGCAGGTTGACGACGTGATGGGTAACTATAATATGGGTTTCATCACCAATAACGAACGTTACAACCAGATCATTGACATTTGGACCCGTATTAACAACCGCCTTACAGCTAATGTAATGGAGATCCTGTCGACTGATAACCAGGGCTTCAATTCAGTATACATGATGCTGGATTCAGGAGCGCGTGGTTCAAAAGAACAGATTCGCCAGTTAGCAGGTATGCGTGGTTTGATGGCTAAACCTCAAAAGTCAGGTTCTGGCGGTGAAATTATTGAGAACCCTATCCTTTCAAACTTTAAAGAAGGTTTATCAGTATTGGAGTACTTCATTTCTACTCACGGTGCTCGTAAAGGTTTGGCGGATACAGCTTTGAAAACTGCCGACGCCGGTTACTTAACCCGTCGTTTACATGATGTGGCGCAGGATATGATTGTTGGTGAGGTTGATTGCGGTACATTAAGAGGTATTTATACTACCGCGCTGAAAGATAACGAGGATATTGTTGAGCCATTGTACGATCGTATTTTAGGCCGCACGTCCTTACATGAAGTACATGATCCTATAACTAACGATCTATTAGTATCGGCCGGTCAGGATATTACAGAAGAGATAGGCAAGAATATAGAAAACTCTCCGCTTGAAGGCATTGAAATACGTTCGGTATTAACTTGCGAGAGCAAACGCGGCGTTTGTGCGTTATGTTACGGCCGTAACCTGGCGAGTGGTAAACGTGTTCAAAAAGGTGAAGCTGTTGGTGTAATTGCCGCACAGTCAATCGGTGAACCGGGTACACAGTTAACACTGCGTACATTCCACGTGGGTGGTACCGCATCAAACATTGCTGCCGAGTCACAGATAAATGCAAGGTTTGAAGGTATTATCGAATTTGAGAACGTACGTACAGTTGAGTACAAAACCGAAGAAGGTGCTGTTGATGTTGTACTGGGCCGTTCTGGCGAATTCAGGATAGTTGAACAGGGAACCAATAAAGTAATTGTTACCAATAATATTCCTTACGGTGCTTATTTATACGTTAAGGATGGCAGCAAGATCAATAGGGGCGATCGTATCTGTTCATGGGATCCGTATAATGCTGTGATTATTTCTGAGTTTGCAGGTGTTACCAAGTTTGAAGCTGTTTTGGAAGGTATCACTTTCCGCGAAGAATCAGACGAGCAAACAGGTCACCGCGAAAAAGTTATTATTGACACACGTGATAAAACCAAAAACCCAGTTATCCAGGTTGCTGATTCAAAAGGTAACATCATAAAAGGCTATAACATCCCGGTTGGCGCGCACATTGCCGTTGATGAAGGTGAAAAATTACAAACAGGACAAGTTATCGCGAAAATACCGCGTTCAACAGGTAAAACCCGCGATATCACTGGTGGTTTGCCTCGTGTAACTGAGCTATTCGAAGCACGTAACCCATCAAATCCTGCTGTTGTTACCGAAATTGACGGCGTGGTAACCTTGGGCGGTGTTAAACGCGGTAATCGTGAAATCACCATCGAATCAAAAGACGGGCAAATTAAAAAATACCTGGTTCCATTGTCAAAACATATCCTGGTTCAGGATAACGACTTTGTTAAAGCCGGTATGCCTTTGTCGGACGGTTCAATATCTCCTGCGGATATCCTTGCCATTAAAGGCCCTGCCGCAGTGCAGGAATACCTGGTAAATGGTATACAGGAAGTTTACCGCTTACAAGGTGTGAAGATAAATGATAAGCACTTTGAGGTGATTGTACACCAGATGATGCAGAAGGTTGCGATTGAAGATGCCGGCGATACCCGTTTCCTTGAAAGAGAAGCAGTTGACAGTTGGGATTTCATGCTCGAAAATGACGACATCTTCGACAAAAAAGTTGTTATTGAGCCTGGAGATTCTGCAAGTTTAAAGTCTGGACAAATTGTTTCGGTGAGAAGGTTGAGAGACGAAAATTCAATTTTGAAACGTAAAGATTTGAAATTGGTTGAAGTACGCGACGCCATTGCTGCAACATCCAGCCCAATGCTTCAGGGTATTACCAGGGCTTCATTAGGCACCAAGTCGTTTATCTCTGCAGCATCGTTCCAGGAAACTACCAAAGTTCTGAACGAAGCAGCGATTGCTGGCAAAAAGGACCTTATGCTTGGATTGAAAGAAAACGTGATAGTTGGTCACCTTATTCCTTCGGGAACCGGTTTACGTGAATATGAAAATATCCGCGTAGGTTCGCAAGAGGAGTTTGACCGCTTGATGGCTTCAAAAGCAGAGGAAGTAGAAGCGTGAGTTGATTGTGTTGATTCAGTGAGTGGTTGATTAAGTTAAAAAGGAAACTTTTCTTCACCTAATCAACTTAATCCAACCTAATAAACTCAATCAACCAATAAATAACAAATATTTCAATAAGCCTTCCCATAAGTGGGAAGGCTTTGTTATTTTAGGGCCATGGAAGAACAAAATGAAAATCAATTGAATATCGAGCTTTCCGAAGAAATTGCTGAGGGCATCTATTCAAATCTGGCAATCATAACCCACTCAAGCTCAGAGTTTGTGCTCGACTTTATCCGGGTTATGCCTGGCGTACCAAAGGCTAAAGTAAAATCAAGAATAATACTAACACCCGAGCATGCTAAAAGATTATTGACAGCGTTGGAAGACAACCTTGAAAAATTTGAAACAGTTAACGGCCGTATTAAAATACAGCAGGATCCATCGGGGTTCCCGATGAATTTTGGCGGAACAATGGGACAGGCATAAATCGCTTATTTGTTCATTAGTTCATTGGTTCATTAGTGTAAATCAAAACCAATGAACCAATGAACTAATGAACCTGTGAACTAATGAACTAAAAAACAATGGAAAAAAGCGCAAAAATATATATAGCAGGGCATCGTGGAATGGTTGGTTCAGCTATCCACCGGAAACTGGAAAATGAAGGGTTTAAAAATTTTATTACACGTATATCTTCAGAGCTTGATTTGAGGGATCAACGGCAGGTGGCCGATTTCTTTGAACAGGAAAAGCCAGACTATGTATTTTTGGCGGCTGCTAAAGTTGGCGGTATTGTTGCCAACAATACATTTAGAGCCGAGTTTTTATATGATAACCTGCAAATACAAAATAACGTTATTCATAACTCATATCTTACGGGTGTAAAAAAGTTAATGTTTCTTGGATCAAGCTGTATTTATCCCAAACTGGCTCCGCAACCTTTAAGAGAAGAATATTTGCTTACCGGTTTACTTGAACCGACTAATGAACCTTATGCTATAGCTAAAATAGCGGGTATAAAAATGTGCGACGCATACAGGGATCAGTACGGGTGCAATTTTATATCGGTAATGCCAACAAACCTGTATGGTTACAACGACAATTACCACCCTCAAAATTCACACGTTTTACCGGCGTTAATCCGAAGGTTTTATGAAGCAAAACAACAAAATGCGCCATCCGTGACTATCTGGGGGACAGGTTCGCCAAAGCGAGAGTTTTTGTTTGCCGATGACCTCGCGGAAGCCTGTTATTATTTAATGGAGAATTACAATGAATCGGGCCTTGTAAATATCGGAACAGGTGAAGATCTATCGATTAAAGATTTGGCGTCACTGATAAAAAATATAATAGGTTTTAAAGGAGAAATACAATTTGATACTTCAAAACCTGACGGAACCCCCCGAAAGTTGATGGATGTCACCAAAATACATGAAAAAGGCTGGAAACATAAAATTGAATTGGAAGAGGGTATTAAATTAGCCTACCAGGATTTTTTAAATCGCGAAAAGTAAAATTCGCGGACTTACTCCAAATACGGGTATGTTTACAAATTAATTAGATAATCAAATATATTGAATGGATAATATAGTTGTTTTTGGTTCATCCGGTCAATTAGGGCAGTGTTTTAAAAGAATTTCGGAAAATGAAGGTATAAAATTAATACATTTTCCATCAGAGGCTGAAGCAAATATTTTAGACGTCGAGTCATTAAGGAAGATTTTTGAAAAATATAAGCCTGTCTATTGTATAAATTGTGCCGCCTATACGGCAGTGGACAAAGCTGAAGATGAGCGGGAAATAGCTTTTAAGGTAAATAAAACCGGCGTTGAGAATTTAAGCATTTTAAGCTTACAATATGACTCAACACTTTTTCATATGTCTACAGATTTTGTATTTAAGGGTGATATTTCGACACCAAGAAGTGAAGATAGTGAGACATTTCCCGTTAATATTTACGGGCAATCAAAGCTGGATGGCGAAAAAGTAGTTGAATCTTTATTGAAGAAATATTTCATTATCCGTACAGGTTGGCTATACTCAGAATATGGTAGTAACTTTGTTAAAACAATGCTGAGGCTCGCTGCTGAGAAAAGTGAACTAAGCATAGTAGCCGATCAGGTGGGCACGCCTACCTATGCTATTGATCTTGCAACATGCATATTGCGAATTATCAACAGCAAAAGTGAGGCATATGGTATATATCATTACAGTAACGAGGGCGTTGCATCGTGGTACGATTTTGCAAAGTCAATTTTTGATATTTCGGACACCGTTATAAAGGCGTTACCAATAAGAACCGAAGAATATAAGACGAAAGCCGCACGTCCAGCTTATTCGGTAATGGATAAGAGCAAAATAAAAGGAACATTTCAAATAGAAATTCCTTATTGGAGAGACAGTTTGATACAATGTATAAACAGGCTCAAAGAATTAAATAACTAAACCTAATGAAAGGAATAATTTTAGCCGGAGGATCAGGAACCAGACTTTACCCAATAACCCGGGCAATAAGTAAGCAATTGATGCCTATTTATGATAAGCCGATGATCTATTATCCATTGTCAGTGTTGATGCTGGCGGATATCCGTGAAATTTTAATAATCACAACACCCGAGGATAACGAAAGTTTTAAACGGCTGCTTGGCGATGGAAGTGAATTGGGATGTATTTTCAAGTATGCAGTACAAGAAAAACCAAACGGACTTGCCCAGGCATTTGTAATTGGTGAGAGGTTTATAGGCAACGATAAGGTAGCGCTGATACTTGGCGATAATATATTTTATGGCAGCGGTTTTAGCCAGTTGATTCGTAGTTTTAATAATGTTGATGGTGCTGCTATTTTTGCTTATCCCGTGGCTGATCCGGAAAGGTATGGTGTTGTTGAATTTGATAAGGATTTTAAAGCTTTATCGATCGAAGAAAAACCGGTTAATCCCAAATCAAGTTTTGCGGTTCCGGGCCTTTATTTTTATGACAATAAGGTAATTCAGATTGCGAAGGATTTAAAGCCATCACCCCGTGGTGAATACGAAATTACTGATGTAAATAAATTTTATCTTGAACAAGGTGAATTACATGTCGGTGTAATGGACCGGGGAACTGCCTGGTTAGATACAGGGACATTCGATTCATTAAGTGATGCTACGGAATATGTAAGGGTAATTGAAAAACGACAGGCTACAAAAATTGGATGTATAGAAGAAGTTGCTTACCGAATGGGATTTATCAACGATGACCAGTTAAAGATATTAGTAACGAAATATATTAAAAGCGGTTATGGCGCTTATTTGCAAACACTACTGAGTTAGTAATAACAGGTAACGAGTATTATTCGTGATTTTAGTTACTAGACGCGAATATCAAGTGAGAAGAGATTCGTTGTTTAAAGATCTGTCAATCATGTTTTTTGTGATAGTTTGTATTTTTAAACCGTCGTCTCCGCCCATGCCAGTAGGAGAGCACCAGTTCATGGTGGCTACATTTACAACTGTGCCTGAACTTTGTGTTTTTTTGAAAACTATAAATGTACCCAACCCATTTGCTTCGGGGCCATCTGTTGCGAAATCATAGGCTAACAATTCAACTTTGTTAAAATTTAATCTGGAATTATCAATAACAGGTACTTCATCAGAACCAGGTAAAATCATTTTTACAACGGGAGCTCCATCTACCTCTATGGAGGGTAATTTTAGAATATCACCATTTTGCAGGCCGGTTCCTTTAAAAAGTGGTGATTTTTCATTAACGATTTTAAAGCCATTCCACCTGTTTGTTAATTTATTGGCATAACCACCACCATTCCAATCAACGCCAATACTTTTAATAGTTGAATAATTTAACGATGATTGCGGCCAATTTTTTGTTTCATATAAAGTATTTGACAATGGATCAAGACCGGTGTCCTTATAACAGATCATCAAATTCTTTTTTTCATTATAGCGCATCTGCCACCACATTGTATTACCTGATAGCACTAAGAGATTTTTACCGGAATCAACAAACTTATCTATATTTTCCCTCGCCTGGCGAGTCCAATACTCACTGTGACCTATAACGATTACGACTTTCGAATTTTGGATGTATTCATATTTTTCTAAATCAGTATCCGCTAGATAATTTACATTGTAATCTTGTAAGTTCATCCATTTCAAAAAGCTGGATGTCCAATCACCCGGATAAAGAGAGTAGCGTGAAAAAGATGCTACTGTACTTCTGTTTGTAAGCTCGGGTCCGAAGTATAAGCTTTTTCCTCCCCCAAGATTGTATGCATTGTCAGTATTTGAAGGATATATAACCGTTATATCACTTACTAAACTAACGTCCTTTTTGCAGATTAAAGGGATGACTTCATGAACTATATCTCCAAGTTTCCATTTATAATAACCGCTTTTTAAATTGCGTGGTAAATTAACCGTGACAGACTTGGTGAATGAATAACCATCTACCCAAGGTTTAGGTGCATTCATTTGTTGTGGGGCAATTGTTGTAGGAAACGAAAATACCTCACTGTTATCAGCATCGGTTAAAAATATCGTTTTATTATCATTTTTTGGGCCCGTTAAATATAAAGTAACAGCATCACCTGGTTGGTATGATATTTTGTCGCTATAACCACATGTTAGCAAATCAAAGTAAGCGGGCAAGGTGTATGCGCCATTAGCAAGTTCGGTAACATTATATTCACCTAAATAGTCCGCTGACGGGGAGGTATTTGAGTCTCCTTTATTGGGACTATTACTTGATAAATCAGATTTCGTAAACTTTTTGCAACATGAAAGTATAAAAATCACGAATAAAGAAGATAAAAATCGTCTCCGTTTAATGATAGGGCTTGGCATTGGTTTAAAAAATAATAGTCTTTATATTTTTAGAAAAAGGTACAACTGGTATTGATATTATTTAAAATATATCTGATTATTAATCAGCAATATATTTCCTAATAATACACAATTTTAAAATAAAACAAAAGAAGTTTTTTACAAAAAATGAAAGGAACTTATTGAAACAGAGATTAATGGCAAGTCGATTTTCTTTATGGTTAAATAATTAATCCCTAATAAAGATACCGGTCTGTTTCTTTAAAAGTTGATGTTTTTAAAATAATAAAGCAACTAAGAAACATCGGAATTAGCAATTAGATGTTTTGTTAGTTAAAATCAATTACCTGCGACGTCGACCAGCTTAGTAGTTATAAGTTTAATCAAATCGGTTTTATCCGCCTCCACCCATTTTATTCCAGTATCTTTTTTTAACCACGTAAGCTGCCGTTTAGCGAAGCGTCGGGTGTTTTGTTTAATCAGTTCGACAGCATTTTTTAAATCAGTTTTACCATCAAAATAATCGAACAATTCGCTATATCCAACAGTATTAAGGGCATTTGAATGTCTATATGGCTGTAAAGCCTCTGCTTCATCAAGCAAGCCATTTTGCATCATTATGTCTACACGATCATTAATTCTTTGGTATAAAATGTCCCTGGGTAGACTCAATCCGATTTTTATAATTCTGAAGGGACGATCACTTGATACGGATCTACGATAAGAAGAAAAAGGCACGCCCGTGCTTTCAAATACCTCAAGCGCCCTGATTAACCGTTGAGGATTGTTTAAATCAACTTGTTGATAATATAACGGGTCGACTGATTTTAATTTTTCCTGAAGGAAATTTATCCCTTTTTCTTCCAATTCCCTATTTAGTTTATTCCTTACACCGGGCTTTGGATCCGGAAATTCGTCAAAGCCCTCACATACAGCTTTGATAAATAGTCCCGATCCACCCACAAGGATAATTATGTCGTGAATCTTGAAAAGTTCTGCCAAAAGTGCAAGGCATTGCTTTTCATAGTCGCCCGCCGTAAAACTTTCTGTTATGGAATGAGAGTTGATAAAATAATGTTTTGCCGCGGCTAACTCTTCGTCAGTCGGCTTAGCAGTACCAATAGACATTTCGCGGTAGAATTGCCGGGAGTCAGCAGAAACAATAACGGTTTTATAATAATTTGCCAGTTGGATTGCCGCAGCTGTTTTACCAACAGCAGTTGGACCGGCTACTACAATAAGTGTTTTTGTTGTCGATTTGTTGCCCATGGTGGATAGTTGATGATATAGTAAACGATTGGGATATTTATTCCAAACAATTCACTGCCTACCATGGTCTATGGACTACCGACCATGGGCTGTTATTAATAATCGTCGCCAAGCGAAAGCTTACCCTCATCTTCAAAGCCTTCGTCATCAGGGAAATCATTGGCAAATTCATCATCTTCGCCTTCCTCGTCAACCTTTTTCTCTTCTACATCCTCTTCGCCGGTTTCGGTAATTTCGGTAAAGTCTTCTGCGTCTTCTTCGCCAAATGCCATTTCATTTAAAAAGTCAAATTCGTCGCCAGTTGTTGGTGGGGGCACTGTAGGCGTAGTGCCGAACTGTTTAGGTGCTTCGCCGACAGATTTAATAACCGATGGATAAACCACGCCTGGTGTTTCTTCCAATATAATCTTCATCAATTCAACATGAAAATCGAACGGGCGGTCGAAATTAAAAGTATAATAAAACTTTTGATGCGGATCATCAATATAGCTAAGCAGTTTTACCTTTTCCATCAACGGCACTTTCCTGTCAATCCTTTTTTGATTTGGAAGGTAAGTAATTTCTTCACCCTTTGTCCATTGATCATTGCTTATATAGAATGACGATGGATACTCGGAATTGTAGCCGGTTGATTGGTGAATTGCTCTGTGAAGATCCTCAAATGTTTGATTTGATTTTACATCGATCTCTCTTATCACGTCATCATAATCTTCAAAGGTAATTCTGAACCTGTATAGCGCCATTTTTTAGTAGATTTTTACAAAAATAATAATGTTTTAGTTTATTTTGGATTCCGAATGTTCAATTTCGAATTTATCCGCCTATTTAACCCGTAACCGGCAGTACCCGAATAATTAAAAAATGCGAAATTGAACATCCGAAATTAAATTTCCAAATCGTTACCTACAACTTTTAAGCCAATTTCTGTTCCTTTTATAATAGTATAATTAATTGCCGCTTCTCGTGAATTTGGTATTTCGCCATCAAGTATCGCTTCCCTTATTTGATTTTTAATAATCCCTACTTCACGGCCCTCTTTAATGCCGAACAAGTGCATAATATCAATTCCCGTTACCGGAGGTTGCCAGTTGCGCATGTTATCGCGCTCCTCAACGTCTTTTAATTTTTGTTGTACCAGTTCAAAATTCTGTCGGTATTTTTTTATTTTGTATTCATTTTTTGTCGTGATATCCGCGTTACACAACAACATTAAACTTTCTATATCCTCGCCCGCCTCGAATAATAATCTTCGCACTGCCGAATCAGTTACAACTGATTGGGCTAAAACAATGGGACGTAAATGTAATTGCACCATTTTTTGTACAAATTTCATTTTTTCATTGAGCGGCAGTTTCAATTGCGTAAAAATTTTAGGTACCATGCGCGCACCTTTTTCTTCATGCCCGTGAAATGTCCACCCGTGGCCTTGTTCAAAACGTTTGGTAGCGGGCTTTGCAATATCATGCAATATTGCGGCCCAACGTAACCAAAGGTCATCTGTCGTTTCAGAAATATTATCAAGAACTTGCAAAGTGTGATAAAAATTATCCTTGTGGCCTTTTCCGGCTATAATTTCAACCCCGTAAAGCGCCGTCATTTGTGGGAATATGCGATGAAGTAAACCGGTATCGAACAAATAGTTAAAACCTATAGACGGCTTTGGAGACAAAATTATTTTATTCACCTCATCGGTTATCCGTTCCTGCGATACAATGCTGATCCTTTCAATATTGCCTTTTATCGCGTTAATCGCTTTTTCATCTATTTTAAAATCCAATTGCGATGCAAAACGTACAGCACGAAGCATTCGCAATGGGTCGTCAGAGAAAGTTTCAACAGGATCAAGTGGTGTTCTGATCAGCTTTTTCTCAAGATCGCTAATTCCGCCAAATGGGTCTAAAAGTTGCCCGAAGGAATCCGGGTGGAGCGCAATTGCTAACGCATTTATTGTAAAATCACGTCTTTTCTGGTCATCTTCGAGAGTTCCGTTTTCGACGATTGGTTTCCTCGAGTCATGGCGATATGATTCTTTGCGCGCGCCGACAAATTCTATTTCTAAATCCCGATATTTCAACGACGCAGTGCCGAAGTTTTTGAAAACAGATACCTTCGTTTTTAATTCTTTTGCCACGTTTTCGGCAAATAAAATCCCGTTACCGATCACAACTATATCAATGTCATCTGAAGATCGGCTGAGTAAAGTATCGCGAACAAAACCACCGATAACGTATACCCGCAAATTATGCTCGCCCGCTATTTTTGATATGATAGAAAATATAGGATGTTGCAAATATTGTTTCATTGCTGATTGTGAATAAGGATTTTAGATTTGAGGTTCGATCGGAGTTCGCCGATAAATCGTAATTCGTAAATCTAAAATCGTAAATAATATTAGCGTCTTATAAACTCAAATTTTCCATCCGGTTCAAGTCTCAATATTGTAGAGGGATTTTTTATTTCCATATCATGCTGGTCAATATCAACCACATAGTCGACACCGGCAATTATTTCAGGTTCGATTTGCGCGAAATATTGTGGTGACGGTTTGCCGCTTATATTAGCTGATGTGGAAACCAAAGGCTTGCGCATTCGTTGAATTAGTTGCTGACAGAAAGGGTGTTTAACTATGCGGATACCCACGCTGCCATCGCCGGCAATTAATTCACCCGATATGTTTTTGGCGCCGGGCATAATAAGCGTTAAAGGATTTTCTGCATATTCGATGAGATCAAACGCTAATGGGTTTACATCGCTGATGTAACTTTCCATTTTGTTTTCTGTATCCAGTAAAATGATCATGCTTTTGGCTTCATCGCGCTGTTTCAACTTGTAAATCCTTTTCACCGCTTCGGTATTAGTCGCATCACAACCTATACCCCAAATGGTATCGGTAGGATATAGGATTATCCCCCCATTAAGTATAATCTTTAAGGCTTTTGAAACTTCGTCTTTAAGCATGGGGCAAATATACGCTCAATGCGCCAATGATCTGTAATTCATCTAATAGTTCCATACATTTTGGTATGCCATATAACTTACATGTGTTTTTTACACAAGGTTCACAGTTGAGTTGCCCGTAACGCAGCACTTTTAAATTTTGAGTATTATAAGGGGCTGTATTATGCTCGTTGCCCGCGCCGAACAAAACAATAGTCGGTGTACCAACGCCGTTGGCTAAGTGGGCAGGGCCAGAATCGGTGGTCAGTAAAGCCGCCGAAGAAGCCATTAAGTCAGCTAAGCCAATAAGATCGGTTTTACCTGCAAGATTTTCTATTTGGGTAACGTTTATCGCCCCTTCAATTATCCTGTTAACAAAATCAGCTTCTTTCGATGATCCGATAAATGCAAATTTAACGTCGGTAAAAGCCTGAGTAAGGGAATTAATAATTGAAATGCCTTTGTGCAGCGGCATTCTTCTCGATTCCGCTTCGGAGTTGAAATTAATTAAAACCCGTTCGCGATTAATTTTTGCAGGTTTTTCATGATTAAGTTTTACACGCTTGTTTTTGACTGCCTTACCAGTGAATTGTTCCAACAACGAAACAAATTCATCCACCCTGTGTACATTAAAAGGTTTTTTATAACCGTTAGTCAATAAAAAAAACCCACCTTCTTTATAAAAACCAACCCGTTTTTTAGCTCGCGTGGCCCATCCCATTACTAAAGAAGACAAAGAACTGGGCAGGTTAAAAAACAGATCATACTTTTCATCGCGCAGTTTCTTCCCAAAACGATATACACCGTTTAGCCCTTTGTTCTCCTGTTTAGAAAACGGATGAATAGTCTGCAAGTCCGGCAGGAGTGACGCAATGTTGCTTATTTCTTTTTTTATGATTACGTCAATACTGGCATCAGGGTAAAGCTGCCTGACAGCACTAATGAAAGCCGCACTCATTACTACGTCACCAAGCCAGTTGGGCAGCCTTATCAGTATTTTCATGTTTAGATTTGAGACGTGAGATATGAGATTTGAGAATAAGAAGATCGGGGCTTGAAATAAAGTAAAACGATACTATTATTTCTTATATTTTATTTATCTGATCTCGATACTCAAATCTCATATCTAAAATCTAATTAAGCTGATACGTTATTTTCTCTTAAAGCGTCGTTTAATGACGTCTTTTTGTCAGTTGATTCTTTGCGTTTGCCAATAATTAAGGCGCAGGGTACCTGGTATTCTCCCGCTGGAAACTTTTTTGTGTACGAACCGGGAATAACTACCGAGCGTGCCGGTACTCTACCTGTGTATTCAATAGGCTTTTCACCCGTAACGTCAATGATTTTTGTTGAAGCAGTTAAAACTACATTTGCCCCAAGTACTACTTCAGTTTCAAGATGAACACCTTCAACTACTATCGCTCTGGAGCCAATAAAACAATTATCTTCAATAATAACGGGTGCAGCCTGTACGGGCTCTAACACACCGCCTATGCCAACGCCGCCGCTTAGATGTACATGTTTGCCGATTTGAGCGCATGATCCTACGGTAGCCCAGGTATCAACCATAGTGCCTTCGTCAACATAAGCGCCAATATTAACGTATGAGGGCATCATAATTACTCCTTTTGCAAGATGGGCACCATAGCGGGCAATTGCATGTGGTACAACCCGTACGCCGGTCTTGGCATAATCGGTTTTTAATTTCATTTTATCATGAAAAACAAAAGGCCCAACTGAAACTTCTTCCATCTGCCGTATAGGGAAGTATAGGATAACAGCTTTCTTTATCCAGTCATTGGTATGCCAGCGCGAACCTATCAATTCGGCCACGCGAAATTCGCCTTTATCCAATTTTTCAATAACTGTTTCAATCGCATTCACATACTCATTGTAACGCAACAGATTTCTATCCTCCCAAGCTTGTTCAATTAATTTTTTTAGGTTTTGCATCAGATATAAAATATAAAACTTTTGGCAAATTAAAGGATTTTGAGGGAATTTATTTACACCGAATTAATGTATATACCAGAAAATGGAATTTTAGGTTAGCGAATTTAACTTTATAACTAAGACTTTGTAAGTTTGACCTTAACTATGCCGGAAAAAGAAAAATTAAGAATTGATAAGTACCTATGGGCGATACGTGTATTTAAAACCAGAACGCTCGCTACTGAGGCCTGTAAAGCCGGTCGGGTTAAGCTGGATAGCCAAAATATTAAACCTTCGCATGAGGTAAAAATCGGCGAAGTTTACCAGGTATCAAAAGGAATTGAACGCAAAGTGCTAAAAGTAACAGGACTACTCGAAAACCGACTGGATGCAAAAAATGCTGTTAACTTTTATGAGGATATCACGCCCGTTGAACAAACCCAGGCGTTTAAATCTATGTTCCATGCGCCAATTTTAAAACGCGATCGGGGTACAGGCAGGCCGACAAAAAAAGACAGAAGGGAAATAGACGATTTAAAGGATGATTTTTTTGAAAAATAAGACTATAGCGCAACAACCTATTTTTTTTTAACATCAACTGTAACGCCAATATTACACTCCTTATCAAAAATATTATGACCTATATAATGCTTTATAAAAATAAAAATTGAATTTATTGAGGTTTAGATAATATCGGGAATATTTGCCTTAACAAAATAGATTTATCACGAAATAAAAAACATTGGTTTTTCATCGTTGTAAGCAAACTGCTATTTTTTTAAGCAAGAAGACGCTTGCTTACCTATCACCTGTGGGTTCTCCCGCGGTTAAACAATTCTTTTTTTTAATAAAAAAGCATATTTTTGAGCGCGGTCGCTTTTTATGGGTGACAATGTAAACACAAGTAAATTAAAGCATGAAGAAAAATATCTACGAGATTATTTTTTTGTTTCTTACAATAGCAGTTCTCTTAACATCTTGCATAAATCAAAAGCAAATTGCATATTTTCAAAAGGCCCCAAATCAATCTGATACGATAGCGGTTGCAAAAGCATATGTTCCGAAAATACAACCTGGTGATATACTCTCCATTGCCATTGGCTCATTAAATCCGTTAGCCAGCAGTTTTTTTAATCCATACTCAACAATGCCTATTGACAATAATACACAAAGTCAAAATGTTGGCACACCCCAGACTAGTGGCCTTTCTTCCTCTCCTACACAACCGATTGCACCGGGTTATTTGGTTGATGTGGCGGGAAATATTGAGCTGCCGCTGTTGGGACCAATTAGAGTTGAAGGTCTTACTACTGTACAGGCTAAGGAACTAGTTAAAAATAAATTAAAATTATATCTGAAGGAGCCTACTGTTAATGTCCGCCTTCTCAATTATAGAATTTCTGTGATGGGCGAGGTAATGCATCCATCTGTATATATTATCCCTAATGAAAGTGTTACTCTACCCGAAGCTTTGAGCATGGCGGGTGATATGACTATTTTCGGTAAGCGCGAGAATGTGCTTGTTATTCGAGACATAAATGGCAAGAAGGAGTTTGGAAGGGTTGATCTTACTACCAGAGACGTATACAACTCGCCATACTATTATCTTCATTCTAACGATATTGTTTACGTTGAACCAGGCAAGGGCAGGATAGCTCAGACAGATAAGACTTATCAAATTTTGCCTATAATATTAAGCGCACTTTCGTTTATCGCCATTATTTTTACTTACAGCCATATAAAATTTTAAACCAGTATATTCTCAACAAATGAGTTACAATGACGATGTAAAAGAATTTGCGGAACAGGATAATAGTGAACCTGATTTACGGGAAACCATATACAAATATTTGAGACATTGGAGATGGTTCGCTTTTTCAATAGTATTTTTCATGTTATTAGGTTTTATATATATAAAACTTACTACGCCCCAGTACAAAATCGAAACCGATTTATTAATTAAGGACAATAAAGGGTCGTTGGGAGGATCGTCGGACTTGCTTAGGGATCTTGATCTTTTTTCTTCTGACAAAATTATCGATAATGAAATCCAGGTTTTAAAGTCAAAAACCATTGTCGAAAACGTAATTAAATCGCTTAAGTTAACAACATCTTATTTTACAACTAAGGGCGTAAGAAAACGAGCCCTATATGGTAATCTGCCATTCAATGTTGAACTTATTAAACCAAACGCGGATATTGACTACAGCAGTAAACTTACAATTGGGCTGATAAATTCAGGTACAGCGATTGTAAATAGTAAAGAAGTGCCGGTGAATCATCCCGTTCAATCAGAATTCGGACTTATTTTAATTACTTTGAACCCAACCTGGGAAGGGCCATTCAACCAGTTAATCGACGTTAAATTCAACACTTTACCCAGTTTGGTAGAGGAGTATATAAGAAATTTAAAGATCGACCCTGTTAGTAAACAGGCCACTGTTTTAATTATCACTTTTGAAGATCCCATCCCACAAAGAGGTATTGATTTTTTGAATGGAATAGTGACTGAATACAACAACGCTGCCGTTGAAGACAAAAATAGGGTTACATCCAATACGTTATCCTTTATAAATGGACGTTTAAAAGTTATAGCAGAGGGTTTGGGTTCAGTTGAACAAAATGTGGAACGTTATAAGTCAAGTAACGGTATAGCTAATATTGCTTCGCAATCCCAAATTTTATTGCAAAGCGTTGGAGATAACGATACTCAGCTAAATAAAGTACAAATACAGCTTAGTGTACTGAAAGCCCTGGATGATTATATAAGTAAAAATAGTAATCAGCCATCAGAAGTACCATCAATGTTTGGAATTGAAGATCCGACACTATTGGGACTTGTTACTCAATTAGCCGAAGTTCAATTAAAAAAACTCTATCTCTTACAAACTGTTCCGGAAACTAATCCGGTTGTCAGCTCATATACTGAACAAATTACTTCTTTAAAATATTCAATAAATAAATCGGTTCAGAATTTAACAAAAAATCTTGAGATAACTAAACAGCAGCTTCAAACAAAAAACGTTGAATTTCAGGGAATCATTAAACATGTTCCAAAACAGGAGCGCGGATTACTCGATGTAATGAGGCAACAGCGTCTTCAGGATACTCTATTTATGTATTTGCTTCAAAAACGTGAAGAAAATCAAATGAAATTGGCTTCTGGCATAGCCGATAGCAGAACAATAGATAGGGCGTGGAGCAGCTCTCAACCTGTTAAGCCAGTTAAGCAAATGATTTATATAATTTTCTTTTTATTTGGAATTATTATACCTATAAGTTTAATCTATTTCAAAGACATTCTTAATTTCAAAGTTGTAAAACGCCAGGACATTGAAAAGTTGACAAAGGTTCCTATTCTCGCTGAGATTTCTCATTCCGATGAACCCGGGGCTTTGTTAGTTGTTTCAAAACCACGCTCATTGGTAGCTGAGCAGATAAGGACTTTACGTACTAATCTGCAATTTGTGATTCCCAAAGAAAATCAGAAAGTTATTCTTTTTACGTCAGGAATTAGTGGCGAAGGAAAATCATTCATTTCGCTTAATTTGGGTGCGAGTATAGCTATGTCGGGTAAAAAAGCTATCATTTTGGAACTCGACTTACGGAAACCTAAATTACACACTGGCTTAAATATTGACAATACGCTCGGTATTTCCAACTACTTAATCGGTAAAGTTGATATTGATGAAATAATAAAGGAAGTACCGCTTCAAAAGGATTATTATATTATAACCAGCGGCCCTATTCCACCTAATCCTGCCGAATTGTTAGTCAACGGACAAATTTTGAAGCTTATTGAAGACCTTAGTAAAAGGTTTGATTATATTTTATTAGATGCCCCCCCGATTGGTTTAGTAACAGATGCGCAGATATTGGCTACCCATGCAGATACCACTATGTTTATAATCAGGTATAATTACACTGCAAAAATACAAATACATGCTATTGATAATCTTTACAGGCAAAAGAAGTTTAGCAACCTTAACATAATAATGAATTCAATTGACATTAAACAAGGTTACGGTTATGGTTATGGTTACGGGTACGGTTATGGTTATGGCTATGGCCACGGTGGTTATTATCAGGAAGAGGATAAAACTGAATCATCTGTTCTTAAACGTATGCTGAAAAAAGTAAAGTAATAAAATAGCTCATTCTATATTATTCGAGAATTATCTGATCATAATTAATTTTAATATGTCTTTGGAACACGGTCCCCATTATTCGAAAATTGCAATCATAGGCTTGGGATATGTTGGTTTGCCATTGGCTGTTGAATTTGCAAAGAAATACAACGTAATTGGGTTCGATATAAATGAAAAAAGAATAGCGGAATTAAGCAGTGGGTACGATTGCACATTGGAAGTTGAAAATATAATTTTACAAAACGTTATTAAAAATAAATCATCCGGCGGTACGGGTTTATTTTTTAGTAATCGATTGGAAAGTATCGATAATTGCAACTTTTATATTGTTACAGTTCCAACTCCGGTTGATAAACACAACCGACCGGATTTACAATTTTTGTATAAGGCGAGCGAAACAGTAGGCAAAGTTTTGAAAAGAGGTGGTATTGTAATATATGAATCAACGGTATATCCTGGCGTTACTGAAGAAGAATGTGTTCCTGTGCTGGAAAAGACCTCCGGATTAAAATATAACGTTGATTTTTTTGTAGGATATTCACCGGAGCGCGTCAATCCCGGAGATAAAGAGCACACAGTTTCTAAGATATTAAAAATCACTTCCGGGTCCACAGCTGATGCAGCTGAGAAAATAGATAAATTATATAGCTCGGTAATAACTGCAGGAACCTATAAAGCTGCATCTATAAAAGTTGCCGAAGCTGCTAAAGTTATTGAAAATGCTCAGCGAGATATTAATATTGCTTTTATAAACGAATTGGCCAAAATATTTAATCGTTTGAACATTGATACAGATGATGTATTGAAAGCCGCCGCCACAAAATGGAATTTTCTGAAATTTAAACCCGGTTTGGTTGGAGGACACTGTATAGGCGTAGATCCTTATTACTTAGCGCAAAAAGCCCAGGAGTCTGGCTACCATCCCGAAATTATATTGGCTGGTCGTCGGTTAAACGACGGGATGGGGGAATATGTGGCACACGAGGTAATAAAACTGTTGATAAAAAAAGATATCCCGGTTAAGAATGCAAATATCTTGATTTTAGGTATTACTTTTAAAGAGAATTGTCCCGACGTGCGTAATACCAGGGTTATCGATATTTTATCTACATTAAAAGGGTATGATACAAATATTACAATTTTGGATCCATGGGCCACGCCTGATGAAGTTGCGCATGAATATGGCTGGAATTCTGTTAAAGTGCTTAACGCCGTCAATTATTTTGACGCTGTTATTTTGGCGGTCGCGCACAACGAATTCGAGTCTTTGAATATAGAAGCATTGTGTAAAAAAAACAACGTGATTTATGATGTTAAGGGTGTTTTGCCGAAATACATTGTAGACGGTCGTTTGTAAATAATAATTAAATTTCAATTCAAATCCCACTTGATGTACGACATACCTTATCATAATGAGTCTATCAGTCAATCTAGCTTTTTAATCACAGGCGGAGCCGGTTTTATTGGTTCTAACATTGTTGAATACCTGATAAAGTACGGAGCAAAAAAAGTAAGGGTATTGGATAATTTTTCAACCGGTTCAAGAGCCAACATAGCAAATTACTTGAATAACCCAACTTTTGAACTGTTAGAAGGAGATATTCGCGACCTTGCTACTTGTTGTAAAGCTGTGGAGGGTATTGACTATGTATCACACCAGGCCGCACTTGGTTCGGTACCTCGTTCGATAGCTGATCCGATAACAACCAATGAGGTAAATGTAAGTGGTTTTTTAAATATGCTGGTATCGGTACGCGATGCACAAATAAAACGTTTTGTATATGCCGCAAGTTCTAGTACATATGGAGATCACCCAGACCTTCCAAAAAAGGAGGAAAAAATTGGCAACCCCTTATCGCCTTACGCTGTAACAAAATATGTAAATGAACTATACGCTTCTGTATTTTCAAGGAATTATGATTTGCATGCTATTGGTCTGCGGTATTTTAATGTTTTCGGGCCACGACAGGACCCACGAGGGCCTTATGCTGCTGTAATTCCTTTGTTCATGGAATGTGCAATAAAGGGACAAACGCCCGTGATATTTGGAGATGGGGAAACAAGCAGGGACTTTACATTTGTCGAGAATGCGGTGCATGCAAATATCAAGGCTATGCTCAATGCAGAAATTGATAAACATGAAATAATCAATATTGCATATAATAACCGTACAACCCTTAATGAATTGTGGAATGAAATCTGTGTAATTACGGGTGCCAATGTAAAACCTCAATATAAGCCCGAGCGAAAAGGCGATGTAAAACACAGCCTGGCTAATATCAATAAAGCAAAAAAATTAATTGGCTACAATCCTCAAATTTCGGTAAATGAGGGACTAAAAATCGCTTATGAATGGTATACCTTAGGCAATTTCAGTTAAAGCTCTTAGGCAATGCAATAGGCTGCGCTTGAAAATGTGTTTCAATAATTAACAATGTAGTTTATTTGTTTAAAAAAGTATTTTTTAACCAACGATGATCGGTCTGCTAAAAAAAATAACAAACATCAAGGACAGAAGGTATAAGCAGGCAATTAAGACATCGTCTTTGGCTTTTGTGGCGCAAGGTGTGCAAATGCTTACAGCGGTTGTAAGTGTGCCTTTGGTGCTTAATGCTGTTGGTAGCGAGCGGTACGGTTTATGGATGACCTTGTCCTCTATATTGCTATTTGTTACTTTTTCTGATTTTGGAATGGGTATAGGTATGCAAAATATCATGTCGTACGCTAAAGCGCAAGATGATAAAGATAATCTAAAAAAATCTTTCACCACTACGATTGTATTTGGGGCGATATTATTTAGCGTTTTAATTCTGATATCTTATTTTATAATTCCGTTTGTTGATTTAACCACATGGTTTAAATATCAGGATAAAAGTATTTCACGCGAAATTTTGCCTGCCACTCAGGCCGTTTTTTTGGTCTTATCTTTTGGAATTCTGTCGGGCTTGGTACAACGGGCATTTGACGCATACCAGGAAGGTTATTATTCAAGAATAATTTTAGTTGGTTCACGACTTTTATCTTTATTGTTATTGTTTTGGGCAGTTAAGACGAAGCAAGATCTTTCAACAATTATTTTGGTTTCGAGTGGGTTGCCTAATTTAATGTTAACGCTCGGAATTTTTTGGTTATATAAAAACCATCCTTATTTATTATTTAATCATAAAGATATAAGTAAGCTGGTTTTCCTTCAGATATTTAAAACCGGAATTGCTGGTTTAGGTGCGTCAATTGCGATATTTTTACTTAATAGTTTAACGCCTTTAATACTGTCTTCGGGCTATGGCTTAAAAGAAAGCGCTAAGTATCTGGTCTTAACACGATTGTTAAACTTTATATTATTATTTGTCAACATAATTTTTTTGCCTTTTTGGCCGGCAGTTGCAGATGCGCATGTAAAAAAGGACTTTGCCTGGTTGAATTTGCTGTATACCAGAATTAATAAATTATTCCTTTCTATTGGATTTCCGATGTTTATTCTTCTATTGCTGACAAGCAAATGGCTAATTTTGGTTTGGACCGGTAAAGAAAGTATTTTACCATCATTTTCTTTAATATTCATCTGCATTTCATACACCGTGCTTTCAGTTTGGAATACAATTATTTGTGTTTTTTTAAACGGGATGTCTCTTTTTAAAGGACAAGCAACCTTTGGAATTCTAATTGCCGGCATCTCCATTTTCATTGCAATCCTCAGCACAAAAAAAATAGACCCGACAGGAGTCGTTTTTATAATAACAACCGGCATGTTAATCAGATGTATATATCTTCATTTTGAATTGAGGAAAAACATGAAAATTAACAACGATAATTTTTTAACAGGAGAACCTTCATAAAATGATTAAACAATTTAATCATAAACAAAAAATACCGTTGAGTAATTATTTTTTTATTCTTTCGGTTATGGCTTTAACAGGGTTCGAATATTTTTTTAGAGCAGGTATTTTAATTATTCCATTTTGCATTATTTCTGGTGTGTACTTTCTCAGTAAAAAGTATAAGTTTAACGACGACCTTTTTTTAGTAGCCGGACCATTTTTAATACTTTCTTTAATTCAAACGGTTTTATCCTATAACCAAAACATTTTTTCAACTTTAATTCTACTATTTGTTTTCCTCACGTCTTATTACGTCGCAACAATTATGGGCATAAAGTTTATTGGCATTTTTATAAAGATCATATTTATAATGTCAATAACCAGTTTGGTTTTTTTTCTATTAACCTACTCGGATGCATTTATGAGTTTTATAAATTCATATGTTGCGATTTACTTTAAACCATTAATTTTTAGTAGCTCCGAAGTCGATACGTCTAAATCGAATGAGGCAGTGAATATCTTAATCTATAATTTTAAGAATTATAATTCTGCATATAACAGAAATAATGGCCCATTTTGGGAACCAGGTATGTTCACAATTTTTGTAAACATAGCTTTGTATTTTAATCTAACCATAAAAAGAAAGTTTTTCACGCTTAGCAACCTCATATTTATATTAACTATTATAACAACTTTTTCTACTACAGGCTACATTGCTTTGTCATTTACGGTATTGTTATATTTGCTTTTTTACTCAAAGTCAAAGTTTAAGATAGTATATCTTTCTTGCTTTATTATCGGCTCCGTGTATGTATCTAATTTAGATTTTTTAAAAGTTAAAATTCTGCAACAAATTAAAGAGTCAGACAAGACGAAAGGTTTTGGAAAAAGTAGTGGTGCAAGCCGTTTTGGCTCGGTATATATTCATTATCAAGTAATTAGTGAATATCCAATAACCGGAGTTGGTGATGGAGCCACAAGATATATAGCGGATTTTACCGATGCAGATTCAACGGCAAATGGGGTTACTTTTGTTTTTGTAAAGTATGGCTTGTTTATAGGTATATTTTACTATTTTCTTTTATTAAAGTCGTGTAAAAATATCATGAAATATTACACAAAAGGTAATTTTTTCGGATATGATTTATTTATTCTGCTATTAATTCTTGCTTTTTCTCAGGATATAACCGTTAGACTTTTTTACTTTTTTTTAATTATATGGGGAATGTTTATTATGGCTCCTAAAACTTCTTTGAAAAAACACAGCGTTCAAGCAATAAAATATATGTAAGGTGTGGTCTGCAGATAAAATTAAGAGAGTTGCTATAATTTGCGGTTATTCTTTTCCAGAGGGACTTGCAGCGACTACCCGGATACTAAGTTATGGAAAAGGATTTGTTGAAAATGGAATAAAAACAGACATTTTCGTTTACTTTCCCACAGACAGTCAACCCAGCTCATTTTCTGCAGATGGCGAAATTTATGGTATAAATTATCATTATCCTGGAACCCGTGAACATCCCAAAAATAAAATTATAAGAATACTTAGTCATGCTTACTATTGTTTTATAGCAGTTTTTAAACTGCTAAAAGAAAATAAAAAGGAAAAGTTTGATTTTGTGATAATAAGCAGTGATTGGTTTCGAATATTGTATGTGTTTATTCCCGTTGTTAAGTTAATTAATTCCAGACCAATTTTTATTACAGATGAATACCCGGTACCAATTCGTGTATACCTAAAAAATAGCATTCCGAAATATAAAGAGACTCTTTTCAAAAATATCCTGAAATATGTAAAAGGAATGATATTTATGACAGATAATTTATCATCATTTTATAACGGGTTCGTCGAAAAACCAAGTTATATATTGCCTACTTTAACAGATGTCTCCAGATTTTCGGGCATTCCCCCGAATTATAATGGCCCGAGGTATCTTTGTTATATGGGAAACATGGAATTATCAAAAGATAATGTAGATAATATAATTTCGGCATTTAAAACAATTTCAGAAAAATACGACGACTTGGAATTGCATCTCTATGGGCCACCTTCGCCAAATGATTTAAAAAGGATAGCAGCTTTGATTGATAAACTTGAGTTGCATACCCGCGTTATTTTAAAAGGAAAGGTAAGTAACGATAAAGTTCCCGGAATACTTTTAAATAGTTTTATTCTTGTCTCATCACAACCTCCTACCAAAAGAGCAGAAGGCGGTTTTCCTACTAAACTCGGTGAGTATATGGCATCAGGCAAACCTACCTTACTAACGAACGTAGGAGAGATAAGCAAATTCGTAACTGATGGTGTTAATTGTTGGTTGGCTATTCCAAACGATCCGATAGACTATGGAAAAAAACTTGAATATATAATAGATAATTATCCCGAAGCATTAAAAGTTGGTGAAAGAGCAAGGGCTTATATTTTAGAGAACTTCGACTATAACGTTCAGTGTATTAAATTGATCAATTTTTTGGATAAATTGATGAAAAACTAAGTGCTTCGATGGGATATAACGCGAACAAAGAAATATTATATATTGGCGGATTTGAGTTGCCCGATAAAAACGCGGCGGCCCAAAGAGTAATTGGCAATGGAAAAATATTGCGAGAATTGGGATTTGATGTATATTATCTTGGTTCTGATCAAGGTTTATTAAAGAACGAGCCGCTAAAACATTCAGTTGATACCTTCGAAGGGTTTAAATTTTATAAGGTTAAATATCCCACCAAATTGTCTGAGTGGTTTATCTATTTGTTTAGTACTGCAAACGTTGTAAAACTAATAGATGAACTCCCAAAATTAAACTTTATAATTGCTTATAACTATCCTGCACCAGCGTTAGCTAAATTGAATAGATTGTGCAAAAAAAGAAATATAAAATTGATAGCTGATTGTACCGAATGGTATGTTCCGGAAGGGGGAATAGTATATAAAACTATTAAAGGATTTGACACATATTTAAGAATGAGAATAGTGCATCCAAAGTTGGATGGCATCATTGCGATTAGTAAATATCTATATGATTTTTATTTAATAAGGATGAGTGGTGCTGTAGTTCAGCTACCCCCATTGGTTGACTCCAGTTCGGAAAAATGGCAAAACAGTTTTATTAATTACGAAGAAGAATTAAATTTAGTTTACGCGGGCTCTCCGGGAAAAGGCTCAAAAGATCGTATCGATGCCATTATAAAGGCCTTTTCAACAATAAAAAAAGATATGAGCATTAATTTTTCATTGAATATAATTGGATTAACAAGACAGCAGTATATTGATGACTTTGGCGACGAATTTCTGACCGGCGAATTGGAGACCTGCGTAGTTTTTGCTGGACGGTTGTCACATACCGATACTTTGAAAAAAATTAAAAATGCTGATTATGCGATATTTATCAGAGATAATAATCTTATAAACACAGCGGGCTTTCCCACCAAGTTTGTAGAGGCCTTATCGTGCGGAACACCTGTTTTGACAAATTTGTACAGCAACGTGTCCGATTATTTGGAAAACGGAAAAAATGGATATATTTTAGATACCACCACCGACGAAGCACTTGTACAAACACTCGCTGTCGCCTTATCTCAAAGTAAGGAAAAGATAAACGAAATGAAAAGACTAATTAAAAAGCAGGATAGATTCGATTATAGAAAATACATAGATATTGTCAATTCTTTTTTAAAAACAATAACTGAGTGACAAATGTCCGCCACGATTATTACTTTGATTAGCAAGATTTTTAAGAACACTTTTGGCATGGTCTACGCCCGACTCAACCCTGTCCGATATGCCAAATGGATAGGTGTAAATATGGGAGCCAACATACATATTTATGGTAATCCGTACAATATGTTTGGCACTGAGCCATGGTGTATTACCTTAGGAAATAATGTGCATATTACAAGAGATGTGATATTTATTTGTCATGACGGTGGTACGTTGCTTTTTCGCGACTCAATACCCGACCTGGAAATAACGGCTCCAATTAATGTTGGAAGCAATGTTTATATAGGGGTAAGAAGCATAATATTGCCTGGAGTAAAAATTGGAAATAATTGCATTATCGCAGCCGGATCTGTGGTATCAAAAGAAGTTAAAGATAATACCGTTGTCGGAGGAGTACCCGCTAAATTTATCAAGTCAATCGACGATTATAAAGAAGGAGTCAAAAGCCGCTCTTTACATTTGGGTCATTTAACCGGGAAGATAAAAGATAAAGAATTGCGAAAGTTTTTTAATTACAAGAAGTAGCGTATAATACAATTGAGAGTAAAAGATTTCCTTTGTCATAAAAGACCCTTTTGAGAATGAAGAAATACCCCAAGGTGCTTATTCTTATTGAAACCTTTCACAATCAATCGGGAGGCGGCATCACCCTTTCTAACCTTTTTAAAGGTTGGGAAAAGTCCCATTTAGCCAATGCGGCAAGTTTAAAGGCCATTAAGAAAATGAAGAATTTTACTTATTGTGATAATTTATACGTGTTAGGAAAAGATGAGAATAAAATTTCATTTCCATTTTCCACTTTTATCAAATATGGAAAATCAGGGAAATTAGATTTAAAAAATATAAAACCAAAAAATGAAAATCAAAACAGCCGAACTTCAACAACAATAAGGTATTTAAAGAATCTGTTTTTTAGCGATGCAGTTGTTTTAAGCAGCGTAATCGATATTTTTTCTTCGCTGCAAATCTCTCGAGAATTTTTGAACTGGGTGAATGATTTCAATCCAGATTTCATATATACCCAACCAGGCTCAAGGCAGTCAATTCGTTTTATAAAAAGATTACATGAACTTACCAGCATTCCTTTAGTTGTGCATATTATGGATGATTGGCCAAACGTAATTGGAAATGGGTTGTTTCAGCGTTTTCGCGCAAAGAAGACCAATGATGAACTTAAACAACTATTGGATCAAACCAAAATTTTTCTTTCAATTTCCGACGGGATGAGTGAAGAGTATTTTAGTCGATACGGAAAACGATTTAAATCATTTCATAATACAGTAGACGTAAAAAAATGGCTTCCATTTTCGAAAAAAGATTTCAATATTTCAAATGAAATTAAAATACTTTACGCCGGCAGGATTGGACTCGGTACATATCACGCTTTTGTCGATTTGATTTTGGCAATAGAAGAGCTAAATAAAGCAGGTAGCAATATATATATTCATATACAAACACCACAACTAGACAACAATCTCCGGAAAAAGCTGACGAAATTCGCATTTGTAAAATTTAACCCATATTTAGATTACGCGGAGCTACCAAAAGTTTTCTCCATTTACGATCTGCTGTTGTTACCTATCGATTTTCAAAGCAAAGGGCAAAGGTTTTTGAAATTTTCAATGCCAACAAAAGTTCCTGAATTTATGATTTCGGGCGTACCTATATTATTGTATTGTCCTGCTAACGTGTACTTAAGTTCACATGCCGAGCGTAACGAATGGGCGTATATAATTAATGAAAAAGAAAAAAAAACCATAAAACATGGAATCCTGAATCTTATAGATAATAAAGCGATAAGGGAGAAGATAAGTAAAAATGCAGTTGAATATGCCATTAATAATTTTAGCGCTGATGTAGTTACTGAAAAATTCAGACTGATGTTTTGTAATGACGATGATGACTGACGAAAGTTTGAGTTTTTATACCTGTTACTTATTTAAGGATATTTACCCTATCTCTTTGAATTCTGATAACAGCAATAAAAGATTTAGGATAATTCTATTTTCTGTTTAAACATAAAAGTAAATCAACAATAATTTTATGAGCAATTTCAATAATTGTACACTTTTAATAACCGGTGGTACCGGGTCATTTGGGAATGCTGTATTAAACCGCTTTTTGAATACCGATATTAAAGAAATACGCATTTTTAGTCGCGACGAAAAGAAGCAAGATGATATGCGTAACCAGCTTAAAAACGAAAAATTAAAATTCTACATCGGCGATGTGCGAGATTACCATAGCATTGACAGAGCAATGCGGGGTGTGGATTTTGTATTTCATGCAGCGGCATTGAAACAGGTTCCTTCATGTGAGTTTTTTCCGATAGAAGCTACAAAAACGAATGTTTTCGGCACCCAAAATACAATAGATGCTGCTGTAGCAAATAAAGTATCAAAAATAATTTGTTTGAGTACAGATAAAGCCGCGTACCCTATAAATGCTATGGGAATATCAAAGGCTCTTATGGAGAAAGTTGCGATAGCTGCGTCAAGAAACATAATTGATAATCATACAACGGTATGTTTAACCCGTTATGGTAATGTAATGGGCTCAAGAGGATCAGTTATTCCATTATTTTTAAAGCAGATAAAAGAGGGTGTGCCCATTACTGTTACAGATCCTAAAATGACTCGGTTTTTAATGTCATTGGAAGAGGCTGTGGACCTGGTTTTATTTGCTTTTGAACATGGAAACCAGGGGGATTTGTTTGTTAACAAGGCACCGGCGGGCACAATAGGCGATTTGGCAGTGGCCTTAAGAGAGCTGAGTAACGCCAATAATGAAATAAAGATAATTGGAACCCGTCACGGAGAAAAACTGTATGAAACTCTTTGTACACGAGAAGAAATGGCAAAATCAGAAGACTTGGGTAATTTTTATCGAATCCCCGCCGATAACAGGAATTTGAATTATAGCCAATATTTTTCTGAAGGGGAAACAGATATTTCAAAGGTGAAAGATTATCATTCACACAATACAAAACAATTGGGAGTTGACGGCATGAAAGAGCTACTGGTCAATCTACCTTTAATTAAAAAGGAGATATTTGGGGATAACAATGTTCTCCAATATCCTGTATAAAATTTATGCGAGACAAACCAAAAGTTATCGAAGGCGCTATTCACAACGATTACAGGGGAAGTGTTTTTTTTGTAAATGATTTTAATTTTAACGAGGTTAAAAGATTTTATATGATTCAACCTGCGACAATCAATTCAATAAGAGCATGGCAAGGGCATAAGAAAGAACAAAAATGGTTTTATGTTGTAGATGGCAGTTTCAAAGTAGTAGTTGTTAAAATTGATGACTGGGAAAACCCTGATGCAAACACAGACATTTATGAGTTCGAATTAGATGCCTCTAAAGCACAAGTGTTATATATTCCCGCAGGATATGCAAATGGGTTTAAAATTTTGCAACCAGATTCAAAGGTCATTATATTTTCTGATTTTACATTAGAGCAATCTAAAGAAGACGACTATCGGTTTGATCAGAATAAATGGTTCAATTGGGAAATCGATGAAAAATCAATATCACGATGAAAATAGGTATAACGGGAAATGAAGGATTTATTGGAAAGCATTTGTCAAATAATCTTCGACTCTTTCCAGACGAGTTTCAACAAATAGATTTTAAAAAAGATTATTTTAAAAACCAGGAGAAACTGATTCAATTTGTTGAATCGTGTGATGTGATAATTCATCTTGCGGCGATGAACCGGCATGAAGATCCCGAAGTAATTTTTAATACAAATGTCGAGCTGGTAAATCTTCTGATAGAAGCTCTTGAGATAGCGAAAAGCAAGGCTCACGTAATATTTTCTTCTTCCTTACAAGAAGAGCGCGATAATGTTTATGGCAAAAGTAAAAAAAAAGGTCGCGATCAATTCACAGAGTGGGCAAAACGGTCTGGTGGAAAATTTACCGGCATCCTAATACCCAATGTCTTCGGACCCTTCGGCAGGCCTTACTATAATTCAGTTATTGCAACTTTTTGTCACCAGCTCACAAACAACGAACAGCCCAGAATAGATGTTGATGGTAATTTGAAATTGATATATGTTGGAGATCTGGCCAGGAAAATTATAGATGAAATAAGAGGCGGTTTTGGCAACAACAATCTTACTATTCCGCACACTAACGAAATTAAGGTTTCTGCAATTTTAAATCTTTTAGAAGGGTACAAAAGCAACTACTTAGATTCAGGCATTATTCCGTTGCTTACTGACTCTTTCGAGATAAATCTTTTTAATACATTCAGATGCTACATGGATTTGAAACAGCGCTTTCCGGTTAAGTTTGTACAGCACGCCGACCAAAGAGGTGCATTTGTAGAATTAATTAAGCTAAACGTAGGCGGTCAGGTTTCCTTTTCTACAACGCTTTCCGGAATCACAAGAGGTAATCATTACCACACACGCAAAATAGAACGTTTTGCCGTTATTAAGGGCGAAGCATTGATCCAGTTACGCAGGGTCGGAACAAATGATATTTTTAATTTTTATCTTTCTGGTGAAAGTCCAGCTTATGTTGATATGCCTATTTGGTACAGCCATAATATTAAGAATATTGGCCAGGATGAGTTGTATACGGTGTTCTGGATAAATGAATTTTTTAATCCTGCAGATCCGGATACTTACTTTGAAAACGTTTAATCTGAGTCAAAGCAATAAATAAATGAAAGTGAAACTTAAAGTAATGACCGTTGTTGGAACAAGGCCCGAAATTATACGATTGTCAAGGGTAATAACAGCGTTAGATGAAGCAGAAGCAATTGAACATGTGCTTGTTCACACCGGACAAAATTATGATTACGAATTAAACCAAATATTTTTCGATGACCTAGCACTGCGGAAACCAAATTATTTTTTAGATGCTGCAGGTTCAACAGCAATGGAAACAATTGGTCAAATACTTATTAAAATTGACCCTTTGCTGGAAATAGAAAAACCGGATGCATTTTTAATTTTGGGCGATACTAACAGTTGTTTATGTGCCATTGCGGCAAAAAAACGTCATATTCCTGTATTTCACATGGAGGCGGGTAACAGGTGTTTTGATCAGCGTGTTCCGGAAGAAACGAATCGCCGGATTGTTGACCACATTGCCGACATAAATCTTACTTATAGTGATATTGCCCGCGAGTATCTTTTACGCGAGGGGATTCAGGCCGACAGGATTATAAAAACTGGGTCGCCTATGTTTGAAGTACTTAACTATTATTTACCTGCAATAAAAAAATCGGATATACTAACCAGGTTGAATTTGAAAGAATACGGTTATTTTGTAGTTTCTTCACACAGAGAAGAAAATATCAACAATGAAAGAACTTTCAATAAATTAATTGAAAGTTTAAATACAATTGCTGAAAACTATTGTTTGCCAATAATTGTTAGTACTCATCCACGTACTCGTAATATGATTGATCTTAAAAAAATAGCGGTGAGACCGGAGATAATGTTTTTAAAACCATTGGGCTTTTGTGATTACAATTTATTGCAGTTGAAATCGTATGCTGTGCTGTCGGACAGCGGAACAATATCTGAAGAGTCATCTATATTAAATTTTGCCGCGCTTAATATACGCGAAGCACATGAACGACCGGAAGCTATGGAAGAAGCCGCTGTAATGATGGTGGGAACGAACTCTGAAAGAATTATGCAGGGTTTAACTCAACTAAAAAGACAGGATCGTGGAGAAAAGCGTAATTTTACATTGGTATCGGACTATTCAAAGTCTAATGTTTCTGAAAAAATAGTCAGAATCATTTTAAGCTATACTGATTATATAAAAAGAACAGTTTGGAATGAGTAGATAAATTAACCAGATTCTGCTAAAAAAAACCTATGAAAAAGTTATTCCCCTTTAACAAAGATTTAGGAATTTTGTCATTTACTTTATTCCTATTGGTGTTGGAATTAAATTGTAAGGCTCAAAACTGGAGTTATAAGTCAATTCCCGCATCGTATTTACCAACAACCGCGAATTTGTCGTCATATCAACTAAAGGCCAATAGTGCAAAAGCAGGTGCATATGATTTAACGCAAAGTTTACCCAGCGGGTATGTTACTGATGGCTCCGTTGACTATACACAATACCTTCAAAAAGGAATCAATAGCAATCATAACGTCGTATTTCCCAATTTCCCCGTTCTTATAAATGATAAAGGACTGGCTTTGACCAGCAATAGCACGGTAATATTTAATGCCAAATCGAAACTTATTTTATTGCCAACCGCAGTTGGTAATTACCATATATTAGGGATTTATGATATAAGCAATGTTAAAGTATATTTCCCCGTAATACAGGGAGACAGGGTTAAACATACGGGGACAGTTGGTGAGTGGGGAATGGGAATTGCAATACAGGGATCATCCGATATTCAAATATTCAATCCTAAGATATCTAACTGCTGGGGCGACGGAATATACATCGGGAAATCAAAAACAGCAAGTAAAAACATTTATATAGCTTATGCGCAATGTGATAATAACAGGCGTAATGGAATTTCAATTGTGAGTGTTGATAGTTTAAATCTTATACATCCGTTAGTATCGAATATCAATGGGACTGAGCCAATGGCGGGCATTGATATTGAACCCAACGGGAATTCCGATAACGTAGACGATATTAATATTGACCGCCCCATAACTTTTAATTCAAAAAGAGGTATATTACTAGTGTTGTTAGCGCTTCCGGGACCACAAGCAAAGCAAGTTAACATCAAAATTAATGATCATTTAGATGATCAGTCGATCACCGGATTTCACTACAGCGGATTGAAAAAGACCTATAATGGCAGCGTATTAAATGGTAGCGTAAAAATTATAAATCCTGTATGGAAGAAAAATGTAACTCCATTCGGCCATCCTGGTTCTTACGATTTCGGGCCGCAAATAACATTTAGCAATGTTTCAATAATTGATAAAGACGGAAAAAATGTGGCCCAGAAGGGTGTTTTGGATAAAATAAAGAAAGATTTAAATAGTGAAAGTAAAGTAAGTATTCGATAACATTAAACTAATCCCCCAAATTATATCAACTGTAACGTTATATAAAATACTAGAACAGTTGGTATCAATATACGTGCTAGTGCCACGTCAATTTTATCTTGTCGGGTAGTCTATAACTTAATCAAAAAAAGATTCTAATGAAGTTCAGAGTTACCTGGCAAAAAAAGATCACCTACATTACAAACTATCTTACAACGAACAGATTCCTGTAGCTTGTATAGATGATTCGCGTCAATGGTGTTAACAGAACAAAAAAATCAGATAGATATTACAGAAATTGATGAGCAATATTGCATTTTCCGACAAGCCTATTAAGCTTATTCGAATAACGACCGTTCCGCATTCTTTAGATTTGTTATTACGGGGGCAGATGAGATATATGAAATCTAATAACATTCAGGTTATTATGATGTGCTCCAATGGTCCAGAAATATCGGGTTTAATTGAAAGGGAAGGTTGCGATTGGATTGAAGTACCGCTAACGCGCAAATTTAATATATGGAAAGATTTTAAAGCGTTAATTTTCCTGGTCAATCAGTTTAGAAAAATAAAGCCCGACATTGTTCATTCCCATTCTCCAAAAGCTGGAACAGTTGCCCAACTCGCAGCGAAAATAACAGGTGTACCTTTGCGAATTCACACAATTGCCGGGTTACCATTGATGGAATATGCTGGAAAAAAAAGAATACTATTGAATTATGTGGAAAGGCTAACCTACTATTGTAGTCATTGGATTTTACCAAATTCCAAATCACAGGCAAAGTTTATAATCGAAGAAAAATTTACTGATCCAAAGAAAATACATATTATAGGACAGGGAAGCAGTAATGGGATAGATAGAAACTACTACAGTAAAACTAAAGATGTTTTACAGCAAGCCAAATCTTTGATGGAGGAATTAAATTTAACCTGTGATGATTTTAAAATTTGCTTTGTAGGCAGGTTGGCGAATTCAAAAGGCATCAATGAGTTGGTGTATGCTTATAAAAAATTGGAACACTTGATTCCAAATCTGAAATTGCTGTTAGTTGGGCCATATGAAGATATAAATCCACTAGATCACGATGTTTTGGAAACCATCAATAGCAATGATAATATAATAACTTCCGGGCACGTAAACGACATCAGGCCCTATTTAGCCAGTGCCGATTTATTTGTTTTTCCAAGTTACCGCGAAGGTTTTCCTCAATCATTGATGCAGGCCAACGCAATGGGTTTGCCTTGTATAGCGACGGATATAAATGGTTGTAACGAAATTATTGAACATAATGTAAATGGCATTTTAATAAAGCCCAAAAATATTGATGAATTAATAGCTTCTGTATTACATTTATACAGAAATCCGGATGAAAGAAATATGATGTCTAAAAATGCTATAAGCTTAATTACCAAAGAGTTTGATCAACAATATATTTGGTCTGAATTACTTTTATTTTACAAATCGCATTTAAATTAAAATGAGTGCGCATAAGATGTTATTAACAGGAAAAACCGGTTTTTTGGGTGAAATAATAAGTGACGCCTTAACAAACTATGAGATAGACGGACTAGGCGTCCGTCCGAATAATGAAATACGTTGTGATTTATCTTCTAATATTCCGGATATAACGAAAAAATATGATCTGGTTGTACATGCTGCGGCTAAGGCACATGATTTGTCTCCAAAACGGTCTCGAAACAAAGAATTTTTCGATGTGAACTATAATGGAACAATAAATTTGACCAAAGGGATAGAAAAATCAGGATTCTTTCCTGATCAATTTGTCTTTATAAGCACCGTGTCGGTATATGGGGTGGACAATGGTGAAGCCATTGGAGAAGATTTTCCATTAAATGGCAAATCGCCATACGCTAAAAGCAAGATACTTGCAGAACAATGGATTCAAAATTGGTCCAATAAGCATAAAGTTAATTTAATAATTCTTCGTTTACCATTAGTTGTTGGCCGTGATGCTCCGGGTAACCTACGAGCTTTGATTAACGGTATCAAAACCGGAAGATACTTTAGTATTGGTAGGGCTGATGCCCATAAAAGTATGGTATGGGCTGAAGATATAGCCAAATTGATTCCTGAACTATTAAATAAAAATGGAGTATTTAATCTTACCGATGGAGATCATCCCACCATTGGACAGATAGAAGATATCGTGTCTGCTGCTTTCAATAAAAGAAAACCAATTAAAGTGTCGTTGAAAGTCGCAAAAGTGATCGGAAGCATTGGAGACCTGATTCCTGGATTCCCATTTAACAGCGATAAGTTGTTAAAACTTAATAGTAATCTCACCTTCGATGATAAAAAGGCAAGAGAGTTATTGAATTGGAAGCCTTCAAAAGTAATTGATAATCTCAGCGAAATATTATGACCTACTTATTTATCCTTATTTCGCTTTTAGGTGTTATTTTGATTTACTTCAATGTAGCTGATCATTACAATATTATTGATCATCCAAATGAGCGCAGTTCACATACTGAAATTACCATACGGGGAGGTGGGATCGCTTTTCTTTTTGCTTCAGTTGCTGCCTTTATTCTGCATCCTCAATATTGGTTGCCGTTATCAGGCGTATTTATTATCGGAGTTATCAGCTTTTTAGATGACACCGTCACTCTTTCTGTTAGCATCAGGTTATTGTTCCACTTGATAGCAGTAACAATTATGTTCCTTTTTGTTAATATTTTTAAAATTGAACCTTTTTATGTTTACCTGCTTCTTTACATATTGGTGATCGGCATTATTAATATGTATAATTTCATGGATGGCATCAACGGAATAACAGGCGCATATAGTATAGTGATTTTTGGAGGGTTGCAATATGTAAATTTATATCAGGTTGCATTTATTAATCCGGATATGATATGGATTCCTATGATGGCTTGTGCAGTGTTTCTTTATTTTAATTTTCGAAAAAAAGCAAAATGTTTTGCCGGTGATGTAGGCAGTGTCTCTGTTGCTTTCTGGATAAGCATGCTGCTTTTGAAATTAATTCTTATTACCGGTAATTGGTCTTATATTTTATTCTTAGCCGTTTATGGGGTTGATTCTGTTTTGACAATAATTCATCGCCTGGCATTAAAACAAAATATTTTCAAGGCACATCGGCTGCATTTTTATCAACTGCTGGCTAACGAGCAAAAAATTCCTCATCTTGTGATTTCTACGGGCTATTCAATATTGCAACTGACTATAATAATTCTTGTTATATTCAATACTAAATTCTCACTCGCGGGTTTGTTTTTCATTTGCATTTTTCCATTAATATCCGTTTATATCGTGTTTAAACCTAAATTAATGCTTTTAAAAGGTAAATGACTTTTGCAATTGGATTTCGATTTTTAATATTTAATTGTAAATCAGTAACTTATGATTTAATAAGGTGATTGGAATAGATTTATGTCTTGGTAATAAAGAAGACGCAAAATATATAACGGGTTATCAAAAATATTATTCAGTTCTTAAAATATGTAAAAAATGAGATACGCAAATATCCTTGGCATAATATTTGGCGAAAAATAATGCTGAAAATATTATTTTCGGGAAATAATAGCTTTTATGGATTAAGTATAACTGCATCTATCAATAAAGAGCGTCTTTTTTTGAAACTAAAGAGTCGGAATATTGTTAAGCAGAAAACAATTTCGTGGAATTTAGCTATTTCAATGATTAGCATCACCGTCAGTTTTATACTTGTTTTGTAAAAATTATTAATTTAATTTAGCGTATCTGCATCTAAACACCCAGCTTATGAAAAAAGCTTTACTTTTTACCGGAGTAGTACCACGATGGATGATCATGGTATTGGACATGGTTATCGTAGCAACTTCTTTTTCTTTCTCTTTCTTTATAGTATACCGTTTTGAGTTTGTAAATATTTTAAGAGGATATTTTTTTATTTATACCGGCTTATACTGCCTTATTACTGCTGAGACAATGTATTTGATGCGTATTCATACCGGTCTTATTCGTTATTCAAACACACGTGATGTACTTCGTATTTTTGGCTCTATTTTTCTAAGCACCATATTTTATATGGTGTTATTACATATTTGGGTTTTACACAATTGGCCTATTAACCCAGTCACAATATATATGGTAATGCTCATCAATTTTTCGGTGTCCAGTACCATATTAATTTTATTGCGTACAGCCGTTAAAAGTGTATTCTACTATATTAAAAATTATTCAAGCACAACCAAAACATTGGTGCTCATATACGGCTCTGATAGCAGTGCGATACTGGTTAAACAGGCGCTCGAGACGAGTGCAAAAGCTAACTTTGCGGTAATTGGCTTTGTAGACAATTACAGGGGAAAAATAGATAAGGAAATTGAACAGGTTAAGGTGTACGATATTGATAAGCTTGAAAAGGTAATAGAAAGGCATAAGGTTGATAAACTTATTATAATGAATCATCATCTTGATGATGAAGCCAAAAAGAATGCTCTTGAAAAATGCATTGCATTGGGGATACAAGTGCTTACGGTACCTCCTTCGGACCAGTGGATATATGGCAAACTTAACTTACAGCAAATCAAAGATCTTAATATTGAGGACGTATTGCAACGTAAGCCAATTAGAATTGACACTACACGTATCTCAAATGATTTATACGGAAAGCGGGTATTGGTAACCGGAGCTGCCGGTTCTATAGGATCGGAAATAGTTCAGCAAGTTCTTCAATATCAGCCGGCGATGGTAATATTGTGCGATCAGGCCGAGTCCCCTTTGCATGAGTTACGCTTGGATGTTGAAGAGAAATTTCCGGATGTTGCCGCTAAAATATTTATTGGGGACATAAGGAATTACAACCGGATGCGGAAGCTATTCCTGGATTACAGACCGGAGGTCGTTTATCATGCAGCCGCTTATAAACATGTGCCGATGATGGAAGAAAATCCTACCGAAGGAGTATTAACCAATATTTTGGGTACAAAACATATTGCCGATTTAGCGGTGGCATTTAAGGTAGGCAAATTTGTAATGATTTCTACCGATAAGGCGGTCAACCCTTCTAATGTGATGGGAACTACAAAAAGGATTGCCGAGATTTATATTCAATCACTTAAAAATAACCCGGTTAATAAGTCTACTCGCTTCATCACTACCCGTTTTGGTAATGTATTGGGTTCAAACGGCTCAGTTATACCCAGGTTTAAGGCTCAGATTCAAAGGGGCGGCCCTATAACAGTTACACATCCTGAAATTACACGTTACTTTATGACTATTCCAGAAGCAGTGCACCTGGTGTTAGAGGCTGGAACGATGGGTACGGGGGGAGAAATTTTCATTTTTGATATGGGCGAGCCTGTTAAAATTACTGATTTGGCGTTGAAAATGATTAAACTGGCAGGGCTGCAACCGGAAAAGGACATAAAGATTATTTACACGGGATTAAGACCCGGCGAAAAGCTTTACGAAGAGTTACTCAATGATGGTGAAAATACCATGCCTACCTATCATGAAAAAATTAAGATTTCACAAGTGATAGATTACGACTACGAACGGGTACTGGCAGATATTGATGAATTGCTAACGCTAAATAAATGGAATGATGTTGTTGCTGTGGTAAATAAAATGAAAGAGATAGTACCTGAATTTATTAGCAAGAACTCGCAGTTTGAGGAACTGGATAATAATATAAATGAAAGCGTACTTGAAATTTAGATAGTTTCAGTACTTCTTTTTTAAGTCTGACGATTCCCAGAGCTTAAATATTTTCTGTGCTTCATTTCGGATAAATTGTTTAAACTGCAATTTTCGTTTTTCAATTGGAATAGCGATTTCCTTATAAATAAATTCATCATCGAAACCAATCCCGGCAGCGTCCTCCTTTGTATTGGCGTAATAAATTTTATCTATATGAGCCCAATATATGGCGCCAAGACACATCGGACATGGTTCGCAACTGGTATAAATTTCACATCCCGATAAATTAAAAGTGTTCAATTCGCGACAGGCAAGCCTGATTGCCGAAATTTCGGCATGCGCAGTAGGATCGTTTTCCTGCACGACCCTGTTCGCACTTCTTGCTAAAACAAGTCCATCCTTAACTATAACAGCACCAAAGGGGCCGCCTTGCCCTTGTTTCACGTTCTGCTCTGATAGCTCAATGGCCATCCTCATAAATTTTTCGTGCACCTCGTTTTCCATAAGTCTTAAAATTAAAAAACCTCAAACAAAGTTGAGGTCTTTTTAATTATGATATATGCCTTATTTATAAGTTGAATTGAAATCCGGCTGTTAAACAGTAGAAAAGTTTATTTCTTTTCCTTAGCGTAAGCGACATTCAATTTTGTCACAAAATCAGAAGTAACGTCCAGGCTTTTATCGGCAAATAATAAATTAGTATTCCCGTTTTGAAAGGTTAAAATCATTTTATAGCCATTATCCTTTGCATAGTCTCTGGTAAAACCGACAATTTTATCGTAAAGTTTTTGCGTTTCACCTGCCTGGTCGCTTTGAAGTTTTGCGCCTTCATTTTGTTCGTATGACTGAAGTTCCTGACTTTCCCGCTGTAAGCGTTGTTCAGTTGTGGCGCGCTGATCGGCACTTAAGGTGTTTGCACCTCTTTGGTATTCAGCAACCTCCCTTTGAAAATTCTGTTTGCGACCGCCTACATCGTTTTGTGCGGATTTTCCTTTGTCTTCCAAACGTTTACGCATGTCTTTAGCATATTCGTACTTTGCTACTAAAGTATCCTGGTTAATATAGACAATTTCCGCTTTAACAACGGTAGGAGTGGTAGCAGTAGAAGCTGCGGTTTTATCGGCAGGTTTGTTTTGATTACATGCCGCTATCGTCGTAGCGAGTAATATCCCGAAAGTGATTTTTGTAAAAATAGAAGCCTTAGTTTTCATTTCAATTTAGTTTTTTCATACCCTTACACAAAAAGGGTTCCCTATTAATTTCTTAAAAAATTTTGACAAATATAAGATTTCAACACAAGTATCCTAATGTTTTAAAAAGCATGTCTGTTTCGTGTCCTATTTATCCACAAATGCTGTAATACGGGGTAAAATTCGTATTTTTGAAGGTTATTGTTTTAAATAAGTATGAGCGAAGAAAATCAGGATAAATCAAATTACTCGGCAGATAATATACAGGTTTTAGAAGGTTTAGAGGCGGTGCGCAAGCGCCCGTCAATGTATATAGGCGATACAGGTTTTAAAGGCTTGCATCACTTGGTATATGAAGTTGTAGATAACTCAATAGATGAGGCGCTGGCCGGCTATTGTGATACAATCAACGTAACTATTTTAAAAGATAATTCGATAAAAGTTGAAGACAATGGCCGTGGTATTCCTACAGCCATGCACACTAAAGAGCAACGTTCGGCTCTTGAGGTGGTAATGACCGTTTTACATGCCGGGGGTAAGTTTGATAAAGATACTTACAAAGTTTCGGGTGGATTGCATGGGGTAGGTGTGAGTTGCGTTAATGCTCTGTCAATTCACTTAACCGCCTTAGTTTACAGGGATGGTAAAATATGGACGCAAGAATATGAAAAAGGTAAGCCATTGTTTGACGTAAAGACAATCGGCGACACGGAGAATAGGGGAACAACTATAATTTTTAAACCAGATGCCGAAATTTTTACCATCGGCACTGATTATAAGTACGAAACCCTCGCCGCCCGACTACGCGAACTTTCATTTTTAAATAAGGGCATCCGGCTTTCACTATCTGATGAGCGGGATGCTAACGAAGATGGCAGCTACCACATCGAAGAATTTTATTCGGAAGGTGGCTTACGGGAGTTTGTTAAATACCTTGATGGCACAAGGACACCGATAATACCCGAACCTATTTATATTGACGGCAATAAACAGGGTATACCTGTTGAACTGGCGCTGCAGTATAATGATACTTATTCGGAAAATGTGCATTCATATGTTAACAACATTAATACTATTGAAGGTGGTACACATGTTGCAGGCTTCCGCCGGGGGTTAACCCGTACGTTGAAGACTTATGCGGACAAAGAAGGGTTGCTTAAAAACAATAAAGTTGAAATAAGCGGCGACGACTTTCGGGAAGGGTTGACTGCTGTTATTTCGGTTAAGGTAGCCGAGCCGCAGTTTGAAGGGCAAACAAAAACAAAGCTTGGTAACAATGAGGTGATGGGTGCTGTTGACATGGCAGTGGGCGAAATTTTGGGTAACTACCTGGAAGAACACCCGCGGGAAGCCAAAATGATAGTGAACAAGGTAATACTTGCAGCTACAGCCCGTGCTGCTGCCCGCAAAGCGCGCGAAATGGTACAGCGTAAAAATGTTATGAGTGGCTCTGGCTTGCCGGGTAAACTTTCCGATTGTGCAAACAGCGACCCATCACTATGCGAAATATACCTGGTGGAAGGTGACTCGGCAGGTGGAACCGCCAAACAAGGCCGCGACCGTGAATTCCAGGCAATTTTACCGCTAAGAGGTAAAATACTGAATGTGGAAAAAGCCATGGAGCACAAAATATATGAGAACGAAGAAATAAAGAACATGTTTACCGGCCTTGGCGTGAGTATCGGTACTCCAGAAGACGATAAAGCATTAAATATTGCCAAGCTTCGTTATCATAAAATCGTAATCATGACGGATGCCGACGTCGACGGATCACACATCACTACCCTGATCTTAACTTTCTTTTTCCGTTATATGAAAGAGCTGATTGAGTACGGGTATGTTTATGTTGCGTCACCACCATTGTATCTTGTAAAAAAAGGAAAAGAACAGGAATATTGCTGGACCGAAGAACAACGTGATGCCGCGGTTCAGAAATTAAAGGGAGCCGGCAAAGAAGATAGCGTGCATATACAACGCTACAAAGGCCTTGGTGAAATGAATGCAGAGCAGCTGTGGGAAACTACGATGAACCCGCGAACACGCACACTTAAACGTGCAAGTATAGAGAACGCTGCCGAATGCGATCACACGTTCTCGATGCTAATGGGCGATGAAGTTGGTCCACGCCGCGAGTTTATTGAGAAAAATGCGAAATACGCCCGGATAGATACATAATCCGCTAATTTTGTTATTATCAATTTTTTAGATTTTCATATTAACATAAACCCCGCCTTGTAAGCGGGGTTTTTATGTATATATCAAAATATAACTGTCTCATATCTTTTAATACATGAGTATAATTATATCTTTGGACATCTAAATCTCGTAAAAATCACATATGAACCTTTTCTACAAATTATTGATCCCGTCTATTTTTCTTCCTTTATTTTCAGTAGCGCAAGGTAATTATAAACCAGGTTTTGTTATTAGTGTAAAAGGCGACACTTTAAAAGGATATATTGATTTAAGAGAATGGGGGAGTAATCCGACCAATATAAATTTTAAATCATCATTAGATAAATCTGCGCCCGAAAAATTTACAGTAAGTAACATTAGCTATTTGGAAGTCACTAAAGTAATTGCGTATAAACAATTTATTACTTCTATCAGCCTGGACGAGACTAATATTCAAAAAGTTCCCGATCACAGAGATACAAGCTCAAGAATGGGCAATGTTTTTTTGAAAGTGGAACAGCTAGGCAAAAATGTAACGTTATATTCTTACACTGATGACATTAAAACAAGGTTTTATATATATGACATCCAGGTCAGTCATCTTTCCGAACTTACTTATCGTATTTACTTTGTGCCAAATAACAGAAATAATGTTTCAACTGTCAGTCAGGATGCCTATAAACAACAATTATTAATGATTGCTCAAAAGTTTGATACCTATAATGATAACTTAAAGGATCTATTGGAAAAAGCAAATTATGATGATGAGGATTTGAAACTCATTTGCCGTAAGATAAATAATACTTCTGATAGGGAGGAAGAGGCAAGCAAAATTAAAAAACCATTTGTCAGGTTTTTTGCGGATGCTGCTGTAGGTTTTAACACAATAAATAGAACCGGTACATTTCCTCTTTATAATTCTGCTCCGTCACACAGCTCCATCACCCCGAAAATATCTGCAGGTATTAATTTTTATCCTTCACCACAGGTAGGCCGAACAGTTATAAGAATCGAAGCTGCATATATGTCAGTTAACTACGAAACTAGTGGAAATCTGGATTATCAATACAATTCCGACCTTATTTCAAATTTTTCTTTTGTTCAACATAATTTTTCACTAACTCCTCAATTTCAGCATAACGTCTACAACTCTGATGTAATTAAATTTTATTTGAACGTGGGGCTGTCATTTAACTTTTCGCAATACACCGGAAATACGGTTTATGATCCATATACACATGATACTTACACTAATTTTAGCGGATTGAATGATCGCTGGTTATCAGTACCAATAAAGGCAGGAGTAATTTTAAAAAATCAGCTAGAGATATTATTAACATATATTCCTCCAGTGTCGGTATCAGATAATGTTGGCGGTACTCATCAGGATTTTAACTATTCATTGAACTATACGTCGTTACAGGTTGGTTTGGGGTACATTTTTTAATTTCCAAG
>DASYEP010000062.1:0-32363 GCA_036498965.1 Mucilaginibacter sp.
TCGACGTTGAACCAACCTTTGGAAATATCAAGCAAAACCACGGGTTCAAAAGATTTCTGCTCCGCGGTATGGAAAAAGTGGAAATTGAATGGGGTTTAATCGCAATCGCTCAAAATCTAAGAAAAAAAGCGGCTTAAAAGCTCTTTTTTCCTCATTTTGACCCGGAAACTGATTCTTGTCAATGCCCGGAAGATACATCACCTAATTAACCACAATAAATCATAAAATAAAAAGACCGTACCATTTGATTTATGATACGGCCTCTCCTTATCGAAGATTAGCTCTTGAAATTTTAGAATATTATTTTCCCTGCGGAAGTTATCAGGGATGCAATACGAACCGCATCAAAAATCCTTTCTTCGGTAGTGCCGAGCTTTATCAGCGAATCCTCATGGGCATTTACACACATTTCGCAACCGTTAACTGCGGAAATGGCCATGCTCATCAGTTCAAAAAACTCTTTGCCGGTAACAGGTTTCATCATTAACTGCATACGTATACGCGCCGGTATCTGACTGTATTTTTCCTTTTGCGTAAAATGGCGAAAACGATAAAATATATTGTTCGACGCCAATAAGGAAGCGCAACCGGCTGCTTCGCCTGTTTCGGTTGGTGTGGCGCCTTGTGCTTCGGCATACTTTGTAAAGAAATCGGTTAGTAAAGTATTGTTATTATTAATCGCTGTTGAGAGACCAATCAAGCCACATTCTTTCGGAGTTAAATGTTCGGATGTAAGCGTACTGATTAAGTTAAGCTTCATATCGCGCAGGTAGCGCGACTCGCCTTTTTCAAGCAAGGTTAGGCTGCTGTTGCGGTAAGCCGTATCAACGCCAACGCTTTGCAGTATTTCGTTTATTATTTCGGTAGATTCGTTCATTACTATCTATTCATCTTAAATAAAAAATCCCCGCGCAAACCTATGCGCGGAGACCGGTAGTATAAATATTTATTAAACAGTTAAAGTTTCTTCGCCTTTAACCCAGTTGCAAGGGCAAAGCTCATCTGTTTGCAAAGCATCCAGCACGCGTATAACTTCTTTCACATTACGGCCAACGCTAAGATCATTTACAGACACCCAGCGGATGATGCCGGTAGGGTCAACAATAAAAGTAGCCCGATAAGCTATTTTTTCATTAGGCTCTAAAATGCCCAGGTCTTCGGCCAATGATTTTGAAGTATCGGCAAGCATCGGGAATTTAAGATCACGCAGGTCGTCATGATCTCTTCTCCATGCTGCATGAACAAACTCAGAATCCGTTGAAGCGCCGATCAGTCTTGTATCACGGTCGCGGAACTCTCCGTAGTTTTTGTTGAACTCAGCAATTTCGGTTGGGCATACAAAAGTGAAGTCTTTTGGCCACCAGAACATTACTGTCCAAACGTTATCTTCATTCACCATGAAATCGGAAGTTATTGTTTCGAACTCTTTTCCTTTTTCAATGCTTACAGCTGCTGTTTTAGAAAATTGCGGAAATTTTTCGCCTATGGTTATCATATTGATAGTTTTAATGTTTATTTGTTGCAAATATACCTGTTTATAAAATAGCTGTCTTATATAAAGAATTGATACGATATAGAGATTATCTATATCAATACGATTTACCAATAGTTTTTGCGAATGTCACAAAAAACGACTCTCAGGAAAATGAATGGTTTGGAGATTTTAAAAATCCAGCTCAAAGAATTGTGAAAAGCATAATACCCCAAAATTTGAAGTATCCTATTTAAGCGGGACCTTTTCGGGTTATTTTTATAGATTTGCAGGCTGTTTTAAACAATTGTTAACCGGAGAAGTGTCAGAGCGGTTCAATGTGCCTGATTCGAAATCAGGTGTACTGTCAAAGGTACCGGGGGTTCGAATCCCTCCTTCTCCGCCTTCGCCCGCCGAAGCGGGCTACTGGCGGATGAAATCCGCCAGTAGCTTGCGTAGGAGGGCTTCGCTCGCTTGGATAATGTTTTTTTGGGTGTATCACCGCCTGCCTTTTCGTTCGCTTCATCTTTTTCGACTACAACAAACGACGCGATAGAAATTAAAAAGCCTGATAAGCACAGATATTTATCAGGCTTTTCTTATTTTGCTGCCACCTAAATTAGGATCATGTGGTTTTACGTTTACATCCTCGAACTTAAAGATGGCAGACATTACGTTGGCTGTACCGTAAACCTCAAAGAAAGATATTCCCGCCATTCAAAAGGATTTGTTCCGGCAACGAAAGCTTTTTTTACCACTAAAGTTAGTTTGGTGTTGTTCTTTTCCCGATAGATATAAAGTCTATGAATTTGAACTTTACCTCAAATCTGGCTCGGCAACGGCGTTTACAACAAAGCATTTGTTTTAATCTTCGATAAGGACCTGAGAGGGCGCAAATCGCTGTAAACAATCTACACGTTTACCAATTCAAAGTTGCAAACCGCCAATTCCGGGAACGAATAAATTTTACGTTTGACAGTGTTACTTTAAGTAACCAATGGTTTATTAACTTTTAACTATATAGAAAATCTAAAATTACACATTAGCCCTTTGATAAAAATATCCCGTCCACTTCGCAACGCCGCTTATTTGTAATAGTTTGTTATTTTGCTTGTAATGGTTTGTTCTACAGCTTGTAGTTGTAAATATGAGATTTTGTAATAACACAACTTTGCAAAAAAATGTTGCGTAGACAGCGCTATTCACTTTAACTATTATTTAATAAGACAAAGAAAATCAATCATAAAAAGTGGCTTGTCGCAGATAATGTTGCACCGGCTGGCTTCTTCATATTGAATTTAATCAAGAAAAAAAAATGAGAAAGTTCATTTTACTAATTACCTCTTTAGCTTTTTATAACCTGGCTTTTTCACAAACCATGGTTGTAACCGATAATGCGTCGTATACGACGGGAAATACTTCATCAGTATTAGATGTAAATTCGGTTTTAAAAGGCTTTTTGGTCCCAAGGATGATCCAGGCGCAGCGTATTGCTATATCAACTCCCGCTGATGGTTTATTGGTTTATCAAACCGACGCCACAAAAGGATTTTATTATTACAATGGCACGAGCGCAGCCTGGACATTGCTTTCAGCCGCTGCCGGCACCAACTGGTCCATGGCCGGCAATACGGGGACAAATTCGAGCGCAAATTATTTGGGCACCACAGATGCTGTTAGTTTAAGGATGCGTACCCATGCTGTGCAACGCGTTTTAGTTGACAGCATTGGCAATGTGGCCATTGGCACGTCGCCTACTTTTACTTCGGGCGCGCCCCGCGAAAAATTTCTGGTTGATGCCGGATCGTCCACTACCCCGACCACATCTTACAACGTAATTAGCGGCAAAGGTTATATTGACAGCTATTTGCAATTAAATATCCAAAACAAGGCCGCAACCGCCAGTGCAAGTTCTGACGTTGTAGCCAGCAACGATGCCGCCACTGAATTGGTTAACTACATTGATATGGGCATCAATTCAAGCGCGAACACTTCAACGGGTGTACTTGGTGGCGCAAGTACAGCTTACCTGTATAGTACCGGCAATGACTTTGCAATAGGAAATGGCGCCGCTAACAAAAATCTGTTGTTTTTTACGGGTGGCACCGGTACTAACGAACGCATGCGAATTGATGGAACCGGAAACGTAGGGGTTGCAACTACGAGTCCTACTGCTAAACTGGATGTTGGAGGCACCTACAAACTGGGAACTGCAGGAACAGTACTGACCAACATGATTAAAACCAGTTTTAACATTAATAATAATTCAACATTTGCCTATAATTCTCCAACGCAGGTGGAGACAGTTACAATAACCGGCGCCACTTCTCACGCCAGTTTGATTATCAATCCCAGAACGGCATTACCGGCAGGTATTTCTATTGCCTGGTCACGGGTAACCGGCGCTAATACCGTTGATGTCGGGTTCGTAAACGCTGATGCCTCTGCACGCGCTATTGGCAACGTTACTTTTGATGTTACAGTTATTCAATAGCGATAAAAATACAAGCATGAAAGGCTATCCTCCTAAAACTATCAACGTTTATCTTACGCTCGACCAGTTGGTAATACAGGGTTATTTTAATCCTCACGATCCGGCGCCTATTTACAAACGGCAACTGAGCCATCACTTTGAGCGGTATATAATGGAAAATGTTGCTCTGTTTAAAAGGTACGATGTCATATTTTATAAGTTTAAGTATGCCAACGAGATAGATAAGCAATATGCCGAGCCGATGATGTATGCTATACGGCGTCATTTCACCGAATTAAAGGAGGAAAAAATAAAAAATTTTAAAAAATACAAACGCCGTAATATCATTATGCTTATTGCAAGCACGCTGATTGTAATGTTATTCCATATCCTGGTACCCCTGGTACTAACCGGCGATAAGGGCATAAGTTCGGCAGTTAGCAACAGCCTTGATGTTTTTTCGTGGGTAATATTATGGCACCCCATTGATGAACTTGTCTTTAACTGGAACCCGCACCTTAAAGAAATTTGCCTTATGGATAAATTAGCTACTGCCGAATTAATAATTATCGAAAATGAAAAAAGGTTTACTGTTGATAATAGCGCTCTCAGGGCTATGGCTTAACGCGTTTAGCCAGCCAAATGGCAGTTTTGAGGAGTATTACTATATGGGCAGCAACAGGCCTTTCTATATGTCCACTGTAGCAACTAATCATGCAGCCAACAACTGGTACATCGAGGGTCGTTATAATTATGATGCTATAAATGCGGTTTCGGCATATCTGGGTAAAAGTTTTGAAAAAACGGGATTATTCTCCTATTCGATAACTCCGGTCGCGGGCCTTGTTGGCGGCAGGTTTAACGGAGGCTCTGTGGGGGCAAACATAGCACTCAATTGCATAGGGTTATCGCTGTCATCCCAATCGCAGTATACATTTTCAATACAAAATAAAGCAACAAATTTTATTTATAGTTTGTCTGATCTGACCTATCACTTTAAGATTATATCCGCAGGTGTATCCTTGCAGCAAACCGCTATATACCAGGCCGGCGCAACATTTGAAAAAGGTATTTTAATAAGAGCTGAATTTGAAAAATTCAGTTTTCCCCTCTATATTTTTAATCCTTCCACAAGTGAAAGATATATTATGCTTGGATTGGTCATACAATGGGGCGAAGAAAAAAAAACTGAAAAAAGTAGCTTATCCATATGTTAAATAATAACAGATAAATTTTTAACAAAAATTATGCTTACATATCAGCACCTTTTTATAAATACCGGCAACGTTTTGCTTATTTCTTTTTATTTGACATGGTGGTTTTACCTGGTAATTCTGTTTGTGGCATTTATTTCAGGATATTTATATCACCGGTCAAGAATAAGCAAGCTATTAAACGAAATAGGTGAACAGCAAAGTTTATTGCATCAGCGGGACGAATTGCTCACTTATGCCCGCCACAATGAACAAATTGCCCGCGAAGATGCACAACAGGCTAATACAAACAAAAGCCTTCTTCTTTCGCAGATAAGTCATGATATACGCACCCCCATGACCACCCTCATGGGCATGGCATCGTTGCTTACCGAAACTCTCCTTACGCAGGAACAGCACGAGTATGCTTCCACTATCCTGTTATCAGGCGAAAGCTTGCTGGGATTGATAAATGATATATTAATCAAAGACATACTCGACTATTCAAAAGTGGAGACAGGCAAGGAACTCAATGCCAAAGAATTTAACCTGCGTAACAGCATTGAAGAGGTATTTGATCTTTTTGCCGTTAAGGCAGCGCGTGCAGATTTGGACCTCGTTTACAGGATTGAAAGTAAGGTGCCCGTTCAAATTATTGGCGATAATCAGCGCTTTCGCCAAATATTGATGAACCTGGTGGAGAACGCCATTAAATTCACCCGTAAAGGAGAGATATATGTTGGCGTAACATTCATTGAAACTGTTGAGGATAATCGCGTAAAACTGATGTTTGAAGTGAAAGACAGCGGAATCGGAATGTCTGGGGATAAGGTTAGCGAATTAACAAGAGGATTAATGCAAACAACCTCGTTGCTGAAGCCTGAAGGCGCAACCGGCGTTGGACTAGTCATTTGTAAAAACCTTGCAACATTGATGGGAGGTTTCCTTGCCGTTGAAAGCATCGAAAACGGTGGTTCCACTTTTCGCGTTACATTAACGTTTCGTGCAAATATGCAGCCTTTGTACCCTCAGATCAGCAGCGAAATTAAGGGTAAAAATGTATTAATAGTTGATGACAATGCTACAGTCAGGGATATGCTTAAAAACAGGTTCGACGCCTGGAACATGGTAGTATCCGAAGCCTCTTCAGGCAAACAAGCCCTGGAAATATTATCCGGCAACCCCAATTTGGATTTAATTATTACCGATTTGCAGATGCCAGGGATGGACGGTATTGTTTTGGCTCAATCGTTGAAAAAATCATATCCGGAAATACCCGTTATGTTGTTGAACAGGATCGGAAATGAGGATTATAAGAAGCATCCCGAACTTTTTAATTCAGTTATAAACAAACCTATCAGGCGACATATTTTGAAGGAACAGATTATATCGTTGATGAGACAGGCCGGGAAAGCGCCTTTGACAAACGACCATTATAATAAACAAACACTGTGTGACGACTTTGCAAAACAATACCCGCTAAGTATCCTGATAGCCGAAGATAACATAATGAATCAAAAGATTGTGGTTAAGATTTTAAATAAACTCGGTTATGAACCTAAAATAACCAACAATGGTAAAGAAGTGCTGGAAGAGGTGAGTAACAAATTTTATGATCTGATATTGATGGACATTCAAATGCCTGAAATGGACGGACTTGATGCTACCAAAATGATCCGTGTTTGTTTAAGTAATCAACCCATTATTATCGCCATGACGGCTAATACTTTGCAAGGTGACCGCGAAGAATGTCTAAGAGCCGGAATGGACGACTATCTCTGCAAACCGGTAAACCTGGGCGAGCTTGTGAACTTGCTTGAAAAATGGGCTATACATAGCAACACCCAGGTATAGCTTTAAAAATTACGTCAATGAAAACTAAAAATAACAAAATACTCTTTGTCCTGGGATTGATACTCTCGCCGGCGTTCCTGCTTGGGCAAGGCGTAATAATTTCTTCGGGCGCCTATGTAATCGCCAACAGCGGTTACATAATAGTAACTGGCAATGTGGCTAATTCGGGCAATTTAAACCCGCAAACCGGAATTTTCACAATATCAGGCAACTATACAAATAGCGGCACTTATACACAGGGTACAGCGTATATGACCTTTAATGGAAGCAACCAGGTGCTTAACGACAATGGCTCCGGCACCATGTTTACCAACGTCTTTTTTAATGGCAATGGTGGTTCGGGTAATCCGGCAGTTATAAGTTCGGGCAATTTTTCGGTTTCAAGCGCAGGGATATTAAATATGGTTAATGCAACCAGTTTGAATGCCAACGGCTACTTAACGCTAAACTCTGATGCTACGGGCTCGGCAAGCGTTTCCGCTATCCCTTTGGGAGCAAGTATTACCGGCAATGTAAACGTCCAACGTTTTATTGCGGGGGGTGCCGGGCACCGTGGATACCGCTTGTTATCGTCCCCGGTATATGCGGGTACTGATGCCTATAGTAATAAAATTTACAGCATCAACTACTTAATAAACTCAACATTTTTAACCGGTACCAACGGAGTTGCGGGCGGCTTTGACAAAACGGGCAATCCTACGCTATATCTATATCGCGAAAATATGACTAATCCCATCAATAGTAGTTTTGCCGGAAGTAATTTCAGAGGGATAAAAGACATCTCCGCATCGCCAAATTATACCATTGATATAGACGGAGGCCCTTTCAATATTCCTATAGGCAATGGTTATTTTTTCTTTTTCAGGGGCAGCCGTGCAACCACCGGTCAGTGGCTGATCACCACAGCACCAATTGCCACTACTTTAACGGCATCAAATACCTTAAATCAGGGAACCATCAATGTAAAAGAATGGTTTACACCCACTGCTTCTACTTTAAGTTATACCGCGTTAAACCCGACAGGTGCCAAAGGGTTTAGCCTGCTGGGAAACCCGTATGCCTGTACGATTAATTTTGAAAAATTTAATCGCAACGGCAGCAACTCCTCTATTTATGGAAGCGGGTTCACAACACCGGCAATCATTTATTTCTTTAACCCAATTACTAAACAATATTGCAGTTATCAGCAAAAAACCACCATTTCATCCGCTGCTGACACCACGACGACAGTTAACCCAGGTATTTCCAGCGATGGTTATGCAACGAATATGATCGCAAGCGGACAAGGCTTTTTTATACAAACTACTTCGGTAGGGCAAACATTTTCATTCAGGGAAACAGCTAAAACAACCAGCCAGGCTACAACCGCAAGCCTTAATCAATTGATGGGCATGCCAAAAGATTTTGCCGTGCAGTATCAGCAACCCGAAACCCGATTCAGACTTAGGCTGATAAAGGATTCGTTAAATACTGATGAAGTAGTGCTCGTGTTTAATAGTCAGGACAGCACACATTATTCGGTTGACAAAGATGCACTTGACATTGGCGGCGATGGCGCGCAGGAAAGCCTCTCTTTGCTTTCAAGCGACAGTGTTCAATTGTGCATTCATAGAAGGCCTTTCCCAAACAAAATTGGGCAGTATGTTCCCTTATTGGTCGACGCAACCGCTACCGGAACTTACCAACTAAAGAAGATTCAGTTAGATATGCCGCCCCTCTATGAGTTGTGGCTAAAGGATGCGCTGTTAAAGGACTCCCTCGATCTTATTGCAAATGCTACTTATAGTTTTAATATCGATAAAAATGAACCTGCAAGTTTTGGAGCGAAACGATTTAGCCTGGTTATCCGGCAAAATTCCGCTTTGGTCTATCGTTTGTTAAATTTCACCGCTAACAAGGTAACCAGCATTGCTAACCGCGAAGTTCAGCTAACCTGGATTACTGAGCATGAAGAGAACTATACAAATTTTACTGTTGAAAGGAGTACTGATAGTGGAAAGAACTTTGACGCACTGACTGCGATTCAGGGAAGTGCGCTCGGAACTTACCACCTTTTGGATAAAGCGCCTGTCAACGGACTTAATCTTTATCGCCTAAAACAGGAAGATATTAACAATATTGTCACCTATTCTCAGACAATACCAGTGCGTTTCAACGGCGGGGACAACACAACAGCGAGTAACGGGATTAGTGTGTTTCCTAATCCGGCAACCAGTAATATTACTGTGCGCGTGCCGGCTGGTGCAAGTGCCAACAGCACCTATGCCTTCCGCATCACCAACAACCTGGGTGCGCTTGTAAAGGAGGGCAATTCAACCCAGCCAAATTGGCAGACTAATGTCTCCGAACTGTTACCCGGCATCTACATTATAAATGTGCTTAACCGCGTTAACAATGCCATTATCGGTAACGCAAAATTCTCAAAATTGTAAGAGAGTCATAACCCTTGAGGGTAAATTAGCAGGGGGAAAGATGTTTTAAAAGTTAACGGGTTTTGGTGGTAGTAAGTTAAAATGCACCTTGCTTATGAAGGTTAAACGTTACAATGTTCTATCTTAGCTTAAGATAAATATTATACACGCAACGGTCGCCAACACAAAAACTATGGAACATAAAGTCAGATCAATCCGGCCATTCATCGGCGCTAAAAACTTTGAAATATCCCGGTGTTTTTACCTGGATCTGGGTTTCCAGGAAAGTGTTTTGACTCATAATATGTCGTATTTTAAAGCAGACGAAATAGGATTTTATTTACAGGATGCTTATGTGCAGGACTGGATAGATAATTCAATGATCTTTTTAGAAGTCGACAGCGTTGACCGTTATTGGAACGAGCTTTTGGCCTTAGACTTAACAACTAAATACCGCGGAGTAAAACTTACTCCAATTCGTGTTGATCACTGGGGCAAAGAATGTTTTTTGCACGATCCATCCGGAATTTTGTGGCATTTCGGAGAATTCTTTAATTGAGATAAAAACATCGTCGATACTGTTTTTTAAATTGCCTTGTCCACTACAACCGGGCTTCAAAGCTTGTATACATTTCCCCTTTGATTTTTATTTTGTTTATTTTTTTAAAGCCAACCTCCTGTAACATTTCTATAAGCGTTTCGTGGGGTAAATAATGCGAATGCCGGTCAAATTCATGAACCACACCATTAATGGTTACTTTTGTATGCCAGCGTCTTGTATTGTTATTTCTATCGGTATAAACAACTTCATCTAAATACACCTCTTTCCCTTGAATCGCTATAGGCCCAAATTTAGTTTTTTCAGGTCCGGTATTTAACAGATTTTCTTCGGTAGTTGTATCAACATATAAAACGCCGCCAGGCTTTAAACATTTTCTAAAATTTAAAAGTGCTTCTGAAATAGCAATCCTTTTTGGCACCGCATCTTCTTCCCACCCGTCAATATAGATTAGCGAACTGCCGCGACACATTACAATATCAAAACATTCATTAAAATGGTTTGCCAATTCCTGCCATCTAACGCAAACGGGCTTTTCTACAACACCACACTTCAGCGCGTTTGCTTCAAAACGATTCAACATGTCGGTGCTGGCGTCTGAGCAAGTAACATTATAACCCTTTTGCAAAAGTTTGATCGAAGGAAAACCCGTCCCACAGGCACAATCAAGAATGCTTTGGTGCCTGGGTTGCAATTTAAACCAATCCTCTAACCCGTCTACTAATAAATTTTCATCATATTCAACTCCTAAACACAATTCCCATAAGTCTACTATATTCATGTATCAATGTTATTAAAATAAAATGACCTTTTAATATCAGCCGTGTTTATAACAGGCCTTTTTAATTTTTGATAACCTGATTATTATCAATAGTTTACGACAAATCGGCAATTAAGTTACAACACCAGTCAATGGCCTGTAGCCCTGGATCAGTCGAAACACCGGTTCCCTGTATAGTAGCGTTCTGCACCTAAACAGCATCTAAGTCTTTTCATCAATTTTTAACAAGCTTATACATGCCACCGCCACTGTTATCGGGACCTGTATCCGGGTTGGTCAACACATAAAGTTCACCTGAAGAGTCTTCACCGAAAGCCGTTACTTTTAAATTATCGGCATAATTTTCAACTGTGATTTTACCTCGCTGCCAGCTATTGCCTGTTTTCTTCAAATAAAATAACGGCCCGGTCCAATCGGCGAAAACATATTTGCTCTTTAAAGCCGGTAACGATTTCCCGTTATATACATAGCCGCCAATTATTGATATTCCATCGCGATGGCTGTATTCATATATCGGCATGGTAATACCTTTAATACTACAACCTTTTACCGGATCAAAACAATGATTGCCTTCAGTAATACGCCAACCGTAATTGTTCCCTTTTTCAATTATATCTACTTCTTCCCACGCATCCTGGCCAACATCCCCGGCAAATAGTTGACCGGTTGCTTTATCGAACGAAAACTTCCACGGGTTACGCAAGCCATATGCCCATATTTCGGGCTTTGCATCGCTTCTGTTCACAAATGGATTGTCTTTTGGTACACTATAACCTTTATCGCCTCTCACATCAATCCGCAATATCTTACCTAGCCAGGTATCCATCTTTTGGCCGTTGCCAAAAGCGCCGTGCCGATCTCCCGCACCGCCGCCGTCACCTAACGAAAAGTATAAATATCCGTCGGGACCAAATTGCAAACAGCCGCCATCGTGATTATATTCCGGTTTGTCAACGGTAAACAAAACACGTCCACTGGCAGCATCGGCATAGTCGGAATTTGGAAGCATTTTGTATACTGCTAAAACACCTTTACAATTAAAATTGCCGGTTGTCGGTGCGCTGTAAAAAACATACAGCTTTCTGTCCGTACGAAATTTCGGACTTAATACAATACCGAGCAGTCCGCGTTCGTCATAGCTTTTGGTAACTTTTACCATTTTATCGGACACATCCAAAACAGGTTTATCAATTAGTTTCCCATTTTTAATCAGTCGTATTTTACCCGTCTGCTCAGCTACCATTATATCACCATTACCGGGGAAAGCCAGCGCCACGGGCGCCTGTAAATTGCTGGTAATCCGCTGGGCTTGCACCATTATAGTTTCGGGGTCATTGTTTTTTGCTTTATTCTTCCTACCAATAGCAGTAAATGATGGCAGAACTAATGCGATTACCGCCAGGAAAAGAAGAGCGGCAAAAAAAGTTGAATACAGAAATAGTCTGGGGTACTGGGCGCTGGAAATTTTTTTCATAGTTAATTTATAGATGGCTCTAATTTAACGGCTTTTAAGTAATAAACACAAATCAAACTTTAAGCGGCTGAAGACGGATTTTTATATCCTTTTTTGACCCGAGTGAAACCCTTGACTGTATTTCGGGAACCTCATTTTCATCGACTGAGAATTTGAAATTTAAGACTATTTTAGTAAAGACTATGTTTATCACCATTTGAGCCAGTCCCATTCCAACGCATTTACGCGGACCTTTTCCGAATGGAATAAAAGCGTCTTTTTCTTTCAATTGATTGGAAGGTTGAAAGCGGTTTGGGTTAAATAGATCAGGATTTTGCCAAAAATCGGGGTGATGATGCACATTGTAGATACTTACAAAAAGTGTTGAATTTTTTGGTATGAGGTAATCCCCAACTTTAAAAGCCCCCGACGTGTGGTGCATCGATGACCACCCCGGCGGATAGCACCGCAATACCTCGTGAATAAACAACTGCGATTGCAGCGCAGTCTCTAAAACGTCGGTATCGGTGAAATTGTTAAAAGTTTTACATTCACAATAAATTTTATCCGCCCACTCCGGGTATTTTGCCAGCGAATAAAATAACCAGGCAAGAAAATCAGAAGTCGAAAAATAACTCGATATAAAAATGTTCTTTATTTCCGCCAATATTTCCTCTTGGGTAAGCGGATTCCCGAACTCATCTTTTTGGTCAAGGACGTAGGCGAGCAGCGTTTGTTTGTATTTATCGGTTGAATGGTAGCTTGACAATATCTCCAGGATAACATTATCGATATACTTTATAGCGCCGTCGATCTTTTTATTAAAGCTTCCGGGTACCCACGCCGGCAAATTAAAGGGGGTCGACTTGCTTACATATTCGTTACCGATCAAAAATTTTTCTCTCAAACGCGCCAGTGTTTCTTCATCATGGATCTGTAAAAGGCACCCGGCCATAATGTCCATTACCAGACGGCGCATTTCCTCGTGAATATTGCAAAGGGCATTTTCAGTTATTTTCGTCGCAAGTGTTGATACGACAGCATCTGTATAGGCAATGATCTCGGAGATGTGTCTTTGAAGATCCTCTTTTCTGAATGCTAGTTGAGCCGTCTGTGATTGCCTTTTCCATTTTGAGCCCGTTGTTAAAACCACGCCATCTCCCATAACTTTCCTTAAACGGTTGTTGACAAAATCGTTCCTGTCAAACAGTTTTTGGGAGTTTAAAAATACTTCCTTCGCCAGCAACGGATTACTGATAAGATAGATATTTTGAACCGACGGGCACTTAACTACATCACCATATTGTTTCATTAATTCATAGCAATATAACACAGGGTTACGCCCGATATTCCTGACAAATTTAAAAAACCCCGGACCAGGTATTTTATTGCTGCTATGAGTTGCTTCCATTTATCGGGCATCTTTAAAAACATGAATAAAATTCAATTTCGCCTCTGGAAAAATAACATTCCTTAATGTTTTTAATACCTGGTGAACTATAGGCCTGGTAGAGGCAAAGTAAATTGTCCTGGTCTCGGGCATCGATCCCACGCATTGCTTTACCCAATAGGCCGTTTGTCCCATTTTAACTTTTTTGCAGTCGTTTTCAATTGCTAGCTGGATTATCCCATAAATTAAATTGAAATAGGAATCGTATTCATCTTTAGGGTGTTCCCGGCCAACCAGCATAAACGTCAAAGTACTATTCTCGAAAAACACAATCGCCGAACTGATAACTTTCCTATCCGTCACAAAGTTTAGTAGTTGATATTTATCCTTACGGGAGAAAAGATCCGCAAAAAAATTCTCATTCAAAACTTCCAGCTTTGTTGTGGATCTTTCCATCACCGATAAGTACATCTTGTAAAAATTGGCAGCAAAACCTTCATCAGGCTGGGATAATATTAGCGCCGGTGCCCGACTGAGATCATCATGCAAACAACCTTTAATGATAACAGGCAGTGATTGCCCGATTTTTTTTAAGGATATTAATATCTTGCGCCGGTAGGGATGCCGGAGCGAATTGAGATATGCGTCAAAATCGGGCCATCGTATATCGAGGCTCATATAGGGGATGCTATTCCCTAAGAAAAATCCGTCAACCAAAAAGTTGCTGAACTGTTTTTCTTCTTTGGCCGAGAATTCCTTTACGGTAAGCAATGTAATCCGAAGCTTTTTCGCGAATGTCTTCATCTCCCGGACAATCAAGCCGCTTACTCCATCTGCGTAACCATCATTTATGATCTTCAGGTTAAGCTGTCCGAAAGATGCCGGTAAACCACATGCCAATATTTTTACTTTAAAAAAATTGGGAGAAAGTTTTTTTATCAACCTTACCAATCCGTTATCGGTAATAAACAAGTCGAGTGATACTTTAAAGGAGGAAAAAACCGTGCTTCCCACCAATGCTCCTCCATCATAAAAAAGCAGGTAATAAAAAGTAGCATCTTCAACCTTACTATCTTCTACAATCCTTATAAAATCGTGTGTATGAAAAACATCTTCTGCATCAAGAATGCTATTCCAATGGTCAGGATCAATCGCATGTATGCTATTATATTGCTTTACCTGCAGCATCATCACAATAAAAAAAACTCCTCACTTAACACATTGGTGAATATTTGAATAATATTTTCGGTATGAGCAGCGGTGCAGCATAAACGCAATCGGGCCCTGGATGCAGGGACCGCCGGAAATACCACTGCATTTGCAAGAAATCCCCGGTCGAACAGTTTTTTTGAAAGCGTGAAAGCCCTTTCTTTTTGTCCGCATATTACCGGGATGATGGGACTTTGCGATTGGGATATATCAATATTATATTTTCTAAAAGATTGGATAAACAGCTCAACGTTCTTCCATAACATCTTTAACCGCCAGGGCTCTTCGTCAATAATTTCAAACGATTTTATAGAGGCGGCGGTATTTGCGGGCGATAAAGCAGCAGAAAACATGAACGGCGAACCACCATGTTTTAGGTAAACGATAACTTCTTCCCTTGCCGCAATAAATCCCCCGTTTGTTGGTATTGCTTTTGAAAGTGACCCGGTCAATATGTCGATGCAATCCGGATCAATTCCAAAATGTTCGGTTGCGCCCCTACCGGTTGCCCCTAATACTCCTAAAGAATGAGCCTCGTCAAGCATTAAAAATGATTCATACTCGTTCTTTAAACGTACAATTTCAGGGAGCGGACAAATATCCCCGTCCATAGAATAAACCCCTTCCACAACAATCAGCTTCCTTTTTTGGTCGCGATGTTTTTCAAGCAGCTCTTTAAGCGATAAAAGGTCGTTGTGTTTAAAATAAACGCTGGGAACGCCCGCAATTTTAAATGCATCAGCTATACTTCGGTGGATCCGCTCATCGGCAACGACTAAATCATTTCTATCAAACAGCCCGGCGATCGCAGCCACATTAGCCATATAGCCCGAACTTAATGCCATCGCCGATCCGGTTCCGATAAATTGGCTGATAGATTTTTCAAGCTCACAGTGAAGTTCATTGGTGCCCGTTAACAACCTTACCCCGCCGGTCCCCGTGCCATATTCGCGAATTGCGTCAATAGCAGCTGATTCTATTTTGGGATGTCCGATCAGGCCCAAATAATCATAGGACGACATCATATAAAACGACTTATCCCTGATAATAACTTCGGCCCCGCCCTTGCCCTGAATTACCTCCTGAAAATTGTATTGGTCCGTGTCGTCGCCATATTTCAATAAATCAAACCAGTGATGGGCGGCGCGAATATCCAGCAAAGGATCATTGGTGGGCATAAAGTCCGGATGATTTTCGTAAAAATTCTTTACGAAAGATTTCTTAATTTTTTTTCGTTCGAGTATTTTCACAAGCTTCAGATACAATTTAATTTTCAAAAATTACCGGCCGGCTCACTACTACAGGCTTTGATTTAATGCCGATTAATTCGTTATTTCTTGGTTTAAAATCCAGACCGGGCACTTCCCTGCCTTTATACATCGCCCTTTTTAATTCCCTTGCCGAATGATGATTATGTGCATTTGCAAATTGCATCCCAATTTTTAGAGCGCCTATAAGCATCTTGAAATATTTTAGTGTCCACACGCTTGGCAGAGTTCGCTGCGTAACCTTTTGAGCGCGCGAAATATTGATACATGTTTTTGCATAAAGCTTCATTAGGCTTCGGTAATATTTCTTCAACGGCATTTTAGTGGGTAAAACGGCGTGCGAAAAGTCCCACATCCCATGCGCTTCCCGTGGTATGGTCACACTATCCTTATATAAATCCCATATAACGGTTCCGGGCTGGGGGGTGAGCGGCGAAATATTTACATAGTATAAACCGGTTTCCTTAATAAATTCCCAAAGTCGGTTCCAATCTTCTTCAGTATAATCCGGGTTTGGTATCAGTGAGCCATAGGTATCGACTTTATGTCGTCTTAACACTTCAATTGCGAGGCGGTTATGATCAACCGTCGCTTCTTTGTTCATTGAATCCAACTCCGTATTGGTTGCAGCCTCAAGGCCGATGAATACAGCATGCAAACCCAATTCGGCCCATTCAGCTATTACGTCCTCATTTTCTGAAATGAAATCCGAGCGTGCGTAAACCAGGTACTTTTTTTTGATCTTTTTTTCTTTGATCAAATCGGCGAGCTTACGCAGGCGCTGTCTGTTGATTAAAAAAATGTCGTCTACAATATAGACATCTTCGGCTTCAATCTGTTCCAACTCCTTAACTATTGACTCGGGGCTGCGTGAGTATGGAAGGCCATCGGTTATGCGCCAGGTATAACAAAAGTTGCATTTATACCAGCAACCCCATGTTGTTTTCATGGTAGCCACCGGCTGATGCTGTAAATAATAATAACGATGCTGCAGATGCGCTACTAAATCTCTTCGCGGAAACGGCAGCTCATCTGCCTTTGGCATATAGTTCTTATTAGCGGTCAGTTCCACTTCTCCGGGAGCCACAGGAAATGCCAGCCCCCCTATACTTTTCAAAGAAATCCCGTTTTCTAAAGCCTTAATTATTTCAGGCATCATACTGGTGCCGTCCCCGCGTACAATGCAGTCGACTGCTGGGTCTGCAAAGTCTTCAGGTACCTGCGATGCCTGTGTGCCGCCAACTATGGTGTGACAGGCCCTGTTCCACAATTTCGTTTCCCTGCAAAGCTTTATTACTTCATTAACGCCGGTAATGTAACAGCTGGTCGCGACAACATCCGGTTTAAACTTTTGCAATCTCTTTGTGAATCCCTTTTCAATGATCATATCCATGATCTGGAGTTCATGGTTTTGTAAACCTGCGGCGGCATATTCAAGCTCAAGCGGCTCGCAGATCATAATGTGTTTCAACCCGATTGTATGGGGAGGAACAGGTGGTCTGACAAATAATATACGCATAGTTTTTATGTTAATAACCAATATTGATTCAATTTATGCTCACACTATTCCGGGCGTTATTTTATGTTTTATATGGTAACGATAATGCAGGTTTACGGCAACTACTACAGCACGCATTTTTCCACCCAGGTAAGTTGGGCTTCCTGTAATTCGTTTCAGGATGCTGAACGGGGTAAATAAGTTCTCGTATAACTTCCAGTAATTTTTTTGCAGATCTGTTGGTTTGATATTCCGGGGCTTATATACTACCTGTCCGCCGCTGTATTTATCAAAATCCTGGCTGATGATCCTTCCCTCTTGTTCCATCTCCGCATACATAGGCGTACCCGGCACCGGGGTAAGGATATGAACCCGTGGCACCGAAATCCTGTTGTCCATTATAAAATCATAGGTCTTTTGAAAAACTGAGTTATCATCGCCATCCAGACCGATTATCATTTCGGTAGAAACATCAATACCGTATTTACGAATCCTTCTTATCGCTTCCTTGTAGGCTTTAGGTTTGTTAAAGCCTTTTTCTATCGAGGCAATGCTTTTTTCGTTAACAGACTCGATACCAAAAGAAAGCATACGGCATCCGCTTTCGTAAGCTAATTTTAGCATATCGGACCTGTCTGCAATGTGGATACTGCACTGGCTCATCCATATAATTTTTTCGGGAATGAGCGCGGTCATCAGGTTTTCAAAATATTGCCAGTCCACACCTATATTGTCATCAATAAAAGCGATATAGTTACTGCCCGAGTATTTAGCAGCCCGTACATCGCGCAAAATTTGATCAATAGGTCTTTTCCGATACGATCTTTCAAAGTATGATTGGATAGAACAAAAGGTACATGGAAACGGGCAGCCCCGGGTAGCCTGTACCGGGCGCCAGAAGCCAAGTTTCGCCTTATTCATCAAATCATATCGCGGTAAAGGAAGCGTGTTGATATCCGGCCGCTTACCCATGCGATATATCTGCTGCAGGTTTCCATTTTTAAAATCGTTTAGTAGAAGCGGCCAGGTTTCTTCAGCCTCGCCCGTGATCAAAACATCAGCGTGTTCAAGCGTCCATTCAGGTTTGGCTAAACTGGCCGCAATCCCACCTATAACCACTTTTACATTTCTTTTTCTGAACTCGTCCCCAATTTGCCAGGCACGCACAATACCCGAGCCCATTCCGGTTATCCCAACCAAATCCCAATCATCGTCAAATGGAATATCCTCCACCGTTTCCGACACTAATCGCACCGAAAAACCCGACGGGGTAACTGCGGCCAGCATTGGCAATGTCAAGCCCGGCAAATGCAGTTTTCTCTGCTTTATTGGCTGGCCATAATAATCCAGTGCAGTGGGACCGATCAATAATATTTTTGGTTCATTTTTCAAGTTACAAATGATTAAAAAATGCCTTATTAAATTTCTTTAGAATATAGCCTGTATGTTTTATAGATTTTTCCGCCTATTTCGGCGGCTGCTTTATTCATTGTGACATTGTTCTCTATCACCCATGATAGTTCGGCCCTGAGGTAACCTTTTTCAATTGACTTTTTCGCAACTGCCTGGTAAAGAAAACTTCCCAGGCCCAGGTGCTGAAACTTTTGTTTTATAGCGATGGTGATTATCCGAAAGGTTTTGACTTTGCTTTTGTGGTGCCAGTATTTAAAAAAGCCAAAAGGGAATAGTTTACCGTCGCGGATTTTGATTAGTATTTCGTTGATGTTTGGCAATGAAAGCAGAAAGCCGGCCGGTTCGCTATCATGGTAAATAAAAAAAATCAGGTCAGGATCAATGATCTTGTTTAAATCTTTAGCCATGTAGCGAAATTCGTCCATGGGCATTGCCGAAAATCCCCAATGTTTCTCAAATGCATCATTGTAGATGTTGAACAGCAGTTTTAATTCTTCGTCGAAATTTTTCAGATCAACGGTCCGAATAGAAATTTTTTTACGCCGTGTTAACGCATCGATTACCCGGTTAATTTTTGAAGTCGCGTTATATTCATCTTTGTTTATGATGTACGAATAAAAGTCTTTTTCTTTTTGATGGCCGGCCATCTTAATATAACTGTCGTAATACCGGGGATTGTGGGAGAGCATGAAATAAGGAGGATGATCGAATCCATCAACTAAAACGCCAAGTTCATAATTGATGCCGGGGTTTAAAGGGCCGACTACCTTTTTGCAGCCCTTTTCTCCCAATAGCGTTTCGGCTTTTTTTAGCAGAGAATCAAAAACCGCAACATCTTCTTTTGCTTCGAGGAAACCCCAATGGCCGATTAATTTATCATTTTGTTTGGGAATAGATACCGCAATTCTGCCAACAACTTCTTTATCCTTTACGGCGATAAAAAAACCATGAGAAACGGTAGACCAGAAAGGGTGGGACTTTAAATTAAATAATTCATTTAAACTCAGCTTGAGCGGCGGAACCCATTTTTTATCATCCTTATTAATTACCCATGGAAGGTTCTTAAACGAACTCCATTCATTTTTTGATTTTACTTCTCTTATTTCGACTATACTATTCATATACTCTGTTTCAGTTAAAGCAGCACAAATTGGTGGGGTAATTAACGATTAGTCTATGTCACAGCAATTAAAAATAAAGTTTTAATAAAAGTAAAAGGTCGTTTTTAACTATTAGGAATACGGAAGTACAATATAGAAATTAAATTTCGTAAAAAGCACCGTTAAAAAACGGTAATTTTTACAGTTTTAAATTAACCTTCATTTTGTCCCAACAATCGGTCGAGTTTCATAAAAGTGCTGTTCCATCCGTATAAATAATCGTGCTCAGATGCACTTCCGAGGTTGGCGTGTTCAAAATTCATCCGGGTAAGGTGGCCTACCGGTGATAGTGACACCGTAACAAATGATTCAACACCCGGTTCACTTCTCCATCTCCAACTGAAAGTTAGTTTGGTGAATGGCTCAACATTGGCATAAACGCCGCCGCAGGTATGTTCTGCTCCGTCCGAGTTGTTAAAGCTAATTTCAAAAGATCCGCCGGACCACACATCAAATTTAGCAGTTACTCCGCTGCGGTTTGGGTCAGAGCCGAACCATTTAAGTGCCATACTGGCATCGGCTCACGCTTATCACACATTTTCTATTGAGGCATTTATAATGGTTTCAATTGATACGACGTTATTATTAGTTTTTTTCATTTTGATTTATTTAGTTTGACTCATGCCAACGGAAAACTACCGCAATTATCGTTAGCAAATTTTAGTTGAGAATGAAATTGCCAATAGTTATTTTCTATAAAACCATAAAAATCATATCGATAATATTGATATTATCTGATTACTCTTCCCTTAGGGCAATTATATGCTACAATCAAATGAGTGCTATAGTCAAAAAGACATTGCTGTAATTGAAAAATTTAAGATCGAACACAGAATATCAAATTTCGAATAGTGAAATAAACTTAGGTATTGGACAGTCAATATTCAACATTGCCAACACCCATCAATAGTCATCTACATTACCGACGGCATCTGCAAAGGCCTGCGGTGCTTCCTGCGGAAGATTGTGGCCGATACCACCAGTGAGAATATGATTTGTATACTTACCGGAAAACTTATCACGATAAGCTGTCGGTGCCGGATGCGGCGCCCCGTTTGCATCACCTTCCAGCGTAATCGTTGGTACAGTGATGACCGGGCTTTTGGCAAGTTGAGTTTCCCATTTATCGTATTTCAATTCGCCTTTGGCCAGGCTGAGCCGCCAGCGGTAATTGTGTATAACAATAGCGACGTGATCAGGATTGTCGAACGACGCTGCCGAGCGGTCGAATGTGGCCTGATCAAAGGTCCATTTTGGCGAAGCGAGCTGCCAGATAAGTTTTGAAAAGTCTTTCCGGTATTTTTCGTAACCAGCCTTGCCACGTTCAGTGGCGAAATAAAACTGGTACCACCACAAAAATTCAGCACCTGGCGGCAGGGGTGCCTTGTTGGCCGCCTGGCTACCTATCAAATAACCACTAACAGAAACCATAGCTTTACAACGCTCAGGCCAAAGAGCTGCGATGATATTGGCTGTGCGTGCTCCCCAGTCGAAACCCCCTATTACAGCCTTTTGGATCTTGAGTGCATCCATCAGGTTAATGATATCAACAGCAATTACCGACTGCTGGCCATTCCTTGGCGTTTTATCAGAGAGAAAACGTGTTGTGCCATAGCCGCGCAGATACGGAACAATTACCCGATACCCCTTCGCCGCCAGCAAAGGAGCTACATCTATAAAGCTGTGGATATCGTAAGGCCACCCGTGAAGCAGGATAACTACAGGGCCATGGGCAGGACCTTCTTCGGCGTATCCGACATTCAGCAGCCCGGCATTAATCTGCTTCAATGGGCTGAATGACTTGTTTGTTTCAGGTATATTTGCTGCGGTGTTTGCTGGTTTGGAGTGTTTGGCTTCAGCATCAGCAACACTCGACAGGCCCAACTGGGAGGCAGCAATTGTGATTGCCGCACCGCTGATAAAGCGGCGGCGATCTAATTTGAATTGATTTTCCATTGATTATTGTTTTTAAGTTTCAGGTTGGCACCTCCAAGGCACCGACCTGAAAGAGGGGTTTATTGAATTCAACGCAATGATTTAAAAGCAGCACGAAGCTCTTCGGCAAATAAAGTTGGCTGCTCCCACGCCGCAAAGTGTCCCCCCTTTGGGAGTTTGTTGTAATAGATGAGTTTGGGATACGCTTTCTCCGCCCAGGTCTTCGGCGCGGCGTATATCTCATCCGGAAACACGCTGACAGCAACCGGGATTGGCACATGTTTCGGCTCGAAAAAGTTCAACTTATTTTCCCAATACAAACGGGCCGAAGAGACCGCCGTATTCGTTAGCCAATAAAGCGTAATGTTGTCAAGGATATCGTCGCGCGTAAGACCTTCAGTCTGACCATCAAAGACGCGTGCAATGAGTGCATAACTTGCAGCGTCGTGGTCGAGCATCCAGGCGGCAAGGCCGACAGGCGAATCTTCAAGGGCGTACAGCGTCTGCGGTTTGTTCGTCATCTCCTGGGCATAACCAAGACCGTGTTTGTAGAAAAAATCAAGCTGTTCGTACGCATGCTTCTCGTCGGCCGAGAGGCCGGGCGGCTGTGGGTCGCCGAATTGCAGTGCCTTTGCAATGTCGGCCGGAACGGTGGCGGCCATGTTAGTGCTGATGCCGACCAATTCCGGAGATCCCAGCAGAGCCATCTGCTCGGTAACTGCATTCCCCCAATCGCCACCTTGCGCCACAAAGCGTTTGTACCCGAGGCGTTTCATCAGCACAACCCATGCCCGGGCGATGCGGGCGGGGTCCCACCCGGTAACTGTGGGCTTTCCCGAAAATCCATGGCCAGGCAGCGACGGAATCACGACGTCGAAGGCATCCGACGCGCTGCCGCCATGTGCTGTGGGGTTGGTAAGCAGATCGATGATCTTTAACTGCTCAATGATTGATCCGGGCCAACCGTGTGTGATGATGACCGGCAACGCGTTAGGATTTTTCGAACGGACATGAATGAAATGAATGTCTACCCCGTCGATATTCGTCAGGAATTGGGGGAGTGCTTCCAGCCTTGCCTCGCACTTGCGCCAATTATAGTCTGTTTGCCAATATTGAGCGAGTTTATGCATCGTGGCGAGCTGCACGCCCTGCGTCGCATCTGTTACCGTTTCCTTTGAAGGCCACTTCGTTTCTGTAACCCGTTTACGGAGATCAGCGAGCGCTTCATCCGACGCATGAAAATGGAAAGGGCGGATGGCAGTAGGATCCTGGGTATCATTGGTTTGAGCGAACCCTGGGCCTGTGAGAATTACAAGTACAGTAGCAATTGTATTGGCAAGGGCGTTCTTGTTCTTTTTCATCGTTTTAATTTTTAAATGTTTTTGCACCGGGGTTGTGCAATCAAAAGGAAGGGTAAGCAGGCAAAGTTGTTTAGAGGTCTGTTGTCTGCAGGTACTGCAATAGGTAAGTAGGGAAAGGCGGCGAATGATTTTTTTCCTCGCAAACCGATACAGCGTTTTTATACGATAATCTCCAGACTGTTGAGCCAACAATACTCACTAAAAAGAGTAAGATTGAGCTTGCTGCGGGCAGCAGGCGACTTAGCTTTTTCATGATAAATTATAATGGTAATTATTGATTTTACTGAAAATCAGCACCTATTGTAGTAGCTTTCCATTGCTCCAACTCAGCAACCATGGACGCCAGCTTTTCCGATGCGCGGTTATAAGCGTCGCGGCCCAGGTATAGGTGTAGCGGAGGGTTTTGATTTTCGGAAAGATCTATCAATATTTCGGCAACTTTGTCTGGATCGCCCGGTTGTTTACCGTCACCCGCCAGGTAACGCGCTTGCGTATCTTTAACGGCCTCGTAACCATCAATTTTGCTCTCGGTGTAGACTAATGAATTTTTAGTCAGAAAACCAGTACGAAAACCCGAGGGTTCCACAACAGTTACTTTAATACCAAACTCTTTAACATCGAGTGCTAATGTTTCAGAAAAGGCAGCAATGGCAGCTTTGGTAGCCGAATAAACCGACCAGCCGGGTGCACCTACGAAACCTGCAACCGAGCCGATATTGATAATGTAGCCTGATTTATGCTTACGCATGACGGGCAAGATGCTCCGGGTCACATTGATGGAAGCCAAAACGTTGACATCAAAAATAGTCCGGATGTCTTGTTCAGTTGTCTCTTCCACGGTACCGGCCATCCCGTATCCTGCATTATTAACAATTACATCAATTCGGCCGAATGCAACGATTGTTTGTCGGATTGATTCATCAATGGAATCCAGGTTGTTCAGATCTACAGCCAGCGGGAGAAAACGCGGAGAGTCGATCTGGCGAACGGCATCTCTAAGGGTTTGTACATTGCGTGATGTTGCGGTTACGCGGTAGCCGCTGCCAAGCAGCTTTTTTATGAGAGTGAGTCCCAATCCCTGGGAGGCCCCGGTTACGTACCATACTTTTCCTGTATCCATGGTTTAGCGTTTAAAGTTTCGTATTCGGAGCCAGTGGATGATCGATTCCGATATCCATGATACACGCCGCAGCGATTATAATCACTTCACGAGACGTAAGGTCGAGCGTCAGTTTAAAACTCTGCGGCTTTAAACTTTTATTCGCTTACGTCGCTGATCATTTTATTGACAATGAGCCACTTTCCATTAATCTCATGGAATGATAAAAACTCATGGTAATTGAACTCATACATCTTCACGTTTACCTCGACAATGGCTATAGAATTAACCACTTTGATAGAAATAATATCGCCTTTGAATGGTTTTCCCGAATCTTTTGGGCTTTGACGGTTTTTTACACCATCCAGGTATTGGTCGAGTGTTTTGGCATAAGGCTGCCCTTTAACATCTCCGAACAGCAGCGTACCTGTGTTATATATCTGGTTTAACTTGGCAGTGTCGCCTTCATAAATCCCTTTGAAGTAGTAATTTTCGAGCGAGTAGGTGATGGCGGCGGTGCTTTGTTGATTGTTTTCCATTTCCTTTGATTGTTGTGCCAAACCCGGCACTGTGCAGAATATATAAGTGGCTAACAAAAGCGTTTTCATGTCCTTTTAATTATGCCCCGGGGGACCATATACTCGGGTCTATATTGATGATAGAGCTGATAGACTTACAGAAATTCGCAGTAATTGAGAATTCATCCATTTTCACGTATACCGGCAATGGCTGCGGGATTAATCACGTTGGTAACAATATTGCCTTCTAAATTGTTTTCAGCCGGGCGTGTTATTTTTCAAATAAATATCAGGATTTACAGGCTACTGAAAAAACGGAACCGGGCCGAAAAACGGCAATAAAATCCAGAAGTTAGCCCAACACGATTACTTGCGGGGCGGGAGTCTCTTCCTTTCGGCCACCCAACAAAAAAAATTTACCAGGTTTCTTTATGAAGATTTACGATATACAGGATCTATCTATTAACCAATTGTTACTTATAGCCAACTGCCTGTAGCTGGAACAACTCTTCGTAGCGCCCTTTATTTTCCAAAAGTTCGTCGTGAGTCCCAATTTCAAGTATTTCTCCCTTGTCCAAAACAAGAATGCGGTCGCACATACGTACTGTTGAAAACCTGTGCGAAATAAGCACGGCTGTTTTGTTTTGAGTCATTTCCGAAAAGCGTTTAAAAACCTCATATTCTGCTCTAGCATCCAAAGCTGCGGTAGGCTCATCTAAAATAACTATAGGAGCGTTGCGCATATAAGCCCGCGCCAATGCCACCTTTTGCCACTCGCCTCCGGATAATTCAAAGCCATTAATAAAGTAGTGCCCTAACATTTGATCGTACTTTTCAGGAAGTCTTTCAATAACTACATTAGCAAGGCTTTGTTTAGCCGAGTTTTCAATAAGCTGCTGATTTTTTTCTTCGTCAATATTCCCTATCGCAATATTCTCTGCTGCTGTAAGCTGATAACGAATAAAATCCTGGAAAATAACGCCCATTTGCATTCGCAATTCGGTCAAATCATATTCCTTTAAGTCATATCCATCGAGCAAAATTCTCCCTTCCGTCGGATCATACAACCGTGCCAATAATTTTACCAGGGTTGTCTTCCCGGCACCATTTTCTCCAACCAGAGCCAGTTTCTCGCCCGGGCGAAGTGTAAAATTTAAACGGCGGTTCGCCCATTTTTCCGAGTTGCGGTATTTGAAACCAACATTCTCAAAGGTAAAGCCTGTTTCAATGGGTTGAGGAAAAGGCCTTGGGTTAAGTGTCTTAGTTATATTGGGTTTAATGTCAAAAAAGTCGAAAAAGTCCTGAAGATAATAAGCTCCCTGAGCTATGTCTTTTAAACGTTTTGCGCTGTTTTGAACAATAGATCCCAGACTCCTGATCGCTCCCAGTAATAAAGTTAATCCACCTATTGTTAATACTCCTACAAGGACCTGATTAATAATATATACAAATGAAATATAAAAGCCTACGGCCCCCGGAACATTCAACAAGGATCCCACATAATACTGCTTTATGCCAAGTGCCCGCTTCTCCTTGTACAGATTTTTTGCTATTTGCCGGTATCTCTTTATGAAAAACGCAGGCAGATTAAATAACCTAATCTCTTTAGCAGTAGCTTCGCTGCATCCAACCAAACTCAGATAGTCAAGCTCTCTTCTTTTCTCGGTTTGGCTACGAAACAACAAATAATTCTTAGAATTAAAATAAGCCGAACCGAAAATAGAAGGGATAAAAAAAACAGCTAACAGCAAAACAATCCATGGCTGAAAAGCTATCAAAATTCCGATATACGAAATCATGGTAATCATATCCTGAACCTGGCTGAAAAGCTGTGATAACAGCGCCTTTCTGCCGACGGCCTGCTGACGGGTTCTTTCGAGCTTGTCGTAAAATATTGAATCTTCAAACTGGCTCAGATCAAGTGTAGCGGCATGGGATATAATCTGTTCATTAGTTTTATTAGTAAGGAGCTCACCAAGCAAATCATCTATCAGTAATATTATTTTACTCAAAAATGTTATAAATATCACCAAAACGAATTCGATAACTACCCACTTCCATAAATGAGGCCACATCCATGTTTGGTCGCTGATGTGAAGTTTGTTGTGTATAAGAAAGACAAGTTGATTAATGATGGTTTTGCCAACCCAAAGCGTTGCGATTGGCAAAAATGCCTGTACAACGCGTAGAAAGGCTGTGATAAATGTTAACAAAGGATTTGTCCGCCATACGAGCATAAAAAACCTGGGAAGGTTTTTATAAGCTTTTAACCGATCTCCTATGGTTAGTTTTTCGGCTTTTTTCTTTGCCGGTTCCTTGTTATTAAAAAAAGAATCATTTAATACTTTTGCCATAATATATTAATCGTAGAGATAATTATAGTGGCCTGATAATTACCTCTCATTTTAATTAAATCTTAGTTTCTAACTCCCTGTTTATGCTGGTAAATTAAACCCATGTTTTAAATGCTGCTGTAATATCCGGGAAAACTCCGCAGCGTTTTTCGGGTCGAAAATGGTGGAATGCTCCCCATCAATTTCATAAACTTTGACGGATTTCACATATTTCTTCCAGGAGTATTTTCTATCATCACTTACACTCATCTTTTTATATAATATTCCTCTGTTCCAATCAGAAAAGTAGTGCCTTTCCTTTGCATAAAAAACCAATATTTCACCATCATACGGGTTCATTTGATATTTAACGGAGGCCATTTTAAATATATCCGTTACCTTGTTAAATTCCACTTCCAGTTCACCAATATCTGTTTCCTCCATCCGCAGAAGTGATTTTAGTTTTCTTATTTTGTATTGCAAAGATTGTTTAGGGTGCTTCAGCAGCAAGAACGTTTCGAATTTCGCTTTTAACAAAATTTTCGAAAATCCTTTTCGAATGATAACACCTATATTATAATAATTATTGATTTTAGCTACCACGATGTCATCAACGTCTTGCGTGTATACGTCAAATAAGGCCACCAACGACACTTTTTTACCTATTGCTTTCAATTGTTTGGCCATTTCAATGGCAATTTTACCGCCGAAGCAATGTCCCGATAAGGCGTATGGCCCATTAGGGTTTTGTTTTAAAATCGCGTTAACATACATTTCTGCAATCCCTTCTGTTGTATTGGGGATGTCTTTCAAGTCATTACTATCGGTAGGTTGTTGTAACCCATATACCGGTTGATCCTCGTCGAGCATCTTTACAAAATTGGCAAATTTTAACACCGTTCCTCCAGAACCACAAACTATATAGAGAGCTGGTTTGTTGCCCGTTGTTTTCATTGGGATCAATAACGGCACTGTGTTTTTATGCTCAGATTCTAACCGTTTGGCAAGTCCGGCTATATTAGGATAAACAAATACGTCGCCAATTGGCAAGCCAATTCCCAGTGATTTCCGGATGTTAGCTATCATGCGCATCGCCAATAACGAATGCCCGCCTAACTCAAAAAAGTCATCATATATGCCTACACGTTCTATTCCCAATAGCCTTTGCCATATGTTTGTTAACACCAGCTCGTTGTTATTGCGTGGCGCGGTATATTCCGCAGTTACCTCCGCTAATCCCGGATCAGGAAGTGCTTTTCTGTCGATCTTCCCATTTGCCGTTAATGGAATTTGGTCCAGTTCAACCCATAACGCGGGTACCATGAACTCGGGCAGCTTTGTAGCTAAATAACTTTGTATTGCCTGCTTATCAAACGTTTCCTTTGGCACTACATATCCCACCAAACGCTTATTGCCATTGGTGTCAGCCTTAGCCACTACTACACCGAGTTTTACCTGCTCAATTTGATTTAGTACACTGTCAATCTCTCCCAATTCTATCCGGTAACCTCTTATCTTTACCTGATCATCTATCCTGCCTAAGCATTCGATGTTGCCATCAGGCAACCAGCGGCCCAAATCCCCTGTCCTGTATAACCTTACTGCATTATTCTTTGTGAATGGATCTTCTATGAATTTCTCTGCTGTTAATTCCGGCCGCCTCCAGTATCCCCGTGCCAGCCCGGCTCCTCCAATGCAGATCTCTCCGTTAACGCCAACCGGGTTTAATTCATTTTCCGAGCTGATAATATAGATCTGCGTATTCGATAACGGTTTGCCGATGGTTACTTTTTCGTCTCCTGACAGTTTTTTTATTGCTGACCAAATTGTCGTTTCAGTAGGTCCGTATACATTCCACACTTCACCTATTCCTGCAAGATAATCCTTGATGCCTTCTTTAACAGCTTCGCCGCCGATCAGCATTTTAACATGCTCTTCGTTCTTCCAATCGCCATCTGCCAGCATTTGCCAGGTAGACGGCGTAGCCTGCATATGCGTTGGGCGCTGTGTTGCAAGGCTTTCCATTAATCTGAAACCATCTGAAGCTGTTTCTCTCGGTACAATAACCAGTTCTGCTCCGCTAATCAGCGGCACAAACAGCTCCAGGTAACAAATATCAAAGCTATAAGTGGTTACTGATAAAAATTTCGAGGATACGGTAAAATCAACTTCTTTGGCAATGCTGACCAATAGATTCACCACGCTCCCGTGTTCAATCATCACCCCTTTTGGTTTGCCTGTTGATCCGGAGGTGTAAATCACATAGGCCAGCTGGTCAGCACTAACTCTTGTCGTAGGATTGCTGTCTTTTTCTTTTGCAATCTCCGCCCAATCTTCGTCAAGTGTAATTATCCGAATGCTGGCAGCCCCTAGTTTCTCCCGGCTGCTTTTGCTGCTCAACGCCAGTTCTGCCCCCGAGTCTTCCAGCATGTAGCTGATTCTATCCGCCGGGTAATCGGGATCAATAGGAACATAAGTTCCACCAGCTTTCATAATTCCCAGTATGCCTATCAGCATTTCCAGACTCCGCTCTACGCAGATAGGCACCAGCGTTTCCGCAGTTATGCCCTGCTTTTGTAAAAAATGTGCCACCTGGTTTGATCGCCTGTTCAGTTCGCTATATGTTAAACGCTCCTCATCAAATACAACCGCCACAGCTTCAGGCCGTTTCTCTACCTGAGTCTCAAATAAATCTATTATGCTTTTGTTGTTCGGAAATTCCGCCGCAGTTTCGTTAAAGCTCTCCAACAAGGTTTGCTCTTCCCGTTCTGTTAGCATTCTCAAATGACTCACGCTTACTGCAGGCGAGGTCACAATTGAGCTGAGAAGGTTAATATAGTGGCTTATCATCCGATCTATCGTCGCTTCCCTGTAAAGGTCGGTACTGTATTCTACCGATAGCTGTATACCGGAACTGGTTTCGTTAACTACAAATGTGATGTCGAACTGGCTGGTAGTACGCTGATTGCCCTCTCCTGATAAGGTCAACCCGCCAAGCTTCAATTCAGGTACATCGGGTGTGTTTTGCAATATAAACATTACCTGGAACAACGGGTTTCTGCTCCTGTCGCGCACCTTCACAACTGTATCAACCACCTTTTCAAAAGGCACATCCTCGTGACTATAAGCCTCTAATGTTGTAGTTTTTACATCCTGTAACAACTCATTAAATGACATATCCGCTCTTAATTGGCTCCGCATGGCCAGCGTGTTAACAAAGAAACCAATCAACCCTTCCAACTCCTGTCGGTTTCTGCCGGCTATCGGCGTACCTACGCAAATATCTTCCTGACCGCTGTACCGGTATAGTAGTACTTTAAATACGGCCAGCAGAGTCATATACAATGTAGTTCCTTGCTGGTGGGCTAAGCTCAGTAGGCGAGCAGATAACTCATTATCTATTTTACGACCTACTTTAGCACCGCGTGAGCTGGGAACCGTCGGACGGTTGTAATCAGAAGGGAGTTGTAATGTTGCAACGTTCTTTAGTTTCGTCTTCCAATACGATAGTTTATTGTCCAGCAACTCTCCCTGTAAATATTTTCGCTGCCAGATTGCATAATCGGCATACTGCACAGGAAGCGCAGGTAAAGTTGTCTGTACATTTGCCAAATGCCCTTCGTATAGAGCTATTACTTCTTTAACCAGAACAGATAACGACCAACCATCAGAGGCGATATGGTGCATTGTAGCAACCAGTATATGATCATCTTTGTCTACCTTTATCAGGTTAGCACGCAGCATGTAATCTTTTGAAAGATTGAACGGTTTGGTGACCAATCCTCCTATGTATGCAGATAACGCCTTCTCGCCGCCCTCCAACTTTTCTGTGATATCCAATCTCCAGTCATCTGCAGACATAATCTGTTGATAGCCTTCACTCTCATGTTCAAGAATTACTGTTCGTAATACTTCATGACGGTTGATGATTGTCCAAAGGGTATTCGCTAATATTTCATAATTTAATTCGCCCTTCAGCCGGAGTACAGTTGGCATGTGGTACTGAACACTTCCTTCCAGTTGATCGATAAACCATAGCCGTTCCTGACTGAATGATAACGGAATATATTCAGGGCGATCTTCAGCAACTATAGAAGGCAGCAAAGATCCTTTATTCTGTTTGTCAAGATTTGCGCTAAGGCTGGCTATCACCGGGTAAACGAACAACTCCCGTATGCTTAATTCGACGTTCAGTTCTTTCCGGATAGCAGATATCACCCTCATTGCCAGCAGGGAATGGCCTCCCAGCTCAAAAAAGTTGTCATATATGCCTACTCTTTCCAGTCCCAGCAATTCCTGCCAGATATTTGCAAGTGCCTGTTCTGTTGCATTTCGTGGTGCAACATATTCTGCCACCATATCCGCCAGTTCAGGATCAGGCAGGGCTTTTTTGTTTACCTTCCCATTTGAGGTTAGTGGGATACTCTCCAGTTCTACCCAAAGGGCCGGCACCATGTAGTCCGGCAGCTTGGTACTTAAGTAGTTTTGTATTTCCTGCTTGTCAAATGCTCCCGTGGGTACTACATAACCTACCAGACGCTTGCTTGTACTATCTCCTTTTGTCAGCACTACTGCCTGGCTTACCTGTTCGCTCTGGTTTAGCGCATTCTCTATCTCACCCAGTTCTATCCGAAATCCTCTGATCTTTACCTGGTCATCTATACGTCCCAGGTATTCTATATTGCCATCCGCTTGCCACCTGCCCAAATCGCCTGTTCTGTATAGCCTTTGTCCAGCTTCTGTTGTAAACGGGTTGGCGATAAATCGTTCTGCGGTCAGTTCAGGGCGGTTCAGATAACCCCGTGCCAAACCTGCTCCACCAACATGCAGTTCTCCCGCTACTCCTACCGGTGCCAATTGCCCGTCTTTATCCAGTATATATATCGTTAGCGTCGGTATCGGTTTGCCGATGATGCTCTGGCCCCCGTCTATATGCTCCCATTCTATCTCCCGGAAGGTTACATGCACCGTCGTCTCCGTTATC
>DASYEP010000063.1:0-124323 GCA_036498965.1 Mucilaginibacter sp.
AGGGCGGTTTACGAAATGTCCGAATCATTTGGAAAAGTTACCGAAATAGCATCTGGTAACGGCGGCTTTACCTGGAGAGGTAAAAACCCTCATCTGGACGACTCGTTCGGCACCTTGCCCGTTTCGTTTGACTATGGAAAAACAGTCGGCTGGAAGTTTGTAGCCGGCCGGGACTTTTCAAGGGATTTTACAACAGACTCGTCGGGAGTGGTGATAAATGAGGCCGCTGTTCAATACATGGGTTTGAAAAATCCGGTCGGCGAAGCGGTAAGCTGGAAGTTCCAGAACCAGCCGGTAAAGCATTATAAAATTATAGGGGTTGTAAGAGACATGGTCATGGAATCACCTTATGCCCCTCCAATCCCTACAGTTTTTATGATAAAGGGCCATGTGGGCACCAATTTGATAAATATAAAAATCAATCCAAAAGTAAGCGTCAGTCAGGCCTTGCCTAAAATTGAAGCCGTCTTCAAAAAGATAGTCCCTTCAGCGCCATTTGAATACAAATTTGCTGACCAAGAGTATGCATCAAAATTTGCTGCAGAAGAAAGCATAGGCAAGCTTGCCACCCTGTTTGCTATTCTCGCTGTTTTCATTTCATGTCTGGGTCTTTTCGGTTTGGCATCATTCGTAGCTGAGCAACGAATAAAAGAAATAGGTGTGCGTAAGGTATTGGGGGCGTCGGTGTTCAACCTGTGGGGACTGCTCTCAAAAGATTTCGTGTTACTGGTTACCATATCGCTGTTTATTGCATCACCTATTGCCTACTATTTTATGCATGGCTGGCTGCAGAAATATCAATATCGTACCGAAATAAACTGGTGGATATTTGCAATAACGGCCTTAGGCGCTATGGCTATTACGTTGGTAACGGTAAGTTATCAATCTGTGAAAGCGGCGTTGACAAACCCTGTGAAGAGCCTGAAGACGGAATAACCCCCCAAACCCCCTAGAGGGGGAGCAAGTGGCTATAGACATAAATAATGAGCATTGAGTTAAGTAGAACTTTAAAATCTGTGAAATCAAACATCATCTGTGAAATCACAAAACGATAATCGATGAAATCTAAAAATCATGATAAAGAACTATTTTAAAATCGCCTGGAGGAACCTGATTAATAATAGGGTTTCTTCTCTAATTAATATTGGTGGCCTTGCCGTTGGCATGGCTGTGGCTATATTAATTGGTTTGTGGATTTGGGACGAGACATCTTTTGATACCAACTTTAAAAACTATGGTCGTATTGCAAAAGCAATGCAAAACCAATGGATAAATAATGAAACGCAAACCTGGGACTCTGAGGGTTTACCGCTGGCCCCGGCGTTGCGTACCAATTACGGCAGCAATTTTAAGCATGTTATCATGACCTCATGGACCGGAGGGCATATCTTATCATATGGTGAAAAAAATCTGAATGAAACGGGCAATTATATGGAACCGGGCATCATTGATATGCTTTCATTAAAAATAGTGAAAGGCAGTCGGAAAGGGTTGGATGATCCGGAGTCGATTTTGCTTTCGGAAACTGTTGCAAAGTCTTTTTTTGGTGACGCCGATCCTATAAACAAGTTAATTAAAATTGATAAGAAACTAAATGTCAAAGTCACCGGCGTATATGAAGACTTGCCTCAAAACTGCTCTTTCGGCGATCTTACTTACATAGCCCCTTTTCAATTACTTGCAATCAGCGAGCATTATGCCACCCGGTTTAATAACCCCTGGGGAGCAAGCTGGTTTCAAACATTTGTACAGGTTGCTGATAATGTTGATATGACCCAACTTTCGGCAAAAATTAAGAATGTAAAACTTGATGCGCTCAAAAGCAAAAACAATACCGACGCTCGGTTCAGGCCGGAGATATTTCTTCATCCCATGAGCCGCTGGCATTTATATTCCGATTTTAAAAATGGCATTAGCATTAGCGGCCGTATTCAATATGTTTGGCTGTTTGGGATAATCGGTGTTTTTGTGCTGCTGTTGGCCTGTATAAACTTTATGAATTTAAGTACTGCCCGTTCCGAAAAAAGGGCCCGGGAGGTTGGTATCCGCAAAGCCATTGGCTCTGTTCGCGGCCAGCTTATTACCCAGTTTTATAGCGAATCCCTGCTCATCTCTGTTTCCGCCTTTCTGCTAGCGCTTATTATCGCGCAGTTATGCCTCCCGTTATTTAATGATATCGCAGGCAAAAAGATGTCTGTTTTATGGGGTAATCCATTGTTTTGGTTATGTGGTATTGCGTTTACACTATTTACCGGTATCATAGCAGGCAGTTACCCCGCCTTATATTTATCATCTTTTCGCCCGGTAAAAGTATTAAAAGGCACGTTCAAGGTGGGTGGGCTGGCAGCTGTACCCCGCAAGGTACTCGTGGTTGTACAATTTTCAGTTTCGGTTGTGCTTATCATCGGCACTATCATAGTTTTTCAACAAATACAGTTCGCCAAGAACCGGCCTGTCGGCTACAGCCGCAATGGTATCATAACTGTTTCACTTCAAACGGACGATATTAACAAACAATACCAATCTGTTCGAAACGATCTTTTGGCAAGCGGGGCGGTTGCCCAAGTAGCCGAGTCTGAAAGCTCCATCACGAGCATTTATGTAACCAATGGTGGTTTTAAATGGCCCGGAAAAGACCCCTCACTGCAAGAGGAGTTTGTGAGCATGTCCGTTACGCCCGAATTTGGTAAAACAATTGATTGGAAGATAAAAGAAGGGCGTGATTTCTCCCGGGCATATATCAGCGATTCAACATGCTTTATTGTAAACGAAGCAGCCGTGAAATTTATGGGTTTGAAACACCCGACAGGTGAAACCATTGAATGGATTGGCAATGGAAAATTTAAAATCATCGGTGTGGTAAAGGATATGATTACCAATTCACCTTATGACCCCATACGGCCAACCTTTTTCTATACACCCCAATTTTGGAATAAATTAAATACGGTTGACATTAAAATTAATCCGCTGGTAAGTGCACATGAAGCACTGACAAAAATTGGGGCCATTTTTAAGAAATATGATCCGTCGACACCATTCAGCTACCAGTTTATTGACGAACAATATGCCAGAAAGTTCGACAATGAAGAACGCATAGGCAAATTGGCAAGCTGCTTTGCGGGCCTTGCGATATTTATAAGCTGCCTGGGCTTGTTTGGCATGGCCATGTTTATGGCAGAACAACGGGTAAAAGAAATTGGCGTTCGAAAAGTATTAGGGGCGACTGTGTTTAACTTGTGGCAGTTATTATCAAAAGATTTTGTGACGCTGATAATTATTTCGCTGCTTATTGCCACCCCTATTTCCTGGTATTTTATGCATAAATGGTTACTTGGATACCAATACCGCACCGACATTACCTGGTGGGTATTTGCTGTCGCTGCCATGGGTGCAATGATCCTGACGTTATTAACGGTAAGCTATCAAAGTATTAAAGCAGCTTTGGCAAACCCGGTGAAGAGTCTGAGGAGTGAGTAAAAGCCGCCCAGCCTTTTGACCGCGTGCCGCTTTAGCGGTGGCGTAAGGGGAGCAAGTGGTGATATAGAAATAGGTTAATAAGATTATAAAATCAGTGAAATCATAAAATAATCGGTGAAATCTAAGAAATCATGATAAAAAACTATTTCAAAATCGCCTGGAGGAACCTTATAAAAAATAAGGCTTCGTCGCTGATTAATATCGGCGGCCTTGCTGTAGGAATGTCTGTGGCCATTCTAATAGGTTTGTGGATATGGGACGAGTTATCTTTTAATAAATATCACCAAAATTATAACCGTATCGCTCAGGTGATGCAAACGGAGAAATTTCTGGGTGGAACAAGAGCATGGGATCACATGCCCTATAAGGTAGTAAACGAACTGGAAACCAATTACAAAAGTAATTTTAAACATATCATAGTCGCGACACAAGCTGGGCACTCCTTTTTGTCTGAGGGTGAAAATAAAATATCAAAAGTCGGGCAGTTTATCAGCGCCGATGCACCGGAGATGCTAACATTGAAAATGATCAGGGGCTCATGGGCGGCACTCAACGATCCACATTCCATTTTGCTTTCATCCTCTGTCGCCAAAGAGCTTTTTGGCAGTAATGACCCTATTGATAAAACCATAAAAGTAAGCGATACGTGGGATCCTGGTAATGTAACCAATGTAAAAGTAACAGGAGTGTATGAGGATTTGCCACAAAATACCCAATTCCATGAAACGAAGTTTTTTTTACCGTGGGATTTATATGCTGCCAACAACAGCCAGCTTAACACCATGGCTTGGGACGACCACCGCTTCCTGATCTATGCTGAAATTCAACTTAATACAGACTGTGCTAAAGTTGAGGCTAACGTCAAAGAATCCGAACTTAATGTTATCAGGCATCTTGATAATATGAAGCAGGAGGTGGCTGCTGATCCGCAGATATTACTTAATCCTATGAGCAATTGGCATCTTTATTCAAACTTTAAAGATGGGATTGCTGATAGCGGCCCTATTCAATTTGTTTGGCTGGTTGGCATCATAGGCTGCTTTGTGTTATTGCTTGCTTGTATCAATTTCATGAATCTGAGTACCGCACGTTCCGAAAAACGGGCGATAGAAGTTGGCATCCGTAAAGCCATGGGATCGGCTCGCAAGCAATTAATCGGACAATTCTTCAGCGAGTCAATTTTGGTAACATTGCTTGCCTTTGTAATAGCGATCTTGCTCACCCTGCTCACTTTACCGCTGTTAAATGATTTAGCCGGAAAACAAATAACTATATCCTTTACCAATCCCTGGTTTTGGCTGATAAGTATTGGTTTTATTCTTTTTACAGGTTTGTTGGCCGGGGTCTATCCTGCATTGTATTTATCATCATTTCAGCCGGTTAAAGTTTTAAAAGGCTCATTCAGAGCAGGGCGTTTGGCTGCTGTTCCGCGTAAGGTATTAGTGGTTGTGCAATTTACAGTTTCAATCATTTTAATTATTTGCACGATCATAGTGCATAATCAATTAATTTTTGGCAAAAACCGGCCTGTTGGATATTCGCGCGATGGCCTGGTAGTAGTACCGGTTAAATCAATGGATTATTTAAGTAAATATGAAATACTGCGAAACGAGCTTAAAAACACCGGTGCAGTAGCTGAAATAGCTGAATCAGAAAGCCCGGTCACCGGTGTATCATCACATAATGGAGGGTTCACGTGGAAAGGAAAAGACCCGGGTATTGAAGAAAATTTTGGAACCCTTACCGTTACACCTGAATATGGAAAAACGGTCGGTTGGGAATTTATTGACGGACGAGATTTTTCCCGTGAGTTTATCAGCGATTCATCGGGCTTTGTTATAAACGAGGCTGCTGCAAAATATATGGGTTTGCAAAATCCGGTGGGCGAAACACTGCATTGGAAAAATAAGTGGTTACATACCGACAAGGATTACAAAATTATCGGTGTAATAAAAAATATGGTGATGGAGTCACCTTACGAGGCAGCAAAACCCGCGGTTTTCCGTTTGGGCGGCAATCCTAACTTTATATTCATCAGGATTAATCCAAACACAAGCGCCAGCGAGGCATTGCCAAAAATAGCAGGTGTCTTTAAAAAAGTTATTCCCGCTGTTCCGTTTGAGTACAATTTTGCGGATGAGGAATATGCCAAGAAATTTGCTGCTGAAGAACATATCGGCAAGCTCATTACTTTTTTTGCCAGCCTCGCCATTTTCATCAGTTGCCTTGGTTTATTCGGCATGGCTATTTACATGGCGGAGCAGCGCGTCAAAGAAATTGGTGTGCGTAAAGTATTAGGTGCCACTGTATTTACTATATGGCAATTGTTAACAAAGGATTTCGTTTGGCTTGTTATTATTTCTTTGTTGATATCCACCCCAATTGCTTTTTATGCAATGCACAAATGGCTGCAAAATTACCAGTTGAGAACTGAAATAGCCTGGTGGATATTTGTTGCCGCAGGATCAGGCGCAATGGTGCTCACATTATTAACAGTGAGCTATCAAAGTATAAAAGCGGCTTTGGCAAACCCGGTGAAGAGCCTTAGGAGTGAGTAGGCAGTGGGCAGTTGAAAAGTAATAAAATGAAACACCAATGAACAAGTGAACTAATGAACAAATGAATTAAGCCATGATAAAGAACTATTTCACCATCAGCCTGCGCAATTTGCTAAAGCGCAAAGGGTATACAACCCTTAATATTCTCGGGCTAAGCATCGGTATTACCTGCTGTTTGCTTATCTTCCAGTATGTATCGCGGGAGCGCAGCTTTGATACCTTTCAAAAAAATGCGCCACAAATTGTCCGCATCCGGCTGGATGAATATCAACAAGGTAAATTGAGCTGGCAATCGGCAACCTCCTACCCCGCGATTGCTCCAACAATGAAACGCGACTTTCCGGAGGTTCAAAACACCTGCCGCCTGATTGATGACCAATTATTGCTGAGCAACGACCAGCGAAACATAAAATTTACCGAAACCAAAGGTTACTATGCCGACCCGTCAGCCATCGGAATGCTTGGCATCGACTTTGTGAAAGGGAGCCCGGCAAAAGCCTTGTCAGGTCCGTATCAAATGATTATTTCGCAAAGTATGGCCAAAAAATATTTTGGTACAGACGACGCTGTAGGCAAAACTTTACTTGCCAGGGATGACAACGGGGCAAAACCTTACCGGGTAAGCGGTGTGTTTAAAGATTACCCTGCAAATTCGCATCTTATTATCAGCTACCTGGTGTCCTATTCAACACTTGTACAATTTTTAGCCAGCGTCGGCAACACGGACAACCCGGCCAATACGGCTTTTGGCTGGTACGATTTTTATACCTATATCCAACTAAAACCGGGTACCGATCTGCAAAACTTCCAGGCTAAACTGCCTGCATTTGCCGAAAAATATATAAACAGCCGTCCGGGTCCCAAAGCAAACAATGTAAAAAACTGGCTTTACACTATCCCGCTGAGCGATATTCACCTCTATTCTAATTATAACCAGGAAGCCGAAGTAAACGGTAGCGGCAGCGCAGTGAATTTCATGTTTCTGATTGCCCTTATTATTATGGGGATTGCCTGGATAAATTACATCAACTTATCTACCGCGCGCTCAGTTGAGAGAGCTAAGGAGGTGGGTGTACGTAAGGTGCTTGGAGCCGACAGGTTTAACCTCGTAAAGCAGTTTATGCTCGAAAATATCTTACTGAATGTTATGGCTATTGTGATTGCCTCTATAGCCGTTTTTGTATTAACGTCACCATTTAACCATTTAATGGGGAATGATGACATCCCCTCATTTTCGATGACCGGTAAATATTGGCTGATATTTTTGGGTATTTTTGTCGCAGGCACATTACTATCCGGTTTGTATCCGGCGTTCGTGTTGTCGGGCTATAAACCTGTTGCTGTACTAAAAGGGGCATTTAAAAATACCTCGGGCGGCCTTATTCTGCGTAAAGGGCTTATCATAATGCAGTTTGGCATATCTGTGATATTAATTGCCGGAACTATTATAGTGTATCAACAGGTGAATTACATGCGCAACCAAAAACTTGGTGTTAATATCAACCAGACGCTCGTGCTGGATGGCGCTCATTCCATAAAAGACTCTACATACCAGGACACCTTTCAACCGTTTAAGTCAGACATTTTGAAGATAGCGGGTGTTAAGAGGATGGCCGTGTCGACCGATGTGATGGGTCGCGAAATTTATTGGACAAACAGCTTTAGAAGTCTTGAACATAAAGAACTTGGCGTGGAAACGATGTACCGGCTTGGTGTCGATTATGATTTTATACCTCAGTTTGAAATGAAGCTGCTAGCCGGCCGCAATTTTTCAGAGGCTTTTCCCTCCGACAAAAAAGCCGCCATATTGAATGAAAAAGCAGCCAGCGTGCTTGGTTTTAAAAATGCGCAGGATGCCATCGGAAAAAAAGTTGCCACCCGAGATACCATGACGGTTATTGGCGTGGTTGAAAACTTTCATCAGATAGGACTACAAAAAGCTATCGACCCGCAATTGATCAGCTTGTCACCCGGTACGCGTAACGCCTATTCGGTAAAATTGCAAACATCCGATCTGCAGGGGTCAATAATAGCCATCAAATCTGTTTGGGCCAGGTATTTTCCAAATGATCCTTTCAATTATTCGTTTTTGGACGATCAATTCAATGCCCAATACCGCAGCGACCGGCAGTTTGGTCAAATGTTCAGCGTGTTTTCTTTCCTGGCTATATTAATTGCATGTTTTGGCCTGGTGGGTTTATCGGCCTACAACATTTTACAGCGGACAAAAGAAGTAGGCATCCGTAAGGTGCTGGGCGCATCTGTGCGACACGTGGTATTTATCCTGTCGAAGGATTTTTTGACACTGGTGATTATTTCCTTTGTGGCAGGTGCACCGGTAGCCTGGTGGATAATGCACAATTGGCTGCAGGAATACGCTTACCGTGTAAATATTAGCTGGTGGGTATTCGGTGTAGCGGGCCTGCTGGCATTTGCTATAGCAATGTGCACTTTGAGCTTCCAGGCAATTAAAGCAGCAATGGCAAACCCGGTGAAGAGTTTAAAGACAGAGTAAAAGCCCCCCAGCCCCCTGAAGGGGGAGCGAGTGGCGATATATGCATAGGTTAGTGAAGATTATAAAATCAGTGAAATCACAATAATCGGTGAAATCAAACTAAATCGGTGAAATCTAAAAAACCATGATAAAGAACTATTTAAAAATCGCATGGAGGAACCTTACAGGAAATAAGGTACACTCTTTTATCAACATCACTGGCTTATCGGTTGGGATGGCTGTAGCAATGCTGATAGGGCTATGGATATGGGATGAATTATCGTTCGACAAAAACTTTAAAAACCACGACCGCATTACCCAACTGCGACAAAACGTTACCATAAATGGTGAAATAGGAACCGGAGAAACCATGCCGTGGCCGGTGGGTGGCGAATTGCGGAAAAACTTTGGAAGTGATTTTAAGTATATCAGCATGGCCTCCTGGAATAACAGCCATATACTGTCATCCGGCGATAAGCGACTCAACATAAGCGGCTCTTATTTGGAACCACAGGCTTTACCCATGCTGTCAGTAAAAATGCTAAAGGGTTCCTATAATTCATTGAACGAGCCTTCGTCAATTCTTCTCGCAGAGTCTTCTGCCAAAGCGTACTTCGGGGATGCCGACCCGATGGATAAAATGATGAAAATTGACAACGACCAGGTTGTTAAGGTAACGGGAGTTTATGAAGACATGCCTTCAAACTCATCATTCGCTGATGTAAAATTTATTTCTCCCTGGCAATTATTTTCAAATGTCCGCGGGCTAACAAAGCAGCAGGATACATGGCGCTGCAATTGTTTCCTGGCTTACACCCAGGTCGCCGACAATGCCGACATCGATAAAGTGTCGGCAAAAATCAGAGATATCAAATTAAGCAAAATAAATAAAGGCGAACTGAAAGGAAAACCACAGGTATTTCTCGATCCGATGAAAAACTGGCATTTGTATTCTGATTTCAAAAACGGTGTTATTGTTGGCGGTCGGATTCAATACGTTTGGTTATTTGGTATTATAGGCGTGTTTGTGTTGTTGCTGGCCTGCATCAATTTCATGAATTTGAGCACGGCACGCTCCGAAAAACGGGCAAAAGAAGTAGGTATCCGCAAGGCTATTGGCTCTTTGCGCTCACAGCTAATTTATCAGTTCTTAAGCGAATCTATGCTGGTTGTCTTTTTTGCTTTCGCATTGGCCCTTCTTTTTGTGCAAATGGGGCTTCCATTTTTTAATGAATTAGCCGGTAAAAAAATGTCTATATTATGGGATAATCCTGTATTTTGGCTATTGGGTATCGGGTTTAGTATTTTTACCGGGCTTATTTCCGGCAGTTATCCTGCGTTATACCTTTCTTCATTTAATCCTGTTAAAGTTTTAAAGGGAACATTTAAAGTTGGCAAACTTGCGGCGATACCGCGTAAAGTATTGGTAGTATTGCAGTTTACAGTTTCAGTTACACTCATTATCTGCACAATTATTGTTTTCAGCCAGATACAATTTGCAAAAAATAGGCCGGTAGGTTATAGCCGCGACGGTCTTGTCACCTTACCAATGGCCACCGGCGATATTCATAAGCAATTTGCAGCTTTTAAAGATGAATTGTTGAAAACCGGAACTGTTGCATCGATAGCTGAAGCAGGGAGCCCCACAACCGGCGATTATTCTACAAATAGTGGTTTCGACTGGAGAGGCAAAGATCCATCATTATCCGTTGAATTTCCAAACATCGATATCTCTTATGATTATGGTAAAACCGCAAGCTGGCAGTTGGCCGCCGGCAGGAACCTTTCACCTGAGTATCCTACTGATTCGGCAGCTTTTATAATTAATGAAACTGCTGCAAAATTTATGAATCTAAAGAATCCTGTCGGGGAAATAATAAAGTGGGATGGCAATCCTTATCGTGTTGTTGGTATGATAAAAGATATGGTAGCCGAGTCGCCATATGCCCCTGTAAGGCCGACGCTCTTTCATCTGTTGAGTGGCGCAGGCGACTTTGTTATCGCGAGGATAAATCCCAAAACAAGCGTCAGCGACGCGCTGGCTAAAATTGAAAGTGTTTATAAAAAATATAACCCTTCCCAACCTTTTGACTATCAATTTGTAGATGAAGAATATGCCAAAAAGTTTGGCAACGAAAATCGGATTGGCAAACTTGCGGGATTTTTCGCCAGCCTGGCTATTTTTATAAGCTGCCTGGGCCTGTTCGGTATGGCTTCGTTCATGGCCGAGCAACGTACAAAAGAAATTGGCGTTCGAAAAGTTTTGGGTGCAACTGTATTTAACTTATGGCAGCTGCTTTCAAAGGATTTTGTTGTGCTCATAATGATTTCGCTGCTTATTGCCACGCCTGTTTCTTATTATTTTATGTACAAATGGCTGCTTGGATATGAGTATCACACTGGAATTTCGTGGTGGATTTTTGTAATTGCAGCCATAGGTGCGATGGCGCTCACCTTGTTAACAGTGAGCTACCAAAGTATCAATGCGGCATTGATGAACCCGGTGAAGAGTCTGAAGACGGAGTGAGCCCCCCAGCCCCCTGGAGGGGGAGCAAGTGGCATAGGCATGATTTAATCAAGAATATAATCAGCGAAATCACAAAATAATCGGTGAAATCATTAATTCAATAATCGGTGAAATCTAAAAAACATGATAAAGAACTATTTAAAAATTGCGTGGCGCAACCTGGTTAAGAACAAGGCGCATTCATTTATCAATATCACAGGCTTATCCGTTGGGATGGCAGTTGCCATATTGATAGGACTCTGGATTTGGGACGAATTATCGTTCGATAAATATCACCAGAACTATGACAACATTGTACAAGTAATGCAGCATCAAACCTTTAACGGCGAAAGGGGAACACAGCGATCCACACCACTTCCTCTGGGATATAAGCTTCGCCAGGATTATATGGGTGATTTTAAATATGTTGTCGCCTCAACCTGGACACAGGCGCATATTCTCGCTGTAGGCGATAAGAAGCTTTCTCAACTGGGTAATTACATTCAGCCGGAAGCCCCCGCGATGCTGACGTTGAAAATGCTTAAAGGCAACCGCAATGGATTAAGAGATCAGTCTTCTATTTTGCTTTCAGCAAAACTGGCCAAAGCGCTTTTTGGCAACGCTGAACCAATGAACCGGATAATTAAAATAGATAATAAATGGAATGTTAAGGTTACCGGCGTTTACGAAGATCTTCCGCGTAACACAACATTTAACGACATGGCTTTCATGGCGCCCTGGGATCTGTATATGACAACGGCACCCTTTTTAAAAAAGGGGATAAATTATTGGGGCAACAACTCCTGGCAAGTATTTGCCCAGGTAAAGCCAGGAGTAAATATCGATAACCTTTCAAAAAAAATAGAATATTTAAAGAGGCAGGCACTCGAAGCGGCACATGACAAACTTAGTCTTTCATTTAAGCCAACACTATTCCTGCAGCCCATGAGTAAATGGGAGCTGCACTCCGAGTTTAAGAATGGGATAAATACAGGCGGAAAAATCGAATTCGTCTGGATGTTTGGCATCATAGGCGTTTTTGTGTTGCTGCTGGCCTGCATTAATTTCATGAATTTGAGCACAGCGCGCTCCGAAAAACGAGCCAAAGAAGTAGGGATCCGTAAAACAGTCGGCTCCCTACGCGGCCAATTGATAGGACAGTTTTTCAGCGAATCGCTGTTGGTATCGCTATTTGCGTTCATGTTGTCTATAGTTATCGTTCAGCTGACTTTGCCGTGGTTTAACGAGGTTGCAGATAAACAGATGTCGATATTATGGGGCAGCGCAATGTTTTGGCTGCTTGGAATACTATTTACCTTGTTAACTGGCGTAATAGCAGGCTCCTACCCTGCTTTTTATCTTTCGTCGTTCCGGCCGGTTAAGGTTTTAAAAGGCACTTTCAAAGCCGGTCGTTTTGCTGCTTTGCCACGTAGGATATTGGTTGTATTGCAGTTTACAGTATCGGTAACGCTTATCATTGGCACAGTTGTGGTTTTCAGACAGGTACAATTTACAAAAAACAGACCCGTCGGATATAACCGCGATGGGTTGGTGCAGATACAAATGAATACCACCGACATTCATGATCATTTTAGTGCGGTACGTAACGACCTATTCCAAACCGGTGCAGTAGTGGAGATATCCGAATCCGGGAGTCCGTTGACGGGTATATGGTCAGACCAATCAGGCTTTACCTGGAGAGGCAAACCGCCCGGCGTGCAGGAAGATTTTGGAACCATACCTGTGTCATATGAATATGGAAAAACAGTGAGCTGGAAACTCGTAGATGGCCGCGACTTTTCAAGGGAATTTTTGACCGACTCGTCGGCCTTGATTGTGAATGAGGCTGCGGTAAAATACATGAACCTGAAAAAACCTGTTGGCGAACTTATCAAATGGTATAAAAATTTTACTATTATCGGTGTGGTGAAAGATATGGTGATGGATTCGCCCTATGATCCTGCTGAGCCTACTGTATTTTATTTGTTGAATTCTCCGGGAAACTTTGCCAACATAAGGATGAATCCCAGGATGAGCGCAACAGAGGCTCTTGATAAAATTGCGCCGGTGTTTAATCGTTACGATCCGGGAAGCCCGTTTGATTACAAATTTATCGATACCGAGTATGCAAAAAAATTTGCCGACGAAGAGCGGATAGGCAAACTGGCAGGATTTTTCACTATTCTGGCTATTTTCATCAGTTGTATGGGTTTATTTGGCATGGCGTCATTCATGGCTGAACAGCGAACAAAAGAAATCGGCGTGCGAAAAGTGCTGGGCGCATCGGTATTAAGCCTGTGGCAATTACTTTCCAAGGATTTTGTGTTTCTGGTGGTTATTTCACTGTTTATTGCCATACCAATCGCAATTTATTTTATGAATGGATGGCTGATGAAATATAAATATCATTCAGATCTTTCCTGGTGGATATTCGCTGCAACTGCTATGGGTGCGATACTTATTACCTTGCTGACGGTGAGTTTTCAAAGTATTAAAGCCGCACTGGCAAACCCGGTGAAGAGTTTGAAGACGGAGTAGGAGCCCCCCAGCCCCCTGAAGGGGGAGCAAGTGACGTGGTTTGATCAAGAACATAAAATCAGTGAAATCACAAAAAAATCAGTGAAACGGCGAAGCCCTCTTGAACGCCATTGAAAAACGAACAACATGTGAAAAATCTAAAAAATCATGATAAAGAACTATTTAAAAGTAGCCTGGCGGAATATATACCGCAATAAGGTATACACTGCTGTTAACGTATTTGGACTTGCCTTAGGAATATGTGCATGCATAGTTATCTACTTGATTACAAGCTACGAATTTAGCTTTGATAACTTTCATCCCGATAAGGAGCGCATTTACCGGGTCATGGGAGACCTGACTGAAAATACTGGGGAAAAACTGCATTTCAGCCGGTTACCCATGCCGCTACTAAAAAACGGGCGCTCTGAATTACCTGGTATTGAGGTTATGGCGGGCATGGTACCTTACAATGCAAAAATAAGCGTACCCGATGGCAACGAGCCTGCAAAACATTTCGATGCTGGCGGAGAAATTATTGCCGAGCCCCAATACTTCGATATCTTTAAGTGCGATTGGCTCGCAGGCAATGCTGCTACAGCTTTAAATGCTCCTTTTGCGGTAGTGCTTACCGAGAGTAAAGCCCGTCAGTATTTTGGTTCTGGGCCGCTGGATAATATGGTTGGCAGGCAGATAATTTATGATGACTCTCTTAAAGTAAATGTAACTGGCATTATTAGGGAATGGAACAAAAACACAGATATTGCCTTTACCGATATTATTTCATTCAGTACCATACAAAGCAGCTTTTTAAAGGCCAACTTTAATCCAACCTCCTGGAATGAAGGCGACATGTCTACATGGATGTTTGTAAAATTGGCTAAGGGCGCAACAGTTGGCAGGGTGAATACCCAGATGCTAAGCTTGATAAAAACACATGCAGGTCCGCAAATTAAATTAACCCCATGGCTGGAACCTTTATCAGATATCCATTTCAATGCCAACGTTATAGAAAATCAAATCCGTACAGCTCATAAGCCTACTTTGTATGGATTAATTGGCATTGCTTCATTCATTTTAATACTCGCCGTTGTAAACTTTATAAACTTGTCGACTGCGCAATCCATGAGGCGGTCTAAAGAGGTTGGTGTGCGTAAAGTAATGGGTAGCAGTCGGACGGCCCTGACGTTTCAATTTATGACGGAAACATTAATGCTGACAATCTTTGCCGTCTTGCTGGCTGTTTCGTTAGTGAAACCATCAATTGCTGCATTCCAATCGTTCATCCCAACCGGCATGACGTTTCATCTTACGGAACCTTCAACAATTATTTTTTTGCTATTACTCACGTTAGTTACCACGTTATTAGCAGGATTATACCCTTCTATTGTACTATCATCTCATTTGCCCGTCCATAGCCTTAAAGGAGCAAATACACATCAAGGGGGCGAAAAATGGCTACTTCGAAAGGGGTTGATCGTATTTCAGTTCACCGTGTCGCTTGTTTTTATCATTAGCTGCATCGTAATAACCAATCAGCTTAATTATACCCGCAAAAAAGACTTAGGTTTTAACGCTGATGCAATTATCACCGTCGACGCGCCAAGAGGCAGCAACGCAGCAAAAAATGCTGTATTTGCGCAAAAAATAAAGCAAATAAGCGGTGTTGATAATATTGCACTTCAATGGGTATCGCCAATGACCGATAACGGCAGGGGCATGAGATTAAAATTCAAAAGCACCGACGTAAAAGAAATGGGCGTGACCCAGATAGCCGGCGACGAAAATTTTATACCACTTTACCACATAAAACTAATAGCTGGTCGGAATCTTGAGCCTGCCGACAGTGTGAAGGAACTTGTGATTAACGAAAGCCTTGTTAAGCTTTTGGGCTATAAAACGCCCGGAGAGGCACTTGGCAAAATGTTGTATTGGAATGGTAAACCTGTTCCTGTACCCGTAGTAGGAGTAGTGGCAGATTTCCATACAAGTTCATTGCATAATCCTATCGCACCGCTATGTATCATTAACAGACCCGATAGAGAAGGCGCTTTCGCGATCAAGTTGGCTTCGAAAGGAAAACAGTCTAGGATGATTAAGTCAACGCTTTCTCAGATTGAAAATGTATGGACGCAAATTTATCCTGCCGAAACATTTAACTACCGTTTTTATGATGAATCCTTAGCCCTATTGTATGAAAAAGATCAACAAACAGCGACGTTGTTAAATACATCAATGGCTATCACCATCTTTATCTCTTGTATTGGTCTTTTCGGCCTGGCCTTATTCACTGCGGAAAAAAGAGCAAAGGAAATCAGCATCCGCAAAATATTGGGGGCCAGTGTCGCAAACATTGCGAGTATGATCAGCAAGGACTTTGTTATCCTGGTAGTGATCTCTCTTATAATTGCATCGCCTATAGCTTGGTATTTTATGAGCAAATGGTTGGAAGGTTTTGCCTATCATATCTCTATTAAATGGTGGATGTTCGCGTTAGCCGGAGTAGTTTCTATAGCCATTGCGTTATTAACGGTGAGCTTTCAATCAATAAAGGCTGCTTTGGCTAGTCCGGTGAAGAATTTAAAGACAGAGTAAACATTGTAAAGTTTGAACCTGGCGCATGTTGATTGGAATAAAACGGGTGTAACCTGGGAGTCTATTTGAGAGTCAAAAAAATATCGGTGAAATCATCCCGATTGTTGTCGGGAGTAAATCGGTGAAATCTAAAAAATCATGATAAAAAACTATTTCAAACTAGGCTTTAGGAATCTTGCAAAACATCGCCTATCGTCAACTATAAACATCCTTGGACTTGCTCTTGCAGTGGGCTGTTGTTTGGTTGTATTCAGATTTTTCGATTGGTCCATGCACATGGATAACTTTCATCATAAAGTCAACAACCTTTACGTGATTGAGAGAATCACCGAAAAAAATGGGGAACAGCAGCTGTGGGGTAACTCGCCTGCTCCGATGGGGCCAATGCTTAAAAATGATTTCGCGCAGGTAAAGAACATGACAAGATTAAAGTACGCCGGTGTAGTTATAAAACAAGGAGATAATGTTTTCAGGGAAGGTATAAGTTATGTAGATGACTCTTTCTACAAAATGTTTGATTTTCCGGTAAAATGGGGCAATAAGCAACACTTTACCGACCTCGACGGAATAGTATTAACGGAGGAGCTTTCGGAAAAACTTTTTGGAAAAGAGAACTCTGTCGGTAAAAATGTCAGCATGCTGTTGAGCAAAAATGGAAGTGAAACTATTGTAAACTTTACTGTTAAAGGCGTGTTTGAAAAACGACCAGCGGAAGCCTCGTTCTATTTCTCTGCCCTGGTACCTTACCAAAAAATGGCAGCCCTGGGAATAGATAAACCGGGTGACTGGAATCAAAGTGTCGATATGACTTTCCTTGAGGTTAATGATGAGGCTGCTTTAGCGCCAATTCAACATATAATCAGCAAATACTTGAAATTGTATAACGCGGCTAATTTAGATGATAAGATGGTCGGTTATAATTTTCAGCCATTAAGATCAATGAATTTTCATGCCTATAAGGTTAACAATCAAAATTTTGCGTCATCGCACATAATCGGGTTTCTTATTCTTTTGTTTATTGGTGTTTCAACTTTGTTGATGGTTTATTTTAACTATATGAACATAGCCATAGCGTCTGCCTCAACCAGGTTAAAGGAGATCGGGATCAGAAAGGTTATGGGAAGTCTACGGCGGCAGATAATTTTTCAATTTATTTTAGAAAATATTATTCTGTGTACTTTCGCCGTAATTATAGGCTTGCTTTTGGCTGAATTCATCTTCTTACCGGCTTTCAGCACAATGGCACATGTCGATTTGGCCAAAAATCTTTTTAATAATCCCCGTACCTGGATTGCACTGTTTATTTTAATTATCGTATCGGCGTTTGGCGGGGCAGCGTATCCGGCTTTTTATATATCAGCATTTAAATCTATTAATATTATAAAGGGGAACAGCAAAATGGGCAGTAACAACCGTTTCAGAAAAGCACTTCTAAGTGTCCAGTTCTTCCTTACATTTTTAGCAATTTCATGCGCGCTGGCGGTGATCAATGAGACCAAACACGTAAAATCAAGGCCCTGGGGTTACACGCCTGCAGATAATGTAGTGGTTACCTTAGATAAGACAGCAAATTTCAATGCTTTTAAGGATGAACTGAAAAATAATAATAAAGTACTATCAGTATCCGGATCCGTTCAGTCGCTCGGCAATTATTCGAAGCAACTAATAATTAATACAGGTGGCGAAAAACAAACAGTGCAGGGCATGAACGTGCTGCCCGGTTTTGCTACACAAATGGGTATTAAGATTACAAAAGGTAGAGATTTAAGTGAAGAATTTGAAACCGACAAAACGGATGCGGTTTTGGTTAATCAAACCTTATTAAAAAAAATGCACTGGGTAACAGCAATTGGGAAATCGATCATATATGAAAACCATAACTACCGCGTTGTGGGCGAGGTCGCGGACTTTCATTTCGAAAACTTTCAATCGCCAATCGGCCCTTTTCTCATAATGGGATGTAAGCCTCAGGAAGTTAATAACGTTTACGTTAAAACGATTCACTCCTTATTTTCAAACGAACATTTGGCAATCGAAAAAGCCTGGAAAAACATAAATCCAAATTTACCCTTCGAATATTATTATCAGGATACTGTATTTGATCAGTATTTCAGTGGTTTTATACAGGTATCGCAGGTCTTAGGCGCCGCTTCAATCATCATGATGATTATTTCAATATCCGGAATTTTCGGTTTGGCCTTACTGATATTGGGTAAAAAAATGAAGGAAATAAGCGTGAGGAAGGTATTGGGTGCTGGCATGGGGAGTATTATTTACCTGATTAACCGGGAGTTTTTACTGGCAATAGGTTTTGCAATTCTGCTGGGTAGTCCTCTTTCGTGGTGGATTATGCGCAATTTATTTAACCAGGTAACCCCTGAATCGGCGGTTTCATTTTTGCCACTTATAATGTCACTTATAATACTGCTTATTATGACGGCAATAAGTGTTTCGTGGCATATTTACAAAGCTCACACCGCTAACCCGACTCAGTACTTGAAAGACGAGTGACGGAGGCAAAAGCTGAAAGGTAAAAGCAGAGAGCTAAAGACGAGGGCGTTTTTTAATATTTTTAAAAATAAAACCTTTTACCTTTCAGCTTTTACCTCTATTTTTATCTTTCAATATGTGGATCTGTTCTCTTTGTAATCTTGAATTTGCAAACACCAACCAGGTACATTCCTGTAACGAAAAGGATTTGTCTGATTTTTTGAACGGGAAAACGCCGCACACCACTGAGCTGTTTCATCATCTTGTGAGTGAATATCGGCTCATTGGCGACGTAACCGTACAACCCACCAAATCAATGATATCCTTTGCTGCGCGCACAAGATTTGCTTATGTAATTCAACTTGGCAAAAACTTCATCGATGTTGTGTTGCCATTTAAACAACCCTTTGACGATAACCTATGCTTCAATAAAATTAAACCCGTGCCGGGCAGCGATGATTATAACCACCACTTGCGTTTATATTTTAAAGAAGATATAAATGATGAGGTGCGCAAATTTATGAGGATGGCTTATGAAAAGGGGCGCTAAACCGGCAAAATAAAATTGCTACACCGGTTCGTATTCCGCAGCTTTTTTATCATTTATCCACACATTGCGCCTTTTTGCGCATTTGGCGCAGAAGTACGTTTTAACAGGCAAAAAAAACAATATATAGCGAAAAATCCAATCACGTTTAACTTGATAATGATAGATTGCAGAACATTTATTACACCTAAGAACAGGCTTTCCCATAATAATTTAGTACAGATATAAACAGGCAAATATTACCAAAGTTTTTAAAAGTATAAATTTATTTGGAAATCTAAGTACTTCATTTCTTGTATGCCCTTAGTAAATCCTCAACTAATATGTCGTTTATCTTCATTCCGTTAAGGTTACAATCGTCTATAATTACCCCGCTGAGGTTACAATCAACGAGTGTACTATTGTTTAAATCACAGTTCTCAAATTTCAAAGGCCGTTGTTTGGCGTTGGGATCATAAAAAGGGTGGCCTTTGGGCGGCATACCGATATTGTGTATGTAGGCACCGCCAAGTTGCGCGCCTTCAATTTCGAGATCGCTCAAATTAGCATTGATAATCTTTACTCCTATGGCACGTATATCATTAAAATTGGAATTATCGATGCAGGCTTTTGTTACATTTAATACTTTTCCGGTTTCAGTAATTTTTACTAATTCATTTTCCTTATTTTCCATAGATTACTTTAATTTATCATCCAAAATTACTTAAGAAAACAGTTAAGTCTGGCGTTAAAAAAAGACATAATAAGGGTGTTTTTGTGCCGTTTTAATTATAACGATGGAGCAACTGAATATATTTGGTGAGGTAGCACAAACAGTAGTATTACCCCTTGACCTTTTAGAATATCATCCCGGCATATTTAATAAGGCGGAGGCCAATAAATACATGTCGGAATTTATCAGTAACATACCCTGGCAACAAAGAATAGTTACCATGTACGGTAAACCAATTATCACACCTCGACTAACGGCATGGTACGGGGATACAGGCACCGATTATACTTTTTCAGGGACAAAGTTTGATCCTCTGCCGTGGACCAAAGATCTGTTGCAAATAAGGAAAACAGTGGAAGCAATTGCGGACATTGGTTTTAACAGTGTGCTCCTCAATTATTACCGCGACGGCAATGATTCTGTGGCCTGGCATAGCGACGATGAAAATGAACTCGGTATTAACCCTGTGATCGCGTCAGTTAGTTTTGGGCAGGCTCGTAGCTTCGATATCAGGAATAAAGCCGATCACAATAAAAAATATTCGGTTAATCTTGAAAGTGGTTCGCTTTTACTAATGAAAGGCGATTTGCAGCATAATTGGGAACATCGTATAGCCAAATCAACAAGACCGCTAAAGGGGCGAGTCAATTTAACTTTCAGGGTTATTAATAAGTAGCTTTTCAATAACGGGCCATACTTTATCGGCAATTATTTTGTAACCCTCGGCAGTTGGGTGTATACGGTCAGGCAAATTAAAGCGACCAATGCCAGCAATACCCTCCAGAAAAAATGGAACAAAAGCCATTTTGTTGGCGTCGGCCAGTTTACTGTATATATCTCTGAATTGTGTAGCAAAGGGTCCTGGTATAAAAGGAGGTATTTCCATCCCCATCAAAGCTAGTTTCGCTTGCGGATTTTTTGCTTTTACCTTGTTGATAATAGCCTGTAAGTTATTTAGCGTAGTTTGAGGTGCGACGCCGCGGATAATATCGTTTACACCTAATTCAAGTACAAAAACATTTACTACGCCACCCAGCCAGTAATCCGCCCTGTTTAACCCACCGGCAGATGTGTCACCGCTAAGGCCGGCATTCACAACACGGCAATCCAGTTTTGCCGCATTTATTTTTTGTTCGATAAGGGCGGGGAATGATTCCGTTGCCGGGCTGCGCAATCCATAACCTGCGGTAAGGCTGTCTCCAAAAAAAAGAATATTTTGCATTGTTGTTTAATGTAGTTTGGCTGTTTTATATTTTGAATAATTAACAGCTGTTGATTGCTCTTACTCAAATGAATTGTTGTTGTAACAAAATAGCAGATAAATTCTGTCCCAAAAGAATAGTTTATATTTTAGTGCTATAAAGGCGATTACTTTTATCACACAACGCCATACCAATTTCGAACACAAAATTCGCAAACAATTCTTATCGCATGAACCTGAAAAAAAGCGCTATAATCGTTGTGTTATTTTTAACACAGCTGCCATCTTTCGGCAAACAACTATCAACAGCTAAAAAAATAGAAGAAGGACGGTCAGTCTACCAGCAGCGTTTAGATGACCCGGATGCGGTTTATTTTACGCCTGAGAATTTTAAAATAAAGGCCGATGGCAAAACAGACATTTCCGACGCTTTACAGCAAGCCATCGCCGACGTAAAAACGAAACATAATTTCGGCATCGTTTTTATCCCGGAAGGGAGATACCTCATATCAAAAACCATTTTTGTTCCACAGGCCGTAAGATTGATTGGTTATGGAAAAAACCGCCCTCAAATTATACTGGCCAAAAACTCGCCGGGTTTTCAAACAGCGGATACCACAGATAAGGGGCATGCAAAATATATGTTCTGGTTTGTAAGCAGTTTATCTAAACCCGGCGATCCCGTACATGATGCCGGTGCCGGTACATTTTATAGCGCACTAAGTAACATCAACCTCAAAATTGAAGATGGCAACCCATACGCCGTTGCGTTGCGGGCGCATTTTGCACAACACAGTTTTATAGCACATGCGGATATTAGTATTGGCAACGGAAAAGCCGGCTTATTCGACGTTGGTAATGCGATGGAAGATGTTCGTTTCTTTGGCGGCCAGTATGGGATTTATACCACCAAGCCTTCTCCCGGATGGCAGTTTATGATGGTTGATACTTATTTTGAAGGCCAGCGTGAAGCAGCGATCCGTACCCAGGAGGCCGGGCTTACAATTGTACGTCTGCAAGCCAGGAACGTTCCGACGGTTATTGACATTAATCCCAACTATCACGAAAAACTGTTTATGGAGAATTGCCGGTTTGATAAAGTTACCGGCCCTGCCATAATAATAAGCAACGATGACAATGCTGTTAACCAAATCAGTTTGCGTAATATCGATTGCCATGATGTGCCCGTATTGGCAAGCTATCGCAGAAGTGGAAAACAAACCCCAGGAAGTGGATCAATGTATAAGGTTAAAAATTTTATCTATGGGTTGCAGATGGACAGTCTGCAGGCTGATCCGGTTTATAAAACCATCCAGGATATACAGCCGTTAGTCGTTTTCCCCGAGCCTGTGAAAAAAGACATTCCCGATTTGCCCGCAATGGAAACATGGGTAAATATTAATACCCTTGGCGCTAAAGGTGATGACACAACCGACAATACCCAAATTATTCAGGATGCCATTAATAAATATAATACAATTTATTTCCCTCAGGGATGGTACAGAGTGAGCGAAACAATAAAGTTAAAACCCAATACTGTGTTTATCGGCCTTAACCCTATTGCAACGCAACTGATAATCGCAAATAATACACCTGCCTTTGGCGGCTTTGGCGGACCAAAAGCATTGCTCGAAAGCGCGAAAGGCGGCCAGAATATAGTAACAGGAATCGGACTTACAACCAATGCGGATAACCCCAGGGCAGTAGCCTGCAAATGGATGTCGGGCGAAAATTCACTTTTAAATGATGTGAAATTTATTGGCGGTCACGGCGGCATGCAAAGGCCGGGAACTCTGCCAAAACCCGGCATATACAGCAAAGGCATTGATCCCGCATGGGACACCCAATACTGGAGCCTTTGGATAACCAACGGCGGCGGTGGTACATTTATGAACATCTGGACCGCAAATACCTTCGCAACAACCGGTGCCTATATCTCGAACACCTCAACACCCAGCCATATTTATGCTTTGTCGGTTGAGCATCATGTACGCAATGAGATCAGGTTTAATAATGTGGCAAATTTTAACGTGTATGCCCTTCAACTGGAAGAAGAAAGCCGCGAAGGCACCGAATGCCAGCCCATGGAGCTTGAAAATTGCAGCAATATGGTTTTTGCCAACTTATACACTTTCAGGGTTATCCGTCTGATAAAACCTTACCCCTCCTCCATACGGAACTGGGGCTGCAAAAATGTAGAGTTTTTAAATGTTCACAATTACAGTCAGATAAAATACACAACTACCAACCCTTTATATGATGTAAATAGCGATACAGAGGTGCGACCATGGGAGTTTGCAAGATTATTTATTGGCGATAAAACATCGTCGGCGAATGCTGGTGCTGATAAAACTTTAAAACTCGCAACAGGTTTTGAATTTGCCGAAGGGGCATGTTCAGATAGCAAGGGCAACGTCTATTTCTGCGAATCGCGCATGCGGCGCATATATAAATGGTCGGCTGATACGCGCTCCATCAGCCTTTTGGCTGACTATCATTGGGACCCGCTATCATTAGCTTGCGATAAAAACGATAACCTGCTGGTTGTTTTCAAATATGTCCCTAAACCGGGTTACCTGGTGAACGGCAAACCCGAAGAATTTAAAAATCCGCCTGATGCCGCCGGAACTTCGTTCAGCGGATGGGGGAACTCGGGCTTTGGTACATTGGTTTATTCTATTGATCCGAACAATCCTGATGAGACTATCCAACTGCTTAAAAAGGAACCGATGGGTAAAATTAACCCGGTATATAAAGCGCTTTATCCGGCCCACCGATGGCGGGATTCTCATGATTTTAACAGCATTGCTGTAGTCCGCAATCAGGAATGTTGGGTAGCCCCGGATGGGGTGACCATTATTCCCTTCGCATACGACCTTGCCCGGTCAACCGCACTTGCAGCTGTATGGCCGGGCAAGCCTGCTTATATTGCTGACGAATACGATAAACGGACAGTAAGTGTTGATGTGGATGCGAAGGGCTATGTATCAAATCTTAAATATTTTGCTGAAAGGGGTGAATTTACTTCCATAACCGATAGCCGGGGCAATGTTTACATTGCAGACGGGCAGGTTTATGTTTATGACAGCGCAGGTAAACAAATTAAGATGATAAAGGTACCAGAGCGGCCGACGTCTTTAACTTTTGGTGGTAAAAACGGGAAAATGCTTTTCGTAACGGGGCACAATTCGTTGTATGAGGTAAAGACGCAATAACTCAATTCGGGGATGCGAAGTTTGAAACTTCACATCTCCTTTTTTAAGTGATCAACCTTTTGCACTTCCTTTTCACTTTAACATTTCGACGATAAAAGCATAAAAATTATATTGAGCAAGTCCGATTCACACCACACAGTTATCCATGATCTCAATTTTCACTTCCCATAAATAACAACAACATCCTGTCCTCTTGAACGCTGTTTCCCCGGTTCACTTTTTAAGCCATGGTCAACATAGCTGGCGGTAAGCACATAAATGCCGTTTTGTTTGGCGGCAATGGGTGGTGATATATGAAAGGAACCTTGCAATCCGGTATAATAACTGACGTCAGCTTTTGCCCCTTGTTTCATAATCCATTGAACGGCGCTTTTTATTTCTTCTTTTGTTAATTCGGGATGCGAAGGCATTTTTTCCTTGCCCCAAATGTCTGATGATCCCTCGTGGATATGTTTTATCAGCGAATCCGTTTTTGCCGGTGTTAGCGGGTAACGTTTACTAATCTCGTAAAACGAAGGCCCGATAGATTTGCTATTGAAATTATGACAATTAAAACAATTGGAGACGCGCATCATCGCCAAACCCGATGGATCGGTAGGAACTGTATTGGTTCCTGGTGGCGATGTTTTTGATTTTAGAACGGTGTACTTCACCTCAAGCAATACCTCTTTCGCATTTATTTCGTCATATTTTGAATTACCATCTTCCTGATCAGCTACGCTGATTTCGTAATTAGCCTGGGCGTTAAAATTAAAAACATCGTTGTTTTTTGGTAAGATGATTTTTACAACCGGTGGATGATTTTCTGACTGGGGATATTTGACTTTAATCGGATTCGCGAAATTTACGAGTGTAAATAGAAATAAAACGGAAATGAAAAAAAGGTAAACAAGCTTTGATCTTTTCATCATCATCACAATTTATTAATTTCTCCTGCTACCCTCTGTGCCGATCGAATACATGATTCCATACCCCGACTCATGTTATCAGCATAGGTGCCCGCAAAATAAATCCTTCCCTCGGGCAACATTATTTGTGGCCAGAATTTATGCATCTCGCCGATTGGGAATGGTTCCATTTCGCATACCGGTGCATATTTGTCGGTTGTCCAGTCCTTTGTTAAAGATTGTTCAATGGTATCGTGTTTGCCGGGGTACACCGACCTGAAAGCTGCTAAAACACGCAGGGGTGAAAGGCCGCCCGGGCCATATGCTTTTAATATCACACGCGTAGTATCAACGTGGTTTGTTTCCAACCAGATAGACGAAATGTCGGGGTGTTCAAATTCCATATTAATGCTTTTAAAGCCATCGTCGAGCCAAAATTTTGAACTGGCTTCAAAAACATAAAACGGATGGGACGAATACGCCAGGTTATCAACCACATATTGCTTTTCTGGCGATAATGCAGGTGTTATAGGAATATTTTTAAATATCGGGAGAGTAATGCAATTAACCAGCACATCGGCGCTCATTTGTTTATCTTCATCAAAACCAAATGCTTTATAGGTAATGGTAATTCCTTTATTGTCGTGTTTAATTGCCGTTACGGGATGGTTTAGCTTTACCCGCGTTCCGAGTCGTTTAGCAAAGGCAATCGGCAACTGTTCATTACCGTCTTTAAGATGATAGGTATCACCTTCGGATTCGGGTATACCCCTAAAATCCATAATCGCCATTCTCCAAAGTTCGTAAAGTGCAGAAGTGTGTTTACCGCCCATAAAACGCAGGGCGGCTGCGGAAGCGCCTTCTTTTTTATAGATGTCAGTTATGGGGATTTTATCGTAATCATCGTATCCCACGCCAAAGGGTTGATTAGGATCGGTGAATTTTTCTAAATATGGTTTAAGGTAAAATGACCGCAGTGCATAAAAAGGATTTTGTGAAAGAAATTTAACTTCCTTTTCATTAAATCCAAACCCGGTCAAAACCGCCGGATCTTTGAGTTGCTCGGCCGAATAAAATTTGCCGCCGATCATTTTTAATTGGTTACCATCTGCAGCCGCTTCCGACCCTTCGGCATTAGGGTATGGAATTGCCGTTAGCTTAAACTCATTGACATATTCAAAAAATCGCTCATATCCAGGTTTGGTAATATGGTCGGCGCCAAAGTCGGCATACAAACCATCTGAAAGTCCATCCCGACCGGTAAAAACGTGGCCGCCATACCTGCCCGATGCTTCCAGCACAATCACATCATGCCCGCTTTTCATTAACTCATAGGCACAACAGAGGCCGGTAATGCCGGCGCCGGCAACAATAATCTTTTTCCCCGTTGCGGATAACGTTCTTTTGTTTTTTTGGGTGTCGAGATCTTCTAAATCTTTTGCGAGCAGTATTTGAGGGGCCAGGGCCGCGCCTGCCCCAGCTATTAATGATGTTTTTATGAACGATCTTCTTTTTATACCCGTCATTTTGTAATTAGCTTTTTACCAATGCAATATAAAATAAAGTTAAATGGATTACTGGAAGAAGCATAAAAAAGCGGACAACATTTCTGTTACCCACTTTTAAATTTCATATTAAAAAAGGGATTGTGTTGTTATGCCTGGTGCTGGTTTACATAACTCAACATCCATTGAATGCCAAACTGATCAGTTACCATTCCAAAAAATGCACCCCAGAACTGATGGCCTAATGGCATGGTGATTTTGCCACCTTCCGACAATCGGTTAAACACCCTGGTTGTTTCTTCTTCGCTGCTGGTATCAAGTGTTACCATAAAATTATTGCCCTCATTAACAACTCCTCTCCCTTGCGGCATATCCATTCCCATTAATACAGAATTGCCCACTGGTAAAGCTGCATGAAGTACCTTTTCACCTTCTTCGGCAGGCATAGGAGGTGCCTGCGGCATTTCTTTCAATCGTTGAAAATTGATATAATCACCGCCGAATATGGATTTATAAAAATTCAGGGCAGCTTCGGTCGTCCCGTTAAAAATAAGTGTAATATTAACTGCTTTCATTTTTTTATTTTTTTACGTAACAAATATACCCCCGCCATAAAATATCCATTGGGTGGTTTCATGACCATTTAGGGGGTGTTTTACGACAGATTATTTTGGCGGTTTCTTGTGCTATTTGTCGACAGGGATTGAAAAATAAAATATGGAGCCTTTTCCCGGTTTACTATTCACACCAATTTTTCCGTGGTGCCTGTGTACAATTTCTGATGCTATAAATAATCCGATGCCAAACCCGGGAAAATTCTTTTCATTTTTTCCCTGAACTCTAAAAAAGCGATCAAATATCCGTTCCTGGTCTTGCTTACCTATTCCGATGCCATCATCTTTAACTGAAACTGTAACGTTTCCGGCTTCCACCTTCGTCGAGACTTCTACGAGGTTCGAGTCCGGCGAATATTTTATTGCGTTAGTCAAGAAATTGGTTAGTACCTGACCAATCCGATCCCGGTCGGCATTTATTAAAAGATCTTTTTCCTTCGGAAATAAAATTTCGAAATCAGAACGAATGTGGCTTACCTCTTCTATAACTTCCCGGATAAGTCCATTGATTTCAAACGGTTCTTTTTTGAGATGGAGCTTGCCTGATTTAATTTTTGATATGTCAAGAAGTTCCGAAATTAAGCCGATAAGTGTAGCGATTTGTTTGTCAATTACGGTTAGCGACTTTTTGAGAAAAGGATCATTACTATCGTCATATTTTCGCTTCAATAGTTGAACATAACCCTTCATCGAAGTTATGGGCGTTTTTAATTCATGGCTCGCAAGGCTTACAAAATAATCTTTTTGCTGTTCCTGTTCTTTTATTTGTTGTATATCCGTACTGCTGCCAACCCACATCTGGATATGGCCTTCGGCATCCTTTTGTGGTATTGCGCGGCTTAACTGCCAACGGTATTCTCCGTCGAACCGCCTAAACCGGTGCTCTGATAAAAAGTCATCCCCGGTTTTAACTGCATCTGCCCACGCGTTGATGTTCTCTTCTACATCATCAGGGTGCACCATTTGCATCCAGCCTCCTTTTATGATCTGTTTCAGGCTTAAACCTGAATAATCAATGACAGATTTATTAAAATAGTTCAAATTGCCTTTCGCGTCCGCGGTCCAAACTAATTGGGGTATTGAATCTGCCAGCAGCCTGAATTTCTCTTCTCTTTCCGCCAGATTCAGCTGATGGCGTTTTTCTTCAGTTATATCCCTGGCAGTGCCAATCATCCTGAGCGGCCGGTTCATTTCATCATAAAACACATTACCTTTAACTTCTATCCAATGAATTGATGTATCAAGCCAAATTATTCTTGCCTGGTAATGAAGTACGCCGGTAGCTATCGCAAGTTCTATCGCTTTATCCCGAATAACCACGTCGTCCGGGTGGATCTGCTTTATCGTTAACAAGGCCGTCACACCTGTTCTATTTTTATGACCGAAAATTTCTAAGAATCTGTCTGAGCAAATGGTTTCCTCCGAATTAAAACTAAGCTCCCAGGTACCAAGTTCGCTGGCCCGTATAACCAGGTTAAGCCGCTGCTCGCTGTCTTTTAGAGCCTGTTCCGTTTTTTTCCTTTCGGAGATATCTCTTACGATGGTAAAAAGATATTGCTCACCTCCTAAAACCAACCCTGTAACGCTTAGCTCTGCCGGATAGCGGCTGTTATCTTTCTTTTTGTGTACGGTTTCGAGAAGTGGGATAACGTCATTTTGCGCCCTATTGAAAACATCGGTAAATTCTTCCTTCGTATAGAAAACGTCTATGTCTTTTACCGTTAAATATTTGGCCTCTTCAGCGGTATAACCCCATTTATCGAGCGTTGATTTATTAAGATATTCAAATCTGCCATTTTTGTCTGCTAGTATAAACGGATCGCTTGCATTATCGGTCATAAATTTAAACCGCTTTATTTCCTCCTCGGCCAGCTTTCGTTCGGTAATATCAATGCACGAAGTTATATAACCTTCAAAAGTGCGGTCTGGTCGGAAACGTGGGATCCATTTCTTTAGCATCCACCGGTATTGCCCACTTTTGCTCATCATTCGCAGCTCGACTTTGAACGGAGCCTTTTTTTCAAATGCACTCAGGTAAATATTTACAAACGCTTTACGATCCTCCGGGTGTATAAGATCCATCCATCCAAATTTGAGCAAATCTTCCATTGGCCGGCCGCTAAGTTCAGTCCATGCCTTATTGAAATAGGTAGCGTTACCGGTTCCGTCGTCGACAGCTATTAAGATATCCGTCGCTTCCGCCATCGTTCTGAACCGTTCTTCGCTTTCTTCAATCTTTCTTTGAGCTATCACCTGCTCCGTAACATTATGAAGTACGCCTGAAAAACGATAAGCTTTTTTATCAGGGCCAAACCAGGCTTTTCCAATTGCTTTTACAATTGTTTCTTTTCGTGTTTGTGGTTGAATAATACTGCATATAGTTTCATATCTGCCTCCGGAAGAATATTCTAAAACACGCTGCAGATCATTAATAATCCTTTGCCGGTCTTTTTTTGCAATAGCGTTAATTGCCTGCTGAAGATCAAACTCACGCCCAACCGGCAGACCCAACCATTCAAACAGGCGACTGTTACCTGAGAGTTTGTTTGTGATTGGATTAAGATCCCAGGTAGCCAATTCTGCGGCCTCAATGGCAGATTGCAGTTGTTCTTTATCTTCTTCAAGATAATCCCACGTATTAACTTTCTCCGTTGTCTCATTACAGATTACCAATACCCCGGCCACATTTCCCGATTCGTCATGCACGGGACTATAACTAAACGTCCAATAAACGTCTCTGATTTTTCCGTTCCGATAAATAGGGATCAATGCATCTTCATTCCATGTAGCTTCTCCACCAGAAAGTACCTGGTCTATCAGGGGTTTTATGATATCCCATATCTCGGGCCAGGCTTCTTTTGCAGGCATACCCAAAATAAAAGGATGTTTGCCATTTCGCCCTAAGCTGGGGCGATAAGCGTCATTATAAAAACAAATCAACTCGGGCCCCCACCATAAAAACATGGGGAATTTGGAATTCAATATAATGCCTAACGTAGTTTTTAAACTTTGTGGCCAGGTTTCGGGATCACCGACCGGTGTTTCGCTCCAATCTTTATCACGTGTTAATGCGGCCATTTCGCCCCCGCCGACGAGGAACTGGTATTTATTTATTGATGAAGTTATGTCTTCCGCTTGCTTCATTAAAAAGTATCACCAAATATTTTTAAACGCCTTATTGAAATTCTTTGTATACTCCTTTTCGGCACCTTATACAAATTACAGGTACAATTAAGTTTTGATAAAGGGTATCTTGTCGATCAAATCCGTTGAAATTAAGAAATTTTAAACGAATTTAACAAATGATTGAAAAGTTAAAGCCTATGTATTATTTTGTGCTTTCCTAAATCGAACAATAACTCTGATTTTAACAATCTCTTTAAAAAAATTTCAGGCCCCTCCTGTGGCAATCTTCTGAAACCGTTGCCGTTATTTAATCTCATAAGACTTTGAATATCCAAAAATAAATCCTCCATGGATCTATAAAATTTGCTATTTTATCGACCATAATTTTTATTTATAAAATGCCTGAAACAATAACCAAACCCAAAGCAATTGTACTAACAAACGGAATGCTGGCCGAACAGGCAGCTAAAACTGCGCACGGATTAATCAGGGGGACCGAAAGGTTTGAGATAGTGAGCGTAATTGATTACCTACAAGCGGGTAAAGATGCCGGTGAGGTATTGGATGGCAAGCATAGAAGAATTCCAGTACTCGCGACGATTGAAGAAGCAGTTGACCAAATTGAACAAATCAAATATTGTATTATTGGGATTGCTACCGCCGGAGGTGTTTTACCTGAAAGCTTTATGCCGGTTATTGAAACCTGTATCCGTAAAAGAATTTCGATAGTGAATGGCCTTCACGAATTTTTAAGCGAAAACCCGTACCTGTCAGCGCTGGCGGCTGAACACCAGGTTGAACTGATTGACATACGCAAGCCAAAACAAAAAAAGGACCTGCACTTTTGGACGCCGGCGATTTTCAAAATAAAAACACCTGTTGTTGCCGTCATAGGGATGGATTGTGCGATGGGTAAAAGAACGACTTGCCGAATGATACGCCAGGCTTGTGAAGCCGAAGGATTGAACGCTCAAATGATTTATACCGGCCAAACAGGATGGATGCAGGGTGGGCGTTATGGATTTATTTTTGACTCTACTTTAAATGATTTTATCTCGGGTGAGTTGGCGCATGCGATATTAACCTGTCACGATGAAACAAAGCCGGATGTAATTTTATTAGAAGGGCAGTCGGCCCTGCGAAATCCGAGCGGACCGTGCGGGTCGGAGCTGCTTGTGTCGGGAAACGCAAAATACACGGTGCTTGTGGTGGCGCCAAAACGAAAATATTACGAAGACGATCAGGAGTGGGGGCCATTGCCGACCGTTAAGTCAGAAATTGATTTAATCAAAGCGTACGGATCAACCGTGATAGCGCTGGCCTTGAACACTGAAAACTGCACAAATGACGAGGCGCTTGCATACCAGGCAGAATTTGAAGCGGAGCATAACATCCCGGTTTTACTCCCCTTACAGCAAGGCGTCTCAAAACTTATCTCTATAATCAAGCAACTACTTTAATTATGAAAATAAAATCTGTATACTCCTACCTGCATAAGCTGCCTCTTACCAAACCATACACCATTGCTTATAAAACAATAACGGATACCAAAGTTGTTTTCCTGGAAATAACTCTTGAGAATGGTGTGATAGGAATAGGCGCCGCCAGCCCTTCTGCCGACGTTGTAGGGGAAACGCCTGAACAAACGCTGGCAAACCTGCAATCGGGATACCTGGATGAATTGGTAGGGAAAGATATTCGCGGATTTAATAGTTTAGTGTACTCCGCTTCAAATCATTTCAAAAAATTACCGGGGTCATTGGCTGCTATTGATATTGCACTCCACGATTTATTTTGTAAATACCTGAATATACCGGTACTTGATTTTTATGGTCGTCAGAAGGACAATTTAGCGACTTCGGTTACCATCGGCATTAAAGAAATCAACGAAATGCTGGGAGACGCTGGTGATTATTATAAACTGGGCTTTCGTATACTAAAAATAAAGACGGGCATTGATGTTGATGCAGATATTGAGCGTGTAACAAAGCTTTCCGACACTTTCAATAACAAAATGCTAATAAGGGTTGATGCCAATCAAGGGTACACCATAAGTGATTTGGAAAAATTTATTAAAAACACCAGCCATCTTGGCCTCGAATTAATTGAACAACCTGTAAAAGTTGGACAAGAATATTCTTTATCGCAATTGACTGAAAAAGAGCGAAAATTACTAGCTGCAGATGAGTCGCTTCTTGATCCGGTTTCGGCATGGGAGTTATCCAATCCACCCCAGCCGTTTGGGATTTACAATATCAAACTGATGAAATGCGGTGGTATAAGTGCTGCCAGGGAAATTGCTATCATCGCAAAAAATGCGGGCATTGATTTGTTTTGGGGATGTAACGATGAAAGTATTATTAGCATCACTGCCGCTTTGCACGCGGCCTATTCATGCAACAATACCAAATACCTTGATCTCGATGGCAGTTTTGACCTTGCAAAAGACCTGGTGGAAGGTGGTTTTAAATTGAAAGACGGATATATGTATCCAACCGAACTACCGGGCCTCGGATTTCGAAAAATTTAAATTATTCGTTATCTTCCCCTGCAAATTCCCTGTTAATGCAAAAACTATCACCAACCCTTAACCTAAGGTCTTCTATATTTATTGTAATTGGCATCGTTATAGGATCCGGTGTTTTTAAAAAGGTTGCCGTAATGTCGGCCACGTTAAAATCTCCCGGCTTGGTGTTGTTATGCTGGGGGCTGGCGGGTGTTATCAGCCTCACCGGTGCGCTTTGCAGTTCGGAACTGGCTTGCATGTTCGCAAATTCGGGTGGCGAGTATTTTTATTTTCAAAAGGTATACAACCGTTTTTTTGCTTTTATATGGGGTTGGGCAAATTTTGTAGTGGTACAAACAGCTGGTATGGCAGCCCTTGCTTACATTTTTGCCGAATCCTTCAACAGCCTTATCCCGTTGCCGACGCTATCGGTAAACAATGACAACTCCGTATATTTTTTGGTGAATAATTTCTCCGTAAAACTGATTGCCACTTTACTAATTCTTTTCTTAAGCTATGCCAATTACAGGGGTGTTAAAAATGCCGAAAAATTAAACAGATTTATGACTCTCGCTTTATTGGCAGCCGCAGCCGCTATTATCATATCTGGTTTAAGCTCACACACGGGTAGTATACATAACCTTGCCACGCCGGCCAGCAATTCGGGTAGCGGGCTAGGCGGGTGGCCCCTGATCAAAGCTATTACCATAGCAAGCCTTGGTGCTTTTTGGGGTTACGAAGGCTGGAATGGAATAGGAATGATTGGCGAAGAAATAAAAAACCCCAAGCGCAATATCCCCTTATCGTTAGCTTTCGGAATGCTGACAATTATCTCGATCTACATTTTATTGAACCTGGTTTATCTGTACATTTTACCGATTGACACGCTGATAAAAATAAATGATCACCCCAACCAAATTGCCGCGCAGGAAGTGATGAAAGCGATATGGGGCAAATGGGGTGCATTATTTATTGCTGTTTTGATAATGGTTACTACCTTCAACGCCACCAATGGTACCATCCTAACTTCGGCCAGGATTTACTATGCAATGGCCCGCGATAATAATTTTTACCGGCATGCCGCAACGGTGCACCCTAAATATCAAACACCTTCTGTTTCTTTATTGCTTCAGGGTATCTGGTCCATCCTGTTGGTTTGGTCAGGTACGTTCGACCAACTGACCGATATGACAATATTTTCGTCCTTTATTTTTTATGGTGCAACAGCAATCGGTGTAATGGTTATGCGCAAGAGGGATCCTTTATATCCACGTCCCTATAAGGTTATTGGTTACCCTTTTACCCCTATTATTTTTTGCATGTGCTGTTTAACACTGATTAGCATTACGCTGTATAATCAGCCAAAAGAAGCGTTGTCTGGTTTGGGTTTAATTGTGTTGGGTGTCCCGTTTTATTGGTTTTGGACACAAAGAAAACCGGCACAAAAAGAAGCTGCCGCTCCTGTTGATCAAACTATCTAGTCTTGTTCAAAATTACAGCTTTTGCAAGCACCATGTTGTCATGCAGCGCAGATTCTGCACATTGGTTGTTTTAATAGGTTCGTGCAGCTGGCCATTTAGTGTTTGCGTATATCGAAGCAAAAGCTGCTCATTAACAAGGAATCGCTCAGAACCATCGGGTAGCAGGTACCGGCCGTTTCCCAAATTGTTCACCTTATTTTCAATACCGATATCCGATGCCAGGCGCGCAAAGAAATAGCCGCCCGGTTTCAGTACCCGCCACATAGAAGTTAGCATGTCCTCAAAATGAGCCTTACTGTTTGCAAAATGTAACATAGCACTACAGATAACCAAATCGAAATACCCCGACGCAAAAGGTAGGTCTTCCGCAGCAGCAACGCTAAAATTTTCTAATGAACTTTTTGATGATATACTCCTGGCTAATTCTTTAACCGCTTCGATAGCCCCGGCGTTCTGATCAACACCATAAACGTCAAAATCGTTATTCAGAAAATATACCAGGTTACGTCCGCCCCCGCAGCCTACATCCAGTACTTTATCGCAATGTTCGTAAGTGCCTTTCAGCAACTGATCAAAAAGATAAATATCAATATTACCGAAAGACTGCAGAAGTTTGTATTGCATGGCGCTAAAGTAGTTTTGTTTGATAAGAATACGACGCTTTACAAGTGCCGACAAACCAACGGTTCAAAGGTAGCATGTTATTTGGAGGAGTAAATTTCTTTCGGGCTTTCTTTTTTTCTTAATGACTGCCCTCCTTTAAAAGAAACCGGCAAAATGTGAATGGCAATGCCTATAAGCAGGTTAGTGCATGCGGCAATAGTCATCCACTTATTCTCCGTGTAAAATCCTACAATTAAAAAACAGGAGAAGAAAGAAAAGTGAAACCATCCGGGCACAATCCAGGCTATGCCGGGTATTTTTCCTGCATAGACCGATCTCTTGCGCCAGCCCCAAAACGTTAATACCATTAGGGCTATCGTAATTGCAATAAATCTATGAACCGATAGAATGTTAAGTTTTTGGAGGAATGGGAAAAGATAAATCTCGGTAGTATACAAAACAAAAAGGGAACAAAGTAACGCCAGTATTGCTATTAAACTGAACTTTAAGACGCTTGCCCTATTTTTCATTATGGATTTCTCAAAAGCACGGCTAAAAGCTGAATAACAAAAAACTACCGTTTGCCAACCTATAAAATTGCCATAGGGTATACCAAACCACTGTGCAGTTAAAGGGTTAAGATGGGTGCCCGACCAGTCCCAATGCCACATATGCAAACGATAGGCTACTGTGTCCATACTCAAATCGATATTTAACGCAAGCAAAGTATCTAAAGCGGCACAGGCTAATAAGGTTAAAGCCAACCTGTCGGTGAACAACCGTGCCGAATACATAATAATACCCCAGCCTATACCAATGCAAAACGGAATATCACGGGGTTTTGCGCCGAGCATAACCGTAAACCGACCATAAGTATAGTTGCTAAGCATCACTTCCATGTACTCGAGCACCAAGCCGAATGCAAGGCCACCAAGCAGATAAAGTACATCTCGCGGTCCCTGTTTTATTGCGTAGATAAGGCAAATTATAAAAAGCAGGTACATACTGCATTCAAATACAGGGAAGCACCAGGCTGGTGCTGGTTCGTAAGGCATTCCGGGGAAAGGTAACATGTGGGTGATCTTTTTTTAAATATAGGAGATTACGGCTGAAGAGATAAATATAAGGGCCTTTTTCGCTCTTAAGATATCGTAAAGCATCTATTATCCGCAAGAAACTATTTAGCAATAAGCCATGAAACGACAACAAAAATGGGCATGCTAATAATCAAATTAGAAAAGCACTACAGCATAAATAACTGAGACATCGCCGATGGAATGGTTCGCTGTTTATAGGAGGATTATTTAGCTTGGTTTTCAAACAAAAAAATCGCATCATTGTCGGACTTACTTTATAAATAATTCCATAGAAACATGAATACCACTTCAATAAAATCAACTATAAGTAGAAACCCTCTGATTTATTGGCTACTAAAACCCGCAATAGCAGTAAGAGCTTTGACACTTAAAAAAATACAAGATCGCAAACTAAAAGTAATTAACACAATAATACCTTTATTAGCCAGCGATCCCATTGTGAAGTTAGATGAATTTCAGGGTGTTTTCAGCATAGGTGCTCAATCTGATTTGTTTAGCAGAATAGCAATTTATGGTAATTATGAACCCGAACTTGTAAAATGTTGTTTAACCTATCTTGATAAGGACCGGGATATAATAGACATTGGGGCTAACATAGGTTTTTATACTATATTATTTGCAAAGCAGGTTAACAATGCAAAGGTTTTAGCGGTGGAGCCTACTAAAAACGCGCTTAACCGGCTACGTCAAAATATCGAAAGAAACAATGTAGAAGACAAAGTAATATTATATGAAGGAGTTGTCTCAGATCATAACGGTTTTTTAAATATTAAATCGATAATTGGCAAAGAAGAGTATTCTACCATAGGTAATCCTGTTCATGACAGTATAGCCGGCCAAAAAATTGTGGAAGAAAAGGTATCTTGTATCACGCTTGATGACCTGGTGACCACTTATTCATTAAATCCGGGTTTTATTAAAATGGACGTTGAAGGCGCAGAAATGTTGGTGTTTAAAAATGCTGTCGAAACTCTCAAAAAATACAGACCTATAATTTTATCAGAGCTTTCCGATAAATTATTACTTAAAAACGGAACATCGGCATCAGAAATAATAAATATTCTTATCAGTGCAAATTATAAAGTAGTTGATCCTATAAATCCTTCCAAAGCGTTTGAAAATAAGAAATCCGGCTACGGCGATATACTTTGCATCCCTGCCGAATATCATAAATAATGCATTCCGGCTTATACCTAATACCAACCTTTTGCCGCTGGTATTAGGTTTGTTTCCGTATCGTTCCTAATTTATTGAAACCTTCACAGAATAATAAATATTTGACATATTTCCTCGTCAATATAATCTGGTCTTTTTCTATTGTCCGCCTTTAAATGTTTTAACTAACATACTTAACACTGCTTGATTGGGAGCACAATCTTTCCACTCTCATTTATAGTCAAACCGTTTAATTAGTTACATTTGGTATTGCTACCAACACCCACTGCTTGTAAATCGTGATAAAATTAAAGCCGGAACCGCTTAAATATATCTTGCCTGTAATGTTCTTATATGGCGCCGTTTCGATTGCTGGAATGCTTCACCACGAAATATTTTTAGAAGAGGCCCAGCAATTAACCATTGGCCGCGACAGTAATTCAATTACCGACGTTTTTAAAAACATGCTGTATGAGGGTCACGTTACCCTATGGAATACCTTCCTGTTTTTTATTACACATTATATTTCGGCCAAGCCTATATATATGCAGTTGTTTCATCTACTGGTTATTAATTGTACGGTGTTTGTCTTTTTACGATATGCCCCCTTTAATCTTACCATAAAAACGCTGATAATTTTTGGCTGCTATTTTTTGTTTGTGTACAGCATTATCAGTCGTAATTACGCATTGGGTATACTCCTGCTTTTTATTTGTTGCATTTTATTGGCCGATCCGGCAAAAAACATCATAAGCATCGGTATTCTAGTTGTGTTAATGTGTTTCGCGCACTTATTTTATGTATTTGCCGCTATCGGCATTTTTATGCGTCTTCTTTATTATACTATTGGAAAAAAGGAATTCTATGGGCGATTTGCCGTTTTTACTTGCCTTTTTGTTTTTGGTGTGATATGCGCCCTTTACCAATCGATGCGCATACCCGGCGACAGCATAGTTAGTGTTAAATCCGGCTTATCATGGTTCAATTATCACGATATATCATTTGGCATGAAATGTTTCGCCAGGGGATATATAACTGCCCCGCCGCTTAAACAACAATACTTTTGGGATAAACAATACATACAATACCTGCCGGATACTATCGTGATCACCTTAGCTGTGCTGTTGTTTATCATAACTATATTATTTCTTTACAAAAGCAGGAAAGCGCTCATGTTTTATATTCCTCCAGTGGTGTTGTTGACGGTTTTCTTTTCGATGTCCGGCCTGGCTGGCAGCAGGTATTTTGGGTTGTTCTTTATTTATTTTATAGCTGCCCTTTGGCTGGCCCATTATGATGGCGTTACCATTTTTTCCGTTGAAAGTGTCAATCAGCTGAAAAAATGGGGCGCCTGCTTATTTATTTATACTATTTTGATTAACCAGTTTTTTACAGGTGCATACATGTACTATCAGGATTATAAACATCCCTTTTCACAAGCGAAAAATACCATCGACTATTTAAAGGCAAACCGTTTAGATACTCAGCCACTGGCATTCGACGGTTATAACGCCGGACCGCCGCTTAGTAGTTACCTTGGCAAAAAGATATTTTATTTGGATTTTGATCAATACGGCAGTTTCTGTATCTGGAAACGCGCATACCTGCCTTATCCCCGCAGGGCTTTAATTGATGAAATTTCTTCATCCCGATATATAAATGGTTTTAAAGAATTTATCCTGGTTACCAATCGCGATGGTGCGGTGAATGATAACCAGGTTTACAACTTCAATAAGTTAGCGGCCTTTGAAGGTGCAATTATAGATGGAGAGGATTATTTTATATACAGGGTTACGAAAAAATAAAATTAAAAGGTGTCTGCTGAACTTGTTTCAGCATCCCTCATGCTAAGTCTTCGTCATGCAAGCGCGTATGTAAGATGTACACCAAGCAGACCGTTTGTCCTGAGAGGTCGCGAAACAAGTTCGGGATGACTTGATGAGCAAGACTTAATGCTGTTAGTTTTTCCTTGTCTCGTGAAAATCTTCTTCAGTATTTATTTCCCAGATGTTTCTTTTTGATTTTTCGCCTGTGATGATATTATTTACCGCTGCCATAGCGGTTAGCATGGAATGATCCTGGTTGTTGTATTTATGCATCCCGTTGCGGCCAATTAAAAAGAGGTTTTCCAGTTCGTCGGTAAAATCACTTACCACGCCGAATTGAGAATACGAACCAAAATAAGCAGGATAGGTTTTGGGTACACGGATTATCGTTTTATCAATCACTTCCTCACGGTCAATTATATCAATCTGGTGAAGTTCATCAATTGCGAATTGAATAAAGGCGTCGTCTGCCATTTCCCAAAGTTCATCTCCTTCGTTACAAAAATATTCCAGCCCTATCCAAATTTTCTCAATGTCGGCTACCATATAAGGCGACCAGTTATTAAATATCTGTAGCCTCCCTATTTTTACGTCTTTCTCCTGTATATATATCCAGTTATCGGGAACCAGGCCATCCAAAGTGGAGATCTTTGTTTCGTTTTTTATTTTAAGTTTGTTTAAAAGCAGCCCAACTGTTATAAAATCGCGGTATTGCAAATCCTGCGCAACCGCTTTTACCTTTTCTGGTACCTTATTGCCCATTGCTGTAATAAGGTCTTTAACGGGCATTGTCGAAAAATAATAATCGCCTTTAATTACATTTTTCAAATTAGTGGTATGATCAAAATAGCTTAACTCGCGCACGCCGTTTTCGCAAATATCAAGTCCGGTGACGTCACAGTCTTTAATAACTATCGCGCCCTTTTCTTCAACAAGCCGCGCAACGGTTTCCCACATCTGTCCCGGCCCTAACTTTGGGTACATAAATTGTTCAATTAAACTGGTGTCGGTGTTTTTTTGATCAATTGTTTTATCCTTCCGGGACGATGATTTCATGGCGTGAAGTATTGTCCGGGAAACAGATAACTTTTTAACCCGTTGGGCGCCCCAGTCGGCTGCGATATTACTGCACGGAACGCCCCAAACCTTTTTTGTATAGTCTTTGAAAAATATTTTATACAGCTCCGTACCAAAACGACTTATAAAAAAATCCTCAAGCGATTTGATGTTCTTAATCCGGAATACCCGGGCCCACAAATAAGTGAAAGCAATTTTACCGATCCTGATAGCACCAAGATTGGACACCGTTTTCCTATTTAAAGAAATTGGGTAATCGAAAAATTTTCTAAGGAAAAAGATTCGTGATAGCCTTTTCCTTATTAACATTACCTCGTCAGCTTTATCAGGATCTGGTCCTGCGGCCGAAAGTTTTACAGGTGTGGTTTTATGATGATAGTGAATATTTTCGATGGCGTCGGCTTTGGCTCCCGAACCCTGCAAAGGCAGAATATTTTGCCACCATTTCATTACAATATCCGATTTTGAAAAAAAGCGGTGGCCGCCTATGTCTATCCTGTTGCCGTTATGAACAACCGTTTTAGAAAGGCCCCCTATATCCTTTGTTTTTTCAATTATTATAGGTGTAATGTCCGTTTTGGTAATCAGCTCGTAAGCGGCCGTCAACCCCGCCGGACCAGCACCAATAATTATCGCGGTTTTACACATACCAGATAGGTTTGCAGTATAATTATTTCGTGTCCAATCAAAATTTAGAAGTTAATATCTACGGGGTATTACTGCTTAAAATTGGATTTGGTTGCCTTGGGGGAAAAATTAGAGGGCTGAGAAAAGAATATTTGAAGCTTTAAAAGAACGAAATATTATTTTCCATCCAAATTTAGGTGCTTTTGAAAAATGGACTTAAAGTTAGGGGAATTTCAAATCCAGATAATTTTCAAATCTCAAAGTTATTGGAAGGGGGCGGAAAGTTTATCCCTGGAAGCAGGAAAGTGAAAGAGATTTCATTCAATGGATCGTTGATGCCCTGAACCTTTTGAGGGCTTGCCGGCATCCTGATTGAGCTATTTTGCCGCATCAGGATTGCAGCGGCGTTCTTCGCAGAAGATATAGCATAAAGGGCGGGTTGCCGTCGGGATGCCCTAATCTTGCATACAACAACTCAGAGCGGGTTTGGGTAATTCTAATTTCAATGCCGCCGTTTGCTTATACTGCATTCAGAATGACCTTTAAAGTCTTTTCTCAAAAGGCATTTAATTAAATGCTTTTTGACTTGAACAATGTTTCCTTATATTTAGCCGTTAAACCTAAAATAATTTTTTTGCCGCTTTTTAACTCTCCTTAAAAGAGGAAGGCTTATTGAGATTTCTATGAATGATATACAACTAAAAAAAACACCGACCGTTTACGATGCTATAGTTGTGGGTTCGGGTGCGGGAGGCGGGATGGCCGGTTACGTATTAGCCCATGCAGGTTTAAAAGTACTAATGCTTGAAGCAGGTCCTTTTTTTGACCCGAAAACGGATTCGTTGCAGCTTAAATTCCCCTACGAATCTCCGCGACGCGGCGCCAGCACAGACTCGAGGAATTTTGGCGATTTTGATGCCGCCTTTGGCGGGTGGAAACTGGATGGGGAACCTTATACTACAAAAGATAATACTGAATTTTATTGGTTCCGTTCGCGGATGCTGGGAGGCCGGACCAATCATTGGGGGCGCATTTCTTTACGCATGGGCCCCGACGACTTTAAGAGTCATCATCTTGACGGCTTAACTGACGACTGGCCGATAACCTATGATGAGGTTAAGCCATTTTATGACAAAGTTGACCGTTTAATAGGTGTTTACGGTACAGTTGAAAACTTACCTAACGAACCGGATGGCATATTTTTACCACCGCCAAAGCCGAAACTAAACGAGCTTTTTATAATGAAAGGCGCTGCCAAAGCCGGGGTTAAAGTAATACCAGGCCGTGGATCGGTTTTAACTGAAGCGCTACCCGGAAATAAAGAACGTGGCGCGTGTTTTTTTTGTGGTCAGTGTAATCGAAGCTGCAAAATTTATGGTGATTTTTCTGCATCGTCGTGCCTTGTAATCCCGGCAATAGCGACCGGTAATTTGAAAGTTATTTCAAATGCGATGGTGCGCGAAGTGCTTACCGATAAAGATGGACTGGCTACGGGTGTATCTTATATCAACAAAGAAGATATGCAGGAATACCAGGTGAAAGCAGGCATAGTGATACTTGGAGCCAGCGCGGGTGAATCGGCAAGGTTACTGTTAAATTCTAAGTCTCAGCGTCATCCGGGGGGGTTGGCTAATAGCAGCGGTGTTGTGGGCAAATATCTGCATGATTCAACCGGGTCAAGTGCGGGAGGCTGGCTTCCTCAACTACTGGATCGCAAACGATATAATGAAGACGGTGTTGGGAGCGTACATATTTACGGTCCCTGGGTGAAGAACAATAAAAAGCTGGATTTTCCGCGCGGTTATCACATTGAATTTGGCGGCGGAATGGGAATGCCGGGTTATGGTTTTGGTTTTGGTATGGAGAATATGAACGGCGTTGTGCCTGGACGTGATGGTAAACCAAAAGAAGCCGGCGGCTTCGGCGCGTCGCTTAAGGATGATTACCGTCGCTTTTTTGGGACAGGCTTTGGGATGGCAGGCAGAGGTACGGCTATAGCGCGCGCTGATAATTATTGTGAGATTGATCCCAATGTTGTTGATAAATTCGGAATCCCGGTATTGCGTTTTCATTATAAATGGAGCGACTACGAAATTAAGCAAGCCAAACACATGCAGGAAACCTTCCAGTCAATAATGCACGAAATGGGCGCGATTTATGGTCCACCTGAAGGCGCTGAAACTAACTACGGTTTAGAAGCCCCTGGCCGCATTATACACGAGGTAGGCACAGTACGTATGGGCGACGATCCTAAGAAATCGGCGCTTAATAAATACTGCCAGGCACATGATTGCAAAAATTTATTTGTGGTGGACGCTGCTCCTTTTGTACAACAAGGCGATAAAAACGCTACCTGGACAATCCTGGCTTTATCAATGCGCACGGCCGAATATATTTTGGCGCAAAGGAAAAAAATAAACGTTTAACTTTATTTGATTACAGATATATGAACAGACGCGAATCATTAAAGGCTATAGGTTTAGGTACCCTTTCGACAGGAATGCTGTTGGAGGCCTGTAAACCAAATAATAAGAAAGTTGCTGAGGATACAAACGACAAATCAGGCGCGCCCGAACCGGGCAGGTTGCCGGAAGAAATAGCGCGCAATAAAAAATTAAATGCTGAAAAGTTTTTTAATGAGCATGAGATGGCTACCATTACCATACTTGGCGATATTATCATCCCGAAGGATGCGAAGTCGGGTAGTGCATCGGATGCTAAGGTTCCTGATTTTATAGAATTTATTGTAAAGGATATGCCCAGCCACCAGACGCCCATGCGCGGCGGTCTCCGCTGGCTCGATCTGCAATGTTTAAACCGTTTCGATAAAACTTTTGTTGAAGCAAGCCATGATCAGCAGATAGAAATGGTTACCGAAATTGCCTATCCTAAAAAAGCTAAACCCGAAATGCAGCAGGGTGTGGCATTTTTCAATAGGATGCGTAACCTTACCGCCACAGGCTTCTTTACAACAAAGATAGGTATCGAAGACCTGGGTTATCTTGGTAATGCCCCCCATAAATGGGAGGGGGTGCCTGCCGATGTGTTGAAGCAGTATGGAATGGAAGGGGTGTAACCCCGCCGACATTCTACAAAATTTCTAAAACATGTCATTTCGACGAGGAACAGCCCGTCCCGAATTTATTTCGGGAAGGAGAAAACTTGTACGACACGCAAAGCGGATTGTGCACAACGTCCGATAGCGCAGAAGTTTTCTCCCTATGGTCGAAATTGTAAAAGTCAGATAATTCGGTAACAGAGTTAGCTTTATAAAACAAAGCTAAAAAGTTATGCGAAACAACACGAATGATTTAACGTTAGCGCGGAATTACTTAGAGAAGTACCGTTTTTTAATCCGGGAATATGAGCTGGTAAAGGCTAAAGAACATCCAACGTATAAGCTGGCTAAGGACTTTTATGCAGCACATGATACCGACCGTCGCAGTTTTCTAAAATATTATAACCGGTTTCGGCAATCGGGAAAGGAAAGCGATTTGTTGCCAGGTAAGCGCGGTCCCAAATATCGCACCCGTCGTCCTATCCGTTTTATTGAAAACAAAGTGCTCGAACAAAGAGAACTGGGTAACAGCAAGCTGGAGATAGCAGAAATCCTTAAACAAAAATTAGGTAAATTTACTCCATCCGCTTCGGGCATATATAACATCTTAAAGCGTTACGGCAAGAACCGATTAACGCCAAAGATGATGCAAAACAAACGGAAAATCATCAAAGAACGCATGGGTCAGTTAGGTCATATTGATTGCCATCATCTAAGTAAAAGCGTCATAAGGGGACAAAACAGGAAGCTTTACATGCTATGCCTGCTGGATGATTACTCACGCCTGGCATGGGCGGAGGTGAATGAAGATATCACTGCTTTAACAACCATGTTTTCGACGATGAGGTGCATCAATGCATTTCGCAAACAATACAGTATTGAGTTTGAGGAAATCATTGCAGATAACGGACCCGAGTTCGGAACATCACAAAGTTTGCAAAAACAGAACCACCCTTTTGAACGAATGCTCATGGAAGTGGGAATCAAGCGCCGTTACATGCGCCCATACCGACCACAAACTAATGGAAAGGTTGAAAGATTCTGGCGCACGCTTCAGGAAGACCTTATCCACGAAACGGATTTTGATTCACTTGACGAACTCAAAGACGAACTAACCCAATACCTTTATTATTACAACCATGAGCGCCCTCACCAAGGTATTGGTGGTAAAAAACCTATTGATATGATCACCCTAAACAACAAAACATAAGAATGCCTATTTTGTCATCGAATTACCTAACCTTTACAGAAATGACATTGTTTGATAGTTTTTCATCCCACCGAATCCTCAAACTCTTTAATCAGCTTCGCCGGTGCTCGGTTATACCAGGCGGTTATAAGTAGTTCCGTTAAATCTTCAGGAGAAACCGTATTTAATGCCACTAGCATATAATCGAAATTAAGATAGTGGTCGGTTACAAAAAAAGTAAGCGGGTCTTTTTCTATCCATTTTTCGCGTTCAAGTGTCTGAATTACCAGCGTCTCACAATCTTCCTTCATTCGCGAAAATATCTTCTTGTTTACATAAAAGGCAGGCGTGCTATAGCATAGTTTTTCAGTTACGCCAGGCAAATGTTGCAATGCTTTACGGATAAACTCTAAATTGACGCGGGTATCGGTTTCCTGTAATTTGAGGAAGACATTGTGCCTCCATTTATGCCGGTTATTCATATAAAATTAATTTTTGATGTGTTTAACGATTGAACGCTAAAATGAATATATAACTAATTGACGATAAATTCATTATCTCGACACCTTGCCTTTGAGGCGATACATTCACTGTTGTAGTAATAGGGTGGGATCTGCCCCATACGTGTTGATGCGCACCTTCATCTAAAAACTTATTTTGTTTACTTTATAATAAATAACCACAATAATGAGTTAATTAAATAAGCCAATAGTAAACATGCATGAATTGATTATAAATATACCTCCTGATTTTATTAATCAATTGGAGTTTGAATTACCAAATGCAGACACGTTTCCCGGAGACTTCTATCTAAAGGATTTTGAATATGAAGACCACCGGTATGCTTTATATTTTTATAAAGTAAGAGATTATGGCAGCTATTTCTGGATCTGCAACCCCTTGCAAATTCACGAACGTATTTAATCTTGTTCCGATTGTTATAACTACCCTCAGATCTGCTCAATTTTCTTTTGAATAATTTGTTTGTCGGCGGCTGTTTTTGCAAGAGAAAGCGCTGTTTTAAAATTTTGTTTTGCTTTTGTGTTATCAATCCCGCTATATAACTCACCGAGGAGCGTAAAATAGAAATGATTGTCTGTTAATTTTAATTTTTCAGCCTGTTTAATTGCCTCCACTTTTCCCCTCGCTTTCGATAGCGCAAAAGTTCTGTTTAGTGCCGCAATCGGTGAATATTCTATTTGCAAAAGCAGGTTGTATAAGTGCAAAATGGTTTCCCATTTTTCTTCTGTATCGGCTTTTTGTGTGTTCCAGAACGCAATAGTAGCCTCCAGGTAATATTTGGAAATTCTATCCTGTGACGCTTGTTGAAGATAGTAGACTCCTTTTGCTATTAAGTTATGATTCCAGAGTTTTTCATCCTGGTCCTCGTATAAGATTATTTCACCGTTTTCGCCTTTTCTGGCGGCAAAGCGGGAAGCGTGAAAACACATTAATGAAAGTAAAGCATTTACGTTCGGTTGGTTGGTTTGTTCGTTTTCAATAAGCAGGTAGGTTAGCTGCATGGCTTCCAGGCAAAGGTCTTCCCGCAATACGGTGTCCTGGCTCTCAGAATAATAGCCTTCGCTAAATAACAGGTATAAAGTAGTAAGGACAGTTTCTAATCGTTTGTTGATCTCTGTTTCGCCGGGAAATTCCAATTGTACTTTTTCGAGCCTCAATTTTTCTTTTGCCCTGAAGAGGCGCTTATTAATGGTTTCTTTATTGCTTAAAAACGCGGTAGCAATTTCGGTAACGCCAAACCCGCAAAGCACACGGAGCGCCAATACTATTTGTGATTCAGCTGAAATTGATGGGTGACAGATGGCAAATAACATCTGCAATTGGCTATCTGTAATGTTCTTATCAGTCAGGTCGATCTCTATTTCAACGAGTTCAGAATTGGCCCCCCGCACCTTGTCGACAATTTTTTCAGAAAATAGATGATCACGATTGAAGTAATTTTTGGCTTTGTTTTTCGCAACTGTATAAAGCCATGCCGTGGGATTTTCGGGAATCCCGTTGTAGGGCCAGGTTTCCATTGCCGATAAAAAGGTGTCACCGGCAAGATCTTCTGCTATTTCGATATGTTCAATACCGAATGTTTTACAGAGTACAGCAGTGATTTTCCTGAATTCCGTTCTGAATAGATGCGGTATGAGCTCCTGTTGTTGCATAGATGAAAAAGTCTGCTTGAGACAAATAGAAGATCTCTCACCCTCTCTAACACAAGTGCTAAAGAGGGTGAGTAAAACCTTTATTATTTATGAACCCCATCATTCGAGGCAATTCTTCGCACTTCCATGGTGTTGCCCTCGCCCATTAAAACCGGGCTGCCTTTGGCAAATTCTACTGCTTCTTCAATAGATTCTGCTTTCACAATCATGTAACCACCGAGAGTTTCTTTTATCTCACCAAACGGACCGTTTGTTACCACACTATTATGATGCACAACCCTGGCGTCGTCAAAAAGCAAACCATTGCCGACAACATATTTGTTTTGCGCTGCGATTCCGCCAACCCAGTCCATCGTTTGTTTCATCCAGATTTGCATTTGTTCAGGCGAGGCTATTTTGCTGCCGTCTTCATGCCTGAAGATTAACATAAATTGATCCATTGTTTTTTAATTTAAAGTTATTGAATATTTGAATTATACCTCAATAACAAATGGGTTTTGGAGAATAGGACATAGCGCTGCAAATATTTGCAGTAACACCATACAGATACTTGAGTTTAGAATACTCAAACCTTATTCAAACTTAAACACACGGAACGAATGCGGTTTTAAATTAAGGGCAAACACATTCTTTTCTTTGCCTCCCGGCTCCGTCCAGCTTAACGGTGCTTTCCTTTGCGTTCCCGGAATTTTTTCGTTTGAAGTTAAATCAATGAGCGTTTTAAAAGGCTTGGCTGTTACGATATTTATATCTGTCGTCTTATCTAAAAAAGACTCAACAATACAGGTGTTATTATCATAAACGTAGATGCTGATATTCCCCGGCCCTTCAATTTGCACATTCATTTTTGCGCCCAGCACCGCTCTAATTTTGTTTAATATTTCAGCAGGAAGTTTATACAGGTCGGCAAAATTATCCGGTACAACCAGGATGTCAAGTTTCCCTTTTGAATAGTCGGCCTGGTGTAAAATGGGCCAGCCGTTGGGTCCGTCGAGAGCGGAAGCCAATTCCCACGAGTCATTGGTAAGATAGGCGATCTGTGGTATCAATATAGGCTTTTCACTTTTGTATATTTTTCCGAAGCCCGCCTTAAATTCGGTAACCAGGGCTTTCCGGTTTGTATACCGTATTTCTGCAATGTCTTCAATGCCTTTTCCCTGTAAAGCATCAAGTAAGCCCGAAGTTATAACCACGGATTTTCCTTCAGTAAGCTGTTGCTTTATTTTATCAACAATGTGGCTGTCGAACTTTGCTTCCTCGGTCAAAAGCACCAATGAATCAGCAAAAGGGAATTCCGGGCGCTGATCAATGGGGAGACCGGCCTGTCCTAAATAATTCTGCAAATAGTCTTCGCCTATTGAATGATATGGCCGGTAACATTTAATTCCGATAGGATTTCCCAGTTTACCTATAACTTTATCAACGGTTTCAAAGGCATAAGATGCTGCTCGTGCGATGGTAGTGGGAGCCAGCGGAGCGCCGCCGTTATAATTCACAGGCTTCATCATTTCATCAAAGTCGAAGCTTGTTTGCTGCCCCTGCCAGGGTGCGCGGTCGGTTGGTATGGTTTTACGGGTTAATTGCCTGAAATCAAAAAGTGTTATTTCAGGAGCTTTAGCAAAAGCCGTTATCCATAGCTGTTCAGCATACCGGTCATAATTTCCCATACCGCCGGGATCAACCCAACCGCCGCCATTGCCACCGGGTTTTATGTTTTCGTAATAACGGAATACATTGTAGCCTAAATACTGCTGTAAATGTTGGTCACTCATTGTTGCGTCCCTGGTTTCTGTACCGGTATAGATTCCGTCGAAATATTTTGGTTCTTCAGCCAGGTTAAAACCCAATCCCTGGAAATGTTCGTACCAGTTGGGATATTTAATAATCACTTTTACTTTCGGATTAATCTTTTTAGCAGGGCCAATTACCAGTTCCCTTCCGGCATCAGTCATTAATTTTAGCCTGAACTCCGTCCAGCTTTTGTTTTCCTTATCCTTGATACTCTGGTCCGACTTACAATCCGTAAAAAAGAAATCATCTAAAATTATTTCATCAAAGTTTTTGGCGGTGTATTCAGTAATTTCCTGCACCTTCTTGCGGTCTGCGGGATCGCTGTAGCAATATGTTTGAAAACGGTTAGGTTCACTGATGGTAAACGTAATGCCACCGGCAACCTGGATACCCCGGTCGCGAAAAAATTTCTTTGCAATATCAAGGGTTTTTTGATCAACGATATGGGTGTCACGGTGAGTCTCAATATAAACTTTGTCCACTTTCAATTGCCGCGTAATCTCATTCCAAATGGGCTTGAGGTAATTTTCGGTGTCGACCATTTTGGCAACCTCATAGGCGCGGCAATAGATGGAAACTTTAAAATTCTGATATTTTTGAGAAAAGCCTTGCACTGTTATTGAACATAGCAAAAGCAGGTTGCATAAAAGTTTGTATTTATACATATAGGCGGTTTTAAGCAGGTAGATAGTGTTTTGGATTTCTTCTTATTCTTTCCAAAACTATAATATTAATTGCTTTATACAAGTAAAGATTTTGGATAAGCTGCTGACTTTAAGTGTTATTCAGGGTATCTATAAATTAGCCGAATGCCTGTAAATTATTTATCCTGCAATATCGCCTCGCCTTTGGTAAGCCATGAGAAACCGAATGCGCCGAGTACCACGGCTTCAAACCAAAATTCGGGCCTGTAGTTAAAAAATACTTTGGGAATGCCGGGAATTTTAAGAGCCGGAATAAACAGAAGAAAAATCACCATTAAATATCCACAAACTTTATAAATCTTGTTGCGCTGCAGTTTTTGTTTTGTTGGTTGCTGGTTGGGGTCGGATTTTGTAAATAAGAAAATCGACATGTAAGCCATAATGGTAAAAAAGACAGCCGATGTGACGAAATGGGCTGTGTCGCGAAAGGTATCAGGCGATGCAGTGTAAACGTTGCAACTAAGGCAAGGCGAGACGGAATTAGTAGGCACAAAAGCAGTGGCCAGAATAAATACAGATGCTGCCTTGCTCAATATTTGATCAACCCGATCGTACCCTTTATAGCAGAATAAGAAGAGTGCAACAGCAGATAATGCCCCTACAAAATAACTACCCATCACTGTGTAATAATAAGAACTCACGGAGTCTTCCAGGCAGGAGCACTGGCCAATTAACCACGTGCCCAACGCCAAAATAAAAGGGAATGAGAATCCCAAATAGCCAACGGCCTTCCTAATGGTTAAATAAGAAATAACCATCGCCTGTTGTTGCGACTGATCGTTTTGCGATGCCTTGGTCATATGTATAAAATCGAAAATTTATTACAATGAACGAATAAAGGGTATGAAATCCGTTTTGAACGAATCCGGTTATTTATCCTCCAATATCGCTTCTCCTTTTGTTAACCATGAAACGCCGAATGCTCCCAATACTATGGCTTCAAACCAAAATTCCGGCTTCCAGCTGAAAAACCCAACCGGGATAGCTTTGATGTTAAGTGAGGGAATTAGAATTAGGAAAAATACCATGATATATGCGCAAACCTTATAAACTTTGTTCCGCTTGAGTTTTTGTGGTGTAGATGGTTGAGTAGGGTCTGTTTTGGTGAACAGGAACAGTGACATAGCGGCCATGATGGTAAAGAAAACAGCCGCTGTAAGATAATGGGCAGTATTTAAGAAGGCGCTAGCCGGTCTTGTAAATATAGTGCAGCTGGCACAGCTATCTTTGAAGTTAGTAGGTAAAAAGGCGATGCCCAAAGCAAATACCGCAGCTGCTTTACTTAATATTTTATCAACCGTGTCATAGCCCTTGTAACAAAATAAGAACAGGGCAACGCCGCATAATGTACCGACAAAGTAATTTCCCATTATGGTATAATAATAGGCGCTTACCGAGATTTCTAAACAAGGGCAATTGCCAATGAGCCATGTCCCTAATGCTAAAATTACGGGAAACGATAGACCAAGATAGCCAACAGCTTTCCTGATAGCCAGATACGATATAACCATATCCTGCTGAGAGTTCTGGTTGTTTTGTGATGCTTCAGTCATAGTAAGATAAGATAAAATTCTGTTAAACCAATTACCAAACGGGCCGGATGTGAGCTACAACGATCAAATTATTTATCCTGCAGGATACCTTCCCCTTTAACCAGCCATGAAATTCCGAACGCCCATAAAATAAAGGATTCAAGCAAAAATTGTGGCTTCAAGGCGAAAAACCAATCGGGGATACCGGGAATTTTAAGAGCCGGGATTAAAGCCATAGAGATAACCATTACCCAGGCGCATATTTTATAAACTTTGTTGCGTTTTAATTTTTGCGGCGTAGGTTCGCCGTCGGTTTTTGTGAATAAGAAAAGCGACATTCCCGCCATCGTAACAAAAAACAAACCGGCAGTAATAAAATGGACGGTGTCGGCAAACGGATCGGGAGCCCTGCTAAGCACGGCACAATTAAGGCAACTACCACCTATATCTGAAGGAAAGAAAACGACACACAAACAGAATAACGCGCCGATATTACTCACTAGCTGATCTGCCCGGTCATAACCCCTGTAGGTGAACAAAAATAGTGCTATCGAGCATAAAGTACCAGAAAAATAGCTGCTCATTACCGTGTAATAATAGCTACTGAGAGAATCCTTAAAACAGGTGCAGTGGCCGATTACTTTAATACCGATGGCTAAAATAATAGGGAAGGCTATGCCAAGGTAACCAACCGCTTTCCGGATCGTTAGATAGGAAACAATCATCTTTGCATCCGGATTTTGAGTGTTTTGCGGTTGTGTAGCCATGACTAGTAAGGTTTACATAATTGGATTAAGTAGCACCAATCAACAGGGCTGTTTTGGCGCATCGTTTAATTTAAAGTATAAATTTAATGAGCTATACGAAATTAATCCTAATTAATTGAAAATCAAGCAATCGTTTTAAAAAAAATGACGAGGGTTGATGCGGGAACCCGATTAACACAATTCCAGCGGTGTTGATCGATGAATCAAGGTAATCTTTAGGGATGGTTTATAAAACCATCCCTAAAAATCAGCAAACATTAAAGGGCTGCTATAATAAACAGAGATTGAGCGAAAAGAAAGATCTAAAATGCCTACGCGGTTGCCGCCAGCTTGCTCATGCTCCTGTAAACGTAATTATTAAAAATATGCCTGCGGGCAAACCTACCTGGAGAATCGGCATTAATGAGCTTTATATAAACCGCTTTTGGCACATCGAAATATTCATATACATTACCATCGGTAAAATGTACTTTTAGCACCTGCGATTTAAATTCAAAATCTAAAATACCAGAATTAACGGTAGTGGCCTGATATTCGGCCAGGGATTGGTTGCGTGTTTCGGGAGCAATGCTAACCAGGAAATGATAAGCTTCAATAATAGCCTTGCTTTTTTCTTCGGCTTCAGTTTTTTCTATAGCCTCGGGGAATCTATCCGGATGCCATGTTTTCATTAAACTTCTGTAAACCGTTTTAAGCTCACTTAGTTCGGCCGCGTCATTAACTTCTAATAACTTCCTGTAATCAACAATTTTTTTCATGATATCAACTTTCTATACTTATAATCGTTGACCTGAAAGCAATTGATTTGATTAAGCGCTCTGTTCAAGAAAATAATTTTGCAAAGGTATGATTTTAAGCATCATGGCAATGTAAAGAAACCGGTATCAAAAATATTTCTGATCAATGGTTTTTGCGGTACTCTAAACTTTAAATAGTTGAACTTTTATTATTTATATTGCATTGATTATTAAATATAAACGCGTACTTATCATAAATCAGATGAAAATTAAATTTATCCCGCTGTTAATAGTCGTAATCTACGCACTGCCTGCCTTGTGTGAAAGATCTGTCGGAAATGAGACAGATAAAGATGTCAAAAGAAGTAAATTAAGCTTGGTAATAAATAAACGTGATATTATTTCAACGGATACTTCGGTTAAAGAAACTCCGGTTGCATTAGTTGACCGCCAGTTGAAAGCCTACAACGAAAGAAATATTGATGCTTTTGTGGAACCTTACGCCGACGATATTGAATTTTATTACTATCCGGATAAACTTTTGGGCAAAGGGAAAGATAATCTGCGCAAACAATACTCCTCAATTTTCGAGAAAGTACCGAATTTACACAGTGATGTAACCCAAAGAATCATACACGGAAATATAGTTATTGATCGCAATAGTGTGACTGGGTTTGGGAAGGACAAAATCGATGGAGTAATTATTTACGAGATTGAGAACAATAAAATAAAGCGCGTTAGGATTATGCAATAAAGTCTCTTCCAATCTAATATTAAAAACTTTTAAGTATTTGTAAGGTTGTTTTAAACGGAACGACTAAGCAGTGTGAATACGGTCGCGATTCATTTAAAAGTAAACAACATCAAAATATTATGATTACGAAGGGATTATTAGTTAAAATCGTAGCAAAGCCAGGCAAAGAACAGCAGGTGGCTGATTTCCTTAAAAGCGCCACTCCGTTGGTTGAACAGGAACCTGAAACTATAGATTGGTTTGCATTCCAGATAAGCGAAAACACATTTGGCATTTTCGACACATTTCCCACCGAGGATGGCCGCAAGGCACACCTTGCCGGGAAAGTTGCAGAGGCGCTGATGAAGAATGCACCCGATCTTTTGTCTGTCGATCCGGTAATTGAGCAGGTGGATTTATTGGCATCTAAGTAGTTAAGGCGAAAGCTAAAAGCAGAAAGTCCAAAGCTTTTTGCTTTTAGCTTTCTGCTTTAGAATATTCACACCAGCTGTTTTTCCAGCAATTCGTCCAGCTTATTGTGCGAATCATTAACTCCGTATTCCATACCTGATGCAACCATACCATCACGATCGGCTATCGATCTGAATACTGATTGGATAGTGAGCTTTGTCCTGTTGTCGGGGAGCGCATCAAATGTTGCTGTCTCCAATACAACGTGACCTCTTTCAGGCAATCCTTCAAATTCGAAGGTGCGGATCATCCTTTCCGGTTCGTTAATTTCATGTATGGCGCCGTTGAAGCCAAAAGCCTGCCCGTTAGCGCTACGATGGATAAACCGGTATGAGCCGCCTGTCCTGTTATCGAGGTAATCAATTTCCATGGTCATGTCACATGGTCCCAGCCATTGTAGCAGTAAATCCGGATCAGTGAAGGCTTTGAATACCAATTCTCTCGGCGCGTTAAATTCTCTGATGATAAAAAGTTCTTGCACGCCCTTGTCGGCGATGATTTTTGTTTGATTTTTCATATCTATTTTGGTTTTGATTTATCTGTATTTGTTTGCATTTTGATTAACAAATTATCCAGCCTATCGAATCGGCTATCCCATATTTTCCTGAAATCTGCAAGCCAGTCGGCGACTTCATCTAGTTTTTTTGGTTGGATAAAACAGTAGTGCTCCCGGCCTTGTTTGTTTATGGAGATGATACCACACTCAGTAAGGATCTTGATATGTTTTGAAATGGCCTGCCGGCTTACATCAAAACTATCTGCAACCCCGTTTGGTGTTAACGTTTGATGAGCAATTAAATTTATAATTTCCCGTCGGGTAGGGTCGGCAATGGCCTGGAATACGTCTCTTCTCATTTATTATTATTTTAATCAGCAACTGATCGGTTGCAAATATATATGCAATCGTTCGGTTGCGCAAGTTTTTTTTAATTTTTTTTCGATTGATTTAAATTGAAATTGTTCAGCCCCATTTTATTAAGCTAAATTTGTATCTCTACATTTTTATCCTATTTAAACATGGAACAACAATTTCATTACGCTACCGTAACCGAAGCGATAAGCGAGCTAAAAAGACAGGGATTTACACTTGATTTTAATTTGAAGGAGACCCGGCTTATCTGCGGGGAGCAGGGCTATCCAGCCGATGAATTTGAAATAGTGGATATTTACCGATATGAAGGGGCATCTGATCCTGCAGACGAAGCCATAGTTTACGCGTTGGCTTCGGCATCCGGCGTTAAAGGAATTCTTGTATCTGGGTACGGTATCTCAACCGACGAGGCATCAACAGAAACTTTAAAGCAGCTGCATTATAAGCATCAGCAGGCGAGATAATAATTTACGGTTTCAGAATTACGATTTACAATTTAATATCAAAGTCGTCAGGGAAAACGCTTTAAAACAAAAAGTCATGCTGAACTTGTTTCAGCACCCCACGGGACAAGCGGCTTGCTCGGTGTACGTCTTGTACACTCGCTTACATGGCGTATACTTTGCATTTTGCGTGCCGAAATAAATTCGGCATGACATCCTTTTTAATTTTAAAACATTCCTAATTTAATTCAAAGCCGCTGTAAATTTTAAAAGCGATTTCCCTGTAGAAGTCGTAAATCGTAAATCATTATTCAGTGTTCGACATTGAATCTACTGCGTTTTCGTAAAATCATAAGGATTGTACTCCACAAAATCGGCTACCTTAACCCTCACACCGGTGACGGTGCCATTTTGTACAGTAAACGGAAAAACAGCCTTACCGTAGGTAGGATCGCTAAAGGTTACGTAAAAACGGTTACCGCCTAATGGCTGTAGATGAGCAAACATTTTGGGGTGGTGTTCAAAACGTATTTCAAGGTCGTTTTTTTCACCCTGGGTAACCGTCATGGTGCCATATAATGGGTTCGCGTACTTGCCGGTATAATTAGCTGGTGGTAAAGAAGGTGCGGGGTTCGACGCTACCGAATCAAGCAATTTTTTATCAGCCGCCTGTTCAGAAGCAACATTTACTTTGTATCGTTCTAAATAAACATCGCTATAATTGCGGTATTGTTTTTTGAAATATACATCCATGATTTCCCATTTCAGGGCTTCAAAAAAATCATTTTGATCAGTGTTGGTCAATACAATTATACCAAGGTTGTCTTGCGGAACAAGGGTTACTGACGTTACGTAACCGTTCACGCCTCCGGTATGCATAACAACGCGATGTCCGGCATAATCCTCTATCTCCCATCCCAGGGCGTAAAGCGCATAATTTGTTTCACCATCCAAATGATGTGTGCTGCCAACAATATCCTGTGCTTCGCGTGTTGCCTTTATTGCCGCCGCGGGGATTACCTGCCGGGCGCCAACTTTGCCATTATTCAGCAACGCCAGTACCCATTTGCTCATATCATTTACAGACGAACTGATTGCTCCGGCGGGAGCGAGCCCATCAATCTGGGCATAAGGGATGGCTGTTAAACGTCCGTCGACGAGCGTATGAGCGGCTGTTCTGTTTATTGATTTGGTAATATCGGCGCTCAAAGCCAGGGTGTTTCCCATGCCGAGCGGTGCGAAAATGTTTTCTTTGAGATATATTTCCCAGGGTTTACCTGCAACCGCTGGAATAATTTGGCCGGCGGTTAAAAACGCGGAATTAGTATATCCCCACTTGGTACGGAAAGGATAAGTTGCCTTCATGATACCCAGTTTTTGTATAATTTCGTCCCTGGTGAGATTGGTATTATAAAAAGTGAAATCGCCCTGAAAGGTTTGGAAACCCAGCCGGTGGCATAACAGGTCTTTAATTATAGCCTGTTCGCCCGCGAGTTTATTATCAAGCTTAAACTGAGGAAGGTATTTGGTAACCTTATCATCCAGCGAAAGCTTGCCATCTGCCTGCAGCATAGCAAGGGCTGTAGCAGTGAAGGCCTTTGTGTTACTGCCAATCATAAACAATGTATTTATGTCCACTTTCTCAGGCAGGCCGAGTTCCTTAATGCCATAGGCTTTCATCAGCACCACTTTTCCATCTTTAACCACACATACGGCTGCGCCCGGTACGCGCCAGTTGGTTAGCGCCTTGTTTACATAAAAATCCAGGCTATCGCTAATGAATTTGCTTCTGTCAATGCTTTGGGCATGAGCTAATGTTACCCAGGTAATAAATGCGACTATAGGTAAAAGTATTTTTTTCATTATGGAGATTTTGATTATCAAACACAAATTCCACTAATTTATGCGAATTTCATCAATCTTAGCTTTCTTTTACATTTGAAATTTGTAGAAACTTGCAAGCTGTTTGACAAATAGCTTCAATTCGTGTAATTCGAATAAATTCGTTACAATTAGTGATTCTTCAAAATACTAAATTAACGGAATATTTACAACGTGATTATCCGTAATCAATTAACAACAGCGAACTGATCTAAAAATTAAATAAATGAAAATTAAATTTTACCACTCCGGACTAATGTCCGTTATGTTTTTGCTGCTGATGTCTTGGCAGCAGGCAAAGGCCCAGCGTTCCAGGGCCACACACTGGGCCGTAGATGGCTATCAATATTATAGGGTTCAGAAAGACCAGATTATGGAGCTGGACACCCGCGATACTGGCAAAAAAACCATTGTGGTTAGTAAGGAAATGCTTACGCCACCCGGACAACAACCATTGAGTATCGCAAACTTCTCACTATCGGACAATGCACAGAAGGTGCTAATTTTTACCAATACCAAAAGGGTTTGGCGCTATAATACCCGGGGCGACTATTGGGTGTACGACCTTAATGCTAAAACTTTAAAACAAATTGGGAAAGGCAAGCCGGCCTCGTCGCTGATGTTTGCCAAGCTTTCGCCGGATGGTAATAAAGCTGCTTATGTAAGCGAACATAATATATATGTTGAGGACCTCGCAAGCGGTGATATTAAACAATTAACGTTTGACGGAACCAAAAAATTGATTAACGGGACTTTTGATTGGGCTTACGAAGAAGAGTTTGGTTGCCGGGACGGATTTCGCTGGTCGCCGGACAGCAGGGCAATTGCTTACTGGCAAATTGATGCAACCAGGATAAAAAACTACCTGATGCTGAACACGACTGATTCCATCTATCCGTATGTTGTTCCGGTTGAATACCCGGTAGCCGGTGAAGACCCAAGCTCATGCAAAGTAGGGGTAGTTGATATCGGCACAGGCAAAACTACCTGGCTCGATGTACCCGGCGATGCAGTACAGCACTATGTTCCCCGTATGGAATGGGCTGCAAATTCGAACGAGATTATCCTGGAACAATTAAACCGGGCACAAAACGATAGCCGGATATTTGTTGCAAACGTGTCGAATGGAACAGCTCACGTGATTCACGAAGAGCAAAGCAAGGCCTGGATTGATGGCAAAGAGCGTTGGAATGGCGGCGATCCGATAGGATGGGAGTGGATAAACAAAGGAAAAGAATTTATTTGGCTTAGCGAAAAAGACGGCTGGCGTCATATTTATAAGATAGACAGGGACGGCAAAGAAACGCTTATCACAAAAGACAATTACGATGTGATAACCCTTACGCTTATTGATGAAGCCGCAGGTTACCTTTATTTTATTGCATCCCCGGATAATGCAACCCAGAAATACCTGTATCGCATAAAAATGAGCGGCGGCAAGGCCGAACGCGTAACTCCTGCTGATGAACAGGGAACCAATGGTTATGAAATTTCGCCAAACGGAAAAATTGCATTGCATAACTTCTCAAACATTTATACACCTCCTCAAAGTGAAGTAATTAGCCTTCCTGATCATAAACACCTTAACGGCACAGTGATTAAACTAAACCAGGACGCCAAAAACAAACCGGAATTTTTTAAAGTTAAGACCGTTGATGGTGTTGAAATGGATGGCTGGATGGTAAAGCCTACCAATTTCGACCCTTCAAAAAAATACCCTGTAGTATTTTATGTTTACAGTGAGCCCGCAGGTGCTACGGTATCCGATTCGTACGGAGCCGGTGCAAACAGGGAGTATGTTGGTAATATGGCAGATGAGGGGTATATTTATATGTCGCTTGATAACCGCGGCACCCCGGCGCCGAAAGGAACCGAATGGCGTAAATGTATCTATAAAAATATAGGCCTGATAAACATACAGGACCAGGCTATGGGTGCAAAAGAGATTTTGAAATGGCCTTTTGTCGACTCGACCCGTATTGCGGTTTGGGGATGGAGTGGTGGCGGCTCATGCACACTTAACCTAATGTTTCAGCACCCTGAGATTTATAAAACAGGTATATCCGTTGCTGCAGTGGGTTGGCAGTTAAATTACGACAATATTTACCAGGAACGTTATATGGGCGTGCCGATAGATGATGCCAGTCGTGAAGTGTTTATAAAAGGATCGCCAATTACCTACGCTAAAAATCTGCGAGGTAACTTACTATATGTCCATGGCACAGGCGATGACAATGTGCACTATAAGAATGCCGAAATGCTGATTAACGAATTGGTTAAGTACAACAGGCAATTCCAGTTGATGGCGTACCCTAACCGCTCACATGGCATATTTGAAGGCGCTGGTACAACGTTGCATTTGCGCACTTTGTATACTCAATATTTAAAGGAACATTGCCCGCCGGGAGGCAGATAGCGGCTTCTCGCCTCACCCAACCCTCTCCAATGGAGAGGGCTTAAACTTTTTAACTCTAAAAGAGCGAAGCCAAAGTCCTCTCCATTGGAGAGGATTTAGGTGAGGCGTGATAATTGCTTTTTCGAACCATAATAAGAAAAATTTATCAAAGTGTAGCACAATTATTTGTGATTGCGTAATGATAGATATGAAAAACGTAATTAACCGCAAAGCAGACTTTTGCTTTTTGGCTGCATTATTAATATTGGCCTTATCCACCTGTAAAAAAGATGTTTCGAGCGGAGATGCCTGGATAGTAGGCAAATGGTCAAATAGATTTTTGATCAGCAGGGATATAGTACAACAATATCAATTTAAAAGCAACGATTCCGTTGAATTTTACGCATTTAAAATTGATACTGTTACTAAAAGTATAATTGGATACAGCTATAGAACAATAGGTAAATATAAGGTTGATGGTAAAGAGTTGACGCTTTATGGAACCACGAGTTTCTTAAATCCTGCAAATGGTTTTGGCTCCATTGCGCAACTTGTAAAAAGTAGCGGTCCCACGACCTCAATGTTTAACTTTTCTCTAAACGATAAAAAAAATCAACTGTCCTTTTATTTTGTCTGTCCGCTTAACGCTGATTGCATTGCATCGCCAGTAATTTATTACAAGGAGTAAGGTCTTACTCAGCACATCGCAAGTAAAATCAATACGGCAAATCGCCTCCTATACCATTACCCGAATGATTTGCCGGGCTTTCAACTTTCAAACCCTGCCTGCTGTTATTGTCGCTTTCAAAATCGGTTTTACGGCCAAGCAGCGTGAAATTCTCGGCAACAATTTCGGTGGTATATTTCTTGATACCATCTTTGTCTTCGAATGAGCGGGTGCGTAATTTACCCTCGATATAAACCAGTTTCCCTTTTTGTAAAAACTTCGCAGCAACGTCTGCCAGGCCCCTCCACATTACTATGTTGTGCCATTCGGTTTGTTCAACTTTACGGCCATCTTTGTTAAAGATTTCCGAAGTTGCCAGCGGGAAACTCACCACCGAGACACCGCCTTCTAATGTGCGGGCATCCGGATCCTTGCCCAAATGGCCCACCAATATTACTTTGTTAATTCCTGACATCTCTTTTTCTAATTAGAAAATTATCCTACAAATTAAAAATATTTTTTATAAATATAAAAATGATTTTCGGAACAGCTAACTTTTTTAAATTTTCCGCGGGTGTAAAAAACCAATTATCCTTCAGTTTTATTGGTTTGTTGTCGAGTATTACTAGGCGTACATATAACCGCTGATGGGTGAGTATGTGTTTTTTCACCTGGGATATCTCTTGTACACGAATATTCGTGCCAAAAAATTCGTTTACTACAGGCAAGTTAAACAATTCGGTCGGAGAAATCAATGATTTCGTTTCAATTAATGGTAAATCATACATATTTGCCCATATATCGCTTTCGTCGCGCTTGTTTACCAAAATCGTATTTCCATCGGCCATCAAAAAATAATTAAAGAAACGCTCGCGTACCTTCACCTTATTTAACTTAACCGGAAGTGAAGTTGTAGCGTTATGCAGAAAAGCATGACATCCTGTCTTAACCGGGCATATACCGCAAGCCGGATTTTTAGGTTTACACAGCATAGCTCCAAACTCCATCATGGCCTGGTTATGCAGGCCCGGCCACTGTTTATTAAGGAGCTCGCTGGCAACAGACTGAAATATTTTTTTACCTTTTGTGCTGTTGATAGGCTCATCAATACCAAAATAACGGGATAGCACCCGGTAAACATTCCCATCAACAACAGCTTTTGTTTCGTTTGACGAAAATGAAGCGATAGCAGCAGCCGTGTATTCGCCTATGCCTTTTAATTTTATCAGTTGCGCGTAGCTTTCCGGGAACTTCCCATTATATAGCTCCTGAACCATCCGGGCAGTTTTAAGCATGTTGCGCCCACGTGAATAATAACCCAGCCCCTGCCACAATTTTAAAATGTCGTCTTCCTCTGCCGATGCAAAAGCCTCAACATCAGGATATTTTTCTAAGAAACGATAGAAGTATGGAAGCCCCTGCTCAACACGTGTTTGCTGTAAAATAATTTCGGAAAGCCATATCACATAAGCATCCGAACTATTGCGCCAGGGCAGGTCGCGTTTGTTTTTTTCATACCATTGCAGCAAGTCATCATTAAAATTCATTTATATAAAAATAACGGTTAAAACCTGTGGTTTTAACTCAAAGACAGTGGGATTTGTATCAATTTTGAGCCTAAACTAAAAAAAATGTGCTAATTATTTCTATCTTTAGGAATAAAGCGATACTTTTGCAACCCCAAAACAGTTAAGTAATTATAAAAAAAATAAAAGAAAACAGGATATGACTAAGGCAGAAATTATAACTGAAATCTCATCCAAAACAGGAATTGAGAAGGTAGACGTACAGGAAACTGTTGAGGCGTTTTTTAAAGTAGTGAAAAGTTCCATGGTAGGTGGAGAAAACGTTTACGTGAGAGGTTTCGGAAGTTTTGTTGTTAAAAAGAGAGCAAAGAAAACAGCGCGCAATATCTCAAAGAATACTGCCATTATTATCCCCGAGCATTTTGTGCCAAGTTTTAAACCCGCTAAAACTTTTGTGGATAAAGTTAGGACTGGAAATAAAGTAAGCAAATAATTTACAGGATGAAAAAAAAGCAAATAGTCGTTATAATAGTTGTTGTTGCAACTATGGGCTATTTGTACTCATTACCTGTAAAGGGGCTTATAAAACCAAAAGCAACGGATGGCCACTCCAATTCCGTTGCTGCTGAAAAGCGGCCGGTAGCTACAGTAACTGCGGAGATGGTAGCTTCGATGGCAAAAATTGCGATAGGACCAGCATTGGCTACGCAAATAACTGATCTGGAGAACAAGCTAAAAAGTGCTGCTGGTGATGGTGATAAGCTTGCTTTGCAAAAGCAGCTTGCCAAACATTGGGATGATGTTAACCAGCCCGCACCGGCAGCATTTTATTATCGTGACATTGCGAAAAGCCAAAACGCATTTGCAGATTGGTCTACTGCAGGAAGCCGCTTTAACGATGCTTTTAAATTTACACAGGATACAACGGTACAACCATCATATGTTGTAAACGCAATTGAGTGCTTTAAAAATGCCGTTAAGCTAAAGCCGGAGGATCTTGATGCCAAAACAGGGCTAGGTGTTGCTTATGTAAACCAAACCAGTTTAGGTATTGCGGATCCTGATGGTGGATCGCCGATGCAGGGAATTATGTTATTACTTGATGTTGTTAAACAAGACCCGAACAACATTAACGCCAACTACAACCTCGGGACATTTGCAGTAAAATCGCATCAGTATGAAAAGGCGGTACAGCGGTTTAAAACTGTACTTGCACAAAAACAAGATGCTGATTCGTACTTCTATATTGCTGAAAGTTATAAGCAGCTTGGCCTCAAAAAAGAGGCGATTGACGCTTACCAAAAATGCAGGGAATTAGTTCCTGATCCCGCATTTGATCAGCAAATTGATGAGTTTATAAAGGAATTAAAAAAATAGTCACACATAAAAATTATTATTATGCCCAGCGGTAAAAAACGTAAAAGACACAAAATGGCTACCCATAAACGCAAAAAGCGTTTGAGAAAGAACAGACATAAAAAGAAATAAGCTGTTGCCCAGGTTTTTATACCTGTTTTTAAGGGAGAATTTGTTTTTTACCCAACAAACATACGGTTTTAACCGTTTTTAAGAAATGGAGTAGCAGTTGATAAAAGAATTAATTATCGATTCATCCCCCAACGGGACTACTATTGCATTATTACAGGATAAACAGCTTGTAGAACTTCATAAAGAGCAGATCAGCAACAATTATACTGTTGGTGATATTTACCTTGGCAGGATAAAAAAGATCATGCCAGGGCTAAATGCAGCTTTTGTAGATGTAGGCTACGAGAAAGATGCCTTTTTGCATTATCTTGATCTTGGCCCGCAGGTTCAAAGCCTGCTTAAGTTAACCAGGCAAGTTCGTAGCGGTGGATACCAGTCAAAGCTTTTAGATAATTTTAAGCTCGATCCGGATATTAATAAGGGAGGTAAAATCTCCGACATATTAACGAAGAATCAGCTTATACCCGTACAGATAGCAAAGGAGCCAATTTCAACAAAAGGCCCGCGCTTAAGTTCAGATATATCTATTGCCGGGCGATACGTGGTTTTAGTACCTTTTTCGGAAGTTACCTCTATCTCAAAAAAGATAAAGAGTAACACCGAACGTAACCGTTTGCGCAAAATTGTAGAAAGCATAAAGCCAAAACATTTTGGTGTAATAATACGCACAGTATCCGAAGGTAAGGGAGTTGTTGAATTACAAAAAGACCTGCTTGATTTAATTACCAAGTGGGAAACGTTTATTACACGTTTGCCGTCAATCGAACCTGCTAAAAAAGCATTGGGCGAAATAGACCGGACTTCGACGTTGTTGCGCGATATTTTGAACCCCGATTTTCAGCACATTTATGTAAATGATAATAGTTTACACGAAGAGGTGAAGTCGTACGTTCATGAAATTTCGCCGGAGCTTGAAAGTATTGTACGTTTTCATAAAAACAGTGTCCCCATATTTGAACACTATGGTGTTGATAAGCAAATAAAGTCGGCATTTGGAAAAACGGTGAATCTTGCCGGCGGCGCTTACCTCGTTATTGAGCATACCGAAGCCCTTCACGTTATTGACGTAAATAGCGGTAACCGTACAGCCAATAAAGAGAACCAGGAAGAAAACGCTTTCCAGGTAAATAAGGAAGCTGCTAAAGAAATTGCGCGCCAGTTGCGCTTAAGGGATATGGGCGGTATTGTGGTGATCGATTTTATCGATATGCACAAGCCTAATAACCGGAAAGATCTGTTCGACTTTTTGAGGGCCGAAATGGCTTACGACAGGGCAAAGCACACTATTTTGCCGCCAAGCAAATTCGGGCTGGTGCAGATAACACGCCAGCGTGTAAGGCCCGAAATGAATATTGTTACCAGCGAGGTTTGCCCGGCCTGTAATGGTACCGGCACTATACGGCCAACTATTTTGTTGCTGGATGATATTGAAAACAACTTCAACTTTATACTGACAGAGCAAAACGAAAAAAATATTACGCTTGCCGTTCATCCTTATATCGAAGCCTACATTAAAAAGGGCTTTATAAGCCGGCAGGTAAAATGGTTTATGAAATACAACCAGTGGATAAAGGTTAAAAGCAACCCCGCTTACCAGATCACTGAGTTTCACTTTTTCTCAGCTAAAGACGAAGAGATAAAACTTTAATGTGCGGATTGTCGATGTGCGAATGTGCAGATTATAGATGTGCAGATGTTTTCAGAAGCATCTGCACATTTTGTTTAATAGGCTTTGCAATTGCTGAGCATTAATAAATACTGTACCTTTCCTATGTCATTACCTTAGATTGTATGCGACATATCATTTGCCTTTTATTTGTAATTCTGTTAATTGCATGCAACAGACCACTAAAAAGAAATAATGAAATAACTAAGGTTGAATTAGCTAGAAGCGGAGCATGGTCTGATTTTGGAGCGGCTATAAGTATCGATAGTTCGTTAAATTACAAGTACTACAACGGCAATACAAGGAAATATTTTACGGGAAAAATTACTGAAGGATTTTGGGATACCCTAAATATTAAGCTTGAGAAAATAAAGTATAAAATAGTCGATACGACTGATAATAGTAATATTGTGGACGCGAATTATTTTGAACTAATTATTCACTGGAAAAATCATCGGCGAAGAATAGTAAGAGCTCACGGGTTACAGCCAGATTCAACTTTAAATTTCATGTTGTGGCTAAACGATGGCTGCAAAAATGTAAAGGTACATCGAGTGAACTATCCAATACAATTTTAAACAAGGTTCCAGAACCCGCCTCCAATCCCGCATTTTCCTCCAAACTTCAAATTTCTGCCGCCAGGTGAAACGGAATATAAAAAATGAGATTGTTCAAGAATTTCAATTCTCAAATCAGTACCTAACAAATACTAATTTATTTAGCAATTAATTCTATTTTTCGCGATTAAATCTGCACATTTGCACATCCGCATATTTGCACATTAAACAAGTTGGCTAAAACTAAAATCGCATACTTCTGTCAAAGCTGTGGCTTTGAGGCTGCCAAGTGGTTGGGCAAGTGCCCTTCATGCGCGCAATGGAACACTTTTGTTGAAGAAGTTATAGAAAAGGCTAATACATCTGTTCCTAACTGGAAAACTGCTTCCACCACGCTGCAAAGGGCCAATAAGCCTATACAGGTTGCCGATATTACCTTTAATGAGGAACAACGCCTCCTTACACCCGATAACGAGTTTAATCGCGTATTAGGTGGCGGGATAGTTGCCGGTTCACTGGTGCTGATAGGCGGGGAGCCCGGCATAGGCAAATCAACCCTGATGCTGCAGTTAGCCCTGAACATGCCAAATTTAAAAGTGCTGTATGTGTCGGGAGAAGAAAGTGAGCGGCAGATAAAGATGAGGGCGGAAAGATTGGAGGAAGTTGGAAGTCGGAAGTCGGAAGTCGGACGTGGGAAGTCACAGGTCAGAAGTCCGAAATCCGAAATTCAGAATGGCAAATCTGAATTTGGGACCTACATTCTCACCGAAACCTCCACTCAAAATATATTTAAGCAGATAGAAGAACTTGAGCCGGACCTGGTGGTGATTGATTCAATACAAACCCTGCATTCAGCGCATATTGAATCGACGCCGGGGAGTGTTTCGCAGGTAAGGGAATGTACGGCTGAATTGCTGCGGTTTGCCAAGGAAAGCTCAACTCCCGTTTTTTTAATTGGCCATATCACGAAAGATGGCATGATTGCAGGCCCTAAAATACTGGAGCATATGGTTGATACCGTTTTACAGTTTGAAGGCGACAGGCACCATGTTTACCGCATTTTACGCACGGTAAAAAATAGGTTTGGCTCGGCATCTGAACTTGGCATTTATGAAATGCTTGGCGAAGGGCTAAGGGAAGTTTCGAACCCATCGGAGATATTATTGTCACAACGGGATGAACCACTAAGCGGTATCACCATTTCGACTACATTGGAAGGAATGCGGCCGATGATGATTGAAACACAGGCGCTTGTGAGTCCGTCGCCATATGGTACGCCACAGCGCACAGCAACCGGCTTCGACACGCGCCGCATGAGCATGCTGCTGGCAGTGCTCGAAAAACGTTGCGGTTTTAATCTGGGGGCTAAAGATGTATTTTTAAACATTACCGGCGGTATTCGCGTGGAAGACCCAGCAATTGACCTGGGGCTTGCGGCTGCTATCATTTCGTCGCACCAGGATATTCCCATTCCATTTAAAACCTGCTTTGCAGGAGAGATTGGCTTGTCGGGCGAAATCCGTGCGGTTAACCGGGTAGAACAACGCATTGCCGAAGCGCAGAAGCTCGGCTTTGAGCAAATATTTATCTCAAAATATAATCTCCCATCCGGCGGACAGGATAAAAAAGGCATCGACCTCTCGCGATATAAAATTGATATTAAAGTAGTAAGTCGTATCGAAGAGGTTTTTGAATTGTTGTTTGGGTGATATTTGTTAAATCTGACTACTTTTAAACTATCTGTTTAAAATGAGAGTAGAGAGAACGCCATATACTACAACCTTTTATGTGTGGAATTGTGTATCTGCAATTTTCTATTCATCTTATGTCACCCCCTTCCACAGCCATAATACCTTACAGCTTTTATTTGATTTAAAGAAGAACTTTAAGTGCCGGATTAAAGACGGCAGTTGGGGTGTTTATAAAACATTAATTATTAAGGAGAATATTATCCATCAACTTGATACGAGCAACAGTGTGCAATTAATTATCTACGTTGATGCTGCCAGCGATATCGCAAAAGCCATAAATCTAAAATACTTACAGCAAACCGACTTTTTTTCGCCCGATATAGATATTCGGGATATTTTAAAGCCTGGGGAATTAGAACATAGCCTTATTGAAGCAAATAAAGATTTGCTGGAGAAACTGGTATATCAGCTATTGAATAAACTGGTGGACGGCAAAAAATCAGCAACAACTGATCAACGTATAAAAAAAGTGATCGACTTGTTAGCCACCGGCGATCCCGGAGAAATGACAATAAGTTTATTGGCTGAAAAGGTTTTTTTATCCCAAAGCAGGTTGCGCGGTGTGTTCAAAAATGCTACCGGCGTTTCTTTGCACAGATATATTATCTGGAATAAAATTACACTTGCAATAAGCAGGATAATGAACGGCGCAACAGTAGCGGAAGCCGCACTCAGCTGTGGCTTTTCCGACAGTAGTCATTTTCATAAAATGATCCTCCAGATGTTTGGCATCAGCCCCTCGCAGTTTATTAAAGATAACGATAAAAAAAATATCGATATAGCTGATAAGTCCCCACTTAGCTTAATAACCTGGCAGTATGATGATCGCTTCTGGAATGTAGAACGAACGCTGAGCATTAAATAGGGAGATCTGTAAATTTCGGGCGCCAGCTAAAATCAGTCATTATTTACAACTTTTATACATTTGGGTAGGGTAAATTTGATTTAACGTTATCAAAAGCTAAATCAAATGAAAACACCAGGCACAATAAACGCCTTTCGACCTAATCGGTTGACCGACGTTTTTAAATCAGCGATAAAAGCACTTATTTTTCTGGTTTTTTTCGGATGCGCATCATTTTCGTACAGCCAAAAAAACATTTCAATTAATTCGCCGCACGAACTTACACCCGTCCGCGGTTATTATAAATTATTGGAATCCCTGAGCCCGGATCCAAAAACTTCCGGTAATGAACTTGATAAAATCATATTCCCTTTTGACCAGGCTTTCGCCGATAAGGTGCTTGGCCAAAAACCCGTATACCTCCAAAATATTACGCTCGGCGATTTTAAGATCCCTGCGCCGCCGGCAAATAGTTCGGCACAAACAAGGGCAGAGTTGGATTACCTATTGGCATTGCAGCATACCAGGACGCCGGAAGACATAAGATCGAGCCTTTATATGTCGAATGTATTTGATACACCAGGTGATATCGGGCGGTCGCTGGGACTTTGGACCGGCGAGCAAAAGCTTCCCTTAACCGATAGTTTAATGGATAAAGTAGAACGCGATGGCGATTATTTTTTATGGTCGTTAAAGTTTAAATATAACAGGGCCCGGCCATATATGCTGGATCCAAAAATACGCGACCTGGAAGAATCGCGCGCTTCATCTTTCCCAAGCGGACATGTAACCTATGCCTATATCAGGGCTTATATTTATGAGGAAATAGTACCGGAGTTTACGGATTTTTTTGAAGCGCAGGCAATTGCAATGTCACACGCCCGGCAAATAATAGGGGTTCATTACCCAAGCGACTGTGAAGGTTCAAGAGTATTTGCGCGGCAGTTTGTTAACATGCTTTTACAAAATCAGCGTTTTAATCATGACCTTGAAAAAGTGAAAAAGGAGTGGGCAGCAAAAGCGGATGAGAGCTTTGGTAAACTAAGCAAAAAGGTTGTCTATAGTAAAAATTGATCAAAGATTGAAAACGGTGTAGAGACGCAATGCATCGCGTCTCTACGAAGGGGCTAATAAGAGATCACTCCACACAATTATCCTTCCTTCTCGTATCAACAATATAAATAATCTTCCATCCATCAGCGGTTTTCATCAGTTGAAAAACATCCACGCCGCAATGGCTGAATTTATCGCCAAGATAAAATTTATAGGGAGCCCAAACGCTGGCCAGGTCGCCGTCAATTTTGATGTCGCCAAAAGTTATGCGCTCGTCGTACACTGCAGAATGTGGTGTACCGATTGCTTTCACAAAACCATCAGCCTTTTCGGTAGTTAAAACCGTCTTACCTTCTTTATTGGTAGAAACGCTTTGCAAAATCATGTCCTTCGAAAAGGTTGACCTTAATAAAGTGCTGTCGCCTTTACGCATGGCATCGAACATGGTATTAACGGTTTGTTTAACGGCATCGATCGAAGTTTGTTGACAATACGCCCGAAAGCTGCCAACAACCATAATTAAAACCAGTGAAATTTTTCTCATGGTATAAATATAAAGAAAAGCCCCACATCAAAATGAAGGGCTATCGAAATTTATCGAAGTGATTTTAGTGGTTGGCGACTACATAATCGTTAAGCCACCCCAGGTACCTTTCCCAGCCCTCTGCATGGTCATAAGCCGCTTGGGTGCAGCCTGCAAAGCCTTCATGGCGTATAGTTACCCGCGTGCCATTTTCAATGGGGTCAAGCAGGTAAGTTACCTTTGTGTCCCGCCTCCCTAATACCGGGTATTCCCAATCGTACCGGCGGGTTATTACAATTTTGTTTGGTTCTGTAAGTTCCAGGAATTCGCCGCTGGCGGGAACGCCAACTCCGTCGGGACGCAGCACAGTCAGACTCCACTTGCCGTCGACACGCAAATCGGCTTTCCAATCCGTTACGGTATAAACATCAGGTGCACCCCACCAGGTTTCTACCTCATCTGTAATTAATGCGGAATATATGCGGGCAGCGGGCGCGTCTAAATCTGCAATTGCCAATATTGTTCCTGTCTCCCGGTCGGCCACTGCCTGCGGGTGGAGTTTCTTTGGATCTGTTGCCATGTTATTAATTTGTTTTTTATCGATTCATTTTATGTATGATAGTCTTCAAATCGTCCAAAGGCAGAATATTACCCTGTATTGGTTTGTTTTCCACTATCATAAAATAGTTACCTGTTATTTGCCCCGCAATGAAAATTTCCTTGTTATATACCCCGACCGAATAAATAGCGGTTACATGTTCCACTTTAGTTTCTTTAACATCGATAACAATATAGTCATTGGAAACGTCGGGCGCAGGATCATTTTTTGAAAACAAGGTCCCTTTATAAGTCCGGTCGCCGTTCGAGATCGTTGCCATAATTCCTGTTCCGGGAAGTCCTTTGTCCCTGGTTAAAAATCCATACAAACTTTCCTTTACATAAAAGTCCCAGCCTTTTATACAGTCGTTGTAACACTCGATCCCCGGTACCAAACCAACGTGGGTCATGGTAATTTGAGTGGAATTGTTTTCGGTCGAAATTTCCCAAACAATTTTAGTGCCTTTCCACTCCTGTTTGTTCTTAAGTAAATCGAGGTAGCTGTCAATGGTAAGCCATACTATTTTCTTGTCAGGAACAATTTCAATAATTTTAAACGTCGCACAGGTCTCACCAAAATGTACAGTGAAGACGTCGCCAAGTTTTTGAGAATTCCCTTCAAAATTTGCCGCCCACCAGCCCGAAACCTGGTTAATGCCATCAAACGCCTCGCGGGCTGTAACGCCGGTTTCAATCCGGCAGGTGTAATCTTGCTGCTCCATTTCTTGATTTTTAGTTAACGATAAACCAAAGATATCGCATATAATAAGACACAGTGATGCGCAATTTAGACTTTGTTAGGGGTTGATTTGGACAGCGCATATCGCTAACTTTGAGTCATGATGAAACATATTTCTGTCCTTGTACCTGAAGGCGATCCGCAGCTGGTTTGCATAGTTGGATGCTATAAAGCCTTTAAAATGGTAAACAAATATCTCATTGATAGAGGAAAAGCGCCGATGTTCGACGTGCAATTGGTCGGGAATGCAAAAACTTTGAGCTTAGACGGTGGAGCTTTTTCGGTAAAGCCAGACGCCGGCTTTGATGATATTAAGAAAACCAACCTCATTATTATCCCCGCTATGAGCTGGAATTTTTCAAATGTGATAGCCGTCAATCAGGAGTTATTACCCTGGATCGTGAACCAATACAAACAAGGTGCCGAAGTTGCCAGTGTATGCACTGGCGGGTTTTTGCTTGCCTCCACGGGCTTGCTGAGCGGAAAGAGTTGCTCGACCCACTGGGCCGCAGCCGACGTATTCAGAAAAATGTTTCCAGATGTAAACCTGGTGGTTGAAAAAATCATCACCGACGAGAATGGAATTTACACCAATGGCGGGGCATTTTCATTCCTTCACCTGCTTATATATTTGATTGAAAAGTATTGTGGAAGGGAGACTGCCATTTACTGTTCCAAATTTTTTGAGATTGATATTGACCGTCATAACCAATCGGCCTTTACCATGTTTTCGGGGTTAAAAGATCATCAGGATGAGGAGATAAAAAAGGCGCAGTTATTTATTGAAACTAACGTTGAAAAGAAAATATCAATAGAGGAACTGGCAACCCGTCTTGGTATCGGTCGCCGGAACTTTGACCGTCGTTTTATCAAAGCAACATACAACACGCCCGTTGAGTACTTGCAGCGGGTAAAAATAGAAGCCGCAAAAAAAACCCTCGAGACAAGCCAGAGGACCATAAACGAAGTAATGTACGAAGTGGGCTATTCGGATTTGAAAGCTTTTCGTGAAGTGTTTAAGAGAATTACCGGCCTATCACCGTTGGAGTACAGGAATAAATATAATAAGGAAGCGGCTTTTTGATGACGGAATAGAATTTAGGCAGATTTGTGTATGCAGCAGATAAACTATAAAGATTACATTGAAGTTGATTCTAAAGTAAGATTTGGTAAACCTGTAATTAAAGGCACAAGGATCACAGTATATGATGTTTTACAATGGCTAGCTTCTGGCATGACTCACGAAGAGATTACCAGTGATTTTCCCCAACTAAGTGACAAGCAAATATTGGCTTGTATAGATTATTCGGTTAATAACGCAGTAGACGCGATGCACCACGTCTCTACGTAATGCATTTGAATGTGAATAAAAAAAGCCCTGCATAAAAATGCAAGGCCCCATTCACTTTACAAAAATCAGTTTAAGACATTTTTAGCTTCTTCTGAATATCAGCTACGTACCCTTTAAATTTCTTGTCGGTATCAATAAGGTCTTCAACGGTTTGACAGGCGTAGATGACTGTAGAGTGGTCGCGGCCGCCAAAGAAGTGACCTATTGATTTAAGTGAGCTCTTGGTGTGGGCTTTGGCCAGGTACATGGAAATTTGCCTTGCCTGTACAATTTCGCGTTTGCGGGTTTGCGATTTCACCATTTCTATCGGCACTTCAAAGTATTCGCAAACCAGGTTTTGGATGTATTCCATAGAAATTTCCTTGGATGAATTTTTTACAAAATTCTTCAGCATTTGCTTGGCCAGGCTTAAGTCTATTTCCTTGCGGTTTAAAGTAGATTGAGCCAGTAAGGATACCATAGCTCCTTCTAACTCACGCACGTTATTATCAATATTATGTGCAACGTACTCAATTACATCATTTGACAGTTCTATACCATCCTGGTATGTTTTATTTTTGAGGATAGCCATCCGGGTTTCCAGGTCAGGTATCTGCAAGTCAGCAGATAGGCCCCATTTAAACCTGGAAAGGAGGCGTTCTTCCAAACCGGCAAGATCCTTTGGTGCCTTGTCCGAAGTGATGATCACTTGTTTGCCGGATTGGTGCAGGTGGTTAAAGATGTGGAAAAAGAAATCCTGTGTTTTTTCCTTACCTGCAAAATTATGTACGTCATCCATAATGAGCACATCAATTGCTTGGTAAAAATTAACGAAATCGTTGATGTTATTATGTTTTAACGCGTCAACAAACTGCTGTGTAAATTTCTCGCACGAAACATACAGCACTAATTTATCAGGGAGCGTTTGCTTTATTTCGTTTCCAATTGCTTGCGCCAGGTGAGTCTTCCCTAATCCAACACCGCCATAAATCATTAAGGGATTAAAAGAGGTGCCTCCTGGTTTTGCAGCCACGGCATAACCTGCAGATCGCGCCAGCCTGTTGCAATCGCCTTCAACAAAATTACTGAAGGTGTAGTTGCGGTTAAGCTGCGGGTCAACATTCAATTTTTTCAATCCCGGTATTACAAAAGGGTTTTTTATATCCTTGTTAATAGAGATAGGTATGGGCATCGACTGATTTTTTGCCTCAGCGCCATTCCCGTTCGAAGGGATGTTTGTAGTGTATGGTTTAGCGGACGAAGATTGCTCCACCACTATATTATATTCAAGGCGCCCTTCGTCGCCTAATTGCTTTTTTATTGTTTTTCGGAGTAATCCTACATAGTGTTCTTCCAGCCATTCATAGAAAAATAAGCTGGGTACTTGTATTGTTAAAACACTTCCTTCCATCCTTAAAGCTTTAATTGGCTCGAACCAGGTCTTAAAACTTTGGGCCGGGATGTTGTCCTTAATGATGAGAAGGCAGCTATTCCAAACGTTAATACAAGTTTTTTCCATATAAGTTTTGTTAAAATAGTGATTTACAACCCCCAGCGAAACATAATTTGGAACTGCTACGGAACATCGAATATTCAAAAAAAAGGCGGATAAAAAAATTAAATTTTAACTTTTTGTTGAAATAAATTTATGTTCTGATAAAGATAATTTTAGAAAAAATTCAATATTAAATTGTATCTTTTCGCACTGAATATCATTACTTTCCGTAAAATTTAATTATATCAACAAATTTTTAATTATTCGTTTTTTAACTCTGCCAATAGCTAATTCGCAGCCAAGGGTAAAGCAGTTTCCAACAATTGTTAAGCCACTTCAATAGAGTCCTTTTTAACAAATTTGTATGTGGCTGTAAGTGGGGGCAATAAAATTTTTAAAGTGGTTTTGGCGTTTTGACAGCTGGCTATTTTGTCAGTTTTAATGATGTCAGTATTCCCCAAAAACGCCGCGTAGCGTGTCAGAAATTTCTCCAAGGGTGGCATAACTTTCCACAGCTTCCAATATCAAGGGCATAAGGTTTTGACTTCCTTTTGCAGCAACCGCGAGTTCTTTGAGACATGCACTGACCTTACTATTATCTCTTAAACTTTTTAGGGAATTGATTTTTTCCGTTTGTTTTTTACGGATGGAATCGTCTACTCTGAAAACATTCATCGCAGTTTCTTCCGGCTCTGTGAAACGGTTCACCCCCACTAGTATTTTTTCGCCGCTTTCAATTTCATTTTGATATTCGTAAGCGGATCGGGCGATTTCCTGCTGCATGTAATCCTGTTCGATAGCTTTCACCGAACCGCCCATCGCATCAATCCTGTCGATATATAATTGCGCAGCTTTTTCAAGTTCATCTGTTAATGCTTCAATAAAATAAGAACCGGCCAAAGGATCAACGGTGTTTGTTACCCCGCTTTCAAACGCAATGATTTGTTGTGTACGCAACGCAATTTTGGCTGCGGCTTCGGTAGGTAATGAAATCGCCTCGTCGTAACCGTTTGTGTGTAATGATTGCGTACCGCCTAATACTGCTGCGAGGGCCTGATTGCTTACCCTTACAATATTATTCATAGGCTGCTGGGCTGTTAACGTGGATCCGCCGGTTTGGGTATGAAAGCGCAGCTTTTGTGCGCCGGGATCGGTTGCCCCCAAGTGTTTGGTTATATGCGCCCACATCCGGCGCGCTGCCCTGAATTTGGCAATTTCTTCAAAGAAGTCATTGTGGCAATTAAAAAAGAACGACACCCTTTTGGCGAAAATATTAATATCGAGTCCCTTATTCAATGCAGCCTTTAAATAGGCTTTGCCATTTGCGAGCGTAAACGCCAATTCCTGCACGGCGGTTGAGCCCGCTTCGCGAATGTGATAACCCGAGATAGATATGGTATTCCATTTAGGCACTTCCTTGCTGCAATATTCAAATACGTCTGTAATTAGCCTCATTGAGGCCTCGGGCGGATATATATAGGTACCGCGAGCGGCATACTCTTTTAATATATCATTTTGCACTGTACCGGATATTTGTTTAAGATCAGCCCCCTGTTTTTTTGCCAGGGCAATATACATGGCTAATAATATAGGTGCTGTAGCATTAATGGTCATCGAAGTGGTGATATTCTTCAATTCAATGCCATCAAACAATATTTCGATATCTTGTAACGAGTCAATAGCCACTCCAACCTTGCCAACTTCGCCATCGGCAAGGTCATGGTCGGAATCATAACCTATCTGGGTTGGCAGGTCGAAGGCCACCGATAAGCCCATCGTTCCCTGGCTTAGCAAATAATGATAGCGTTTATTTGATTCCTCCGCAGTTGAAAAACCCGCGTACTGACGCATGGTCCAGGGTTTACCCCTGTACATATCTTTTTGGATACCCCTTGTGTATGGAAACTCTCCTGGCAACTCATTCATACCGGATGGTTTAGTATAAACTTCGCCGATCTCTATACCTGAAGTAGTTTTAATTTTCTTTGGGGGCATATTGCTTTACTTGAAAATATGTCAATTTGAAGATTTGAAAACTTGCCTGCCACACTTTCAAAGCCCGTATTCTAAATCTTCGCTAAAAGAGTAATTCGGACTAATTAAAAAGCTGTTCAATATCTTGCCTTAATATAGTTGTGCCAACTTCGTACGGATTTGCTTCCAATTCACTTAACCGGCCCAATATTACTTTACTTAAATCAAGACCGGTGGCATTTGGCGGCAAAGTTTTAACTGCGTTGTGTACGATACCTAAAGTGTCGTCCTTTACATGTTTAACTACTCCCCAGGCCCTGCTGCTAACATAAATTTGCTGGGTTATATTGTGCTGATATTCGCTGCGGATTTCTTCGGCAATTATTGCGTATAAGTCGTGTGCGCTGTATGATGTGGCGTTCATTCTGACCAGCATATTTGAGGGGTTAACGCGCTCAATATATAAAACCAAACGTTCATAAGCCTGTAAGCGCAAGGGCAGGGTTTGGTTGCTGATACTTTTCCTGAACTCGAGCATCTGTATTTTTTGGTCTCTGTCAAGATAGGGTTTTAGCAGGTAAAAGGCCACCCACACTACCCCAAGGCCCGAAATGGTGTATTTTAAAATGTCTAATAAATAAGGAAGGAGGTTCATGTTGTTGAATGTTAAACAGAAGTCATAAATAAACTAGTTGCGCAAAAATCTGCATTTTACCTTATATTTGTGTACATAATTAAAAATAAGATGAGTACTGTTGTTGAAACTGCCTCTGCGCCGGTTACCTTTACGGAAGGCGCCGTAAAAGAATTGTTTAAATTAAGGGACCAACAAGAGTTGGGTGATGATTTCGGCTTGCGTATTGGTGTTGAAGGCGGAGGCTGTGCCGGGATGAATTATATTTTAGGTTTTGATCAAAAGAAAGATGGCGACCAGGAGTACCTGATTGATAGTATAAAGGTTTTTATGAATAAAGCGCACGGTTTATACCTGGTTGGCATGCAAATTAATTTCCAGGATGGGTTAAATGCCCGAGGTTTTACTTTCAATAATCCTAATGCCGCCAGCACTTGTGGCTGCGGGACTTCGTTCTCGGTATAATAAATAAGATTTTTCAGATTATAAAGAAGCACCCCCCTCCGGGTGCTTCTTTTGTTAACGATAAACTTCAGATTGGCTGATGATATTTCATCACTGCCGGGCCTTCTTCCGATAATTCCTGCCCCGAAACTTTTGGTTTGGCTTTGCGTAAAAGCAATGAAATGAGAAGGATAAAAAAAGCTATAGTTATAATTTGGCTGTTGATCCTGGCGTCGGTTGTAGGGGCATTATTTTGGTATAACGAATTAATATACCGTTTGCCCACCCCAATTCCAGCTAATTACAAACCCGTTGACCAGGGAACTGTAATAAAATTAAAAGGCGAATTAGAAAATACCGGCAACAAACCCCTCTTTCTTCATTTTTTCAATCCGGATTGTCCATGCTCAAGGTTTAATATAACAAACTTTAAGGCGCTCGTAAAGCAATATGGCCGACAGGTAAATTTTGTAATAGTGGTAATGAACAATAAATACTATACAGCAAAAGACATACAGGATAAATTTGATCTGAATTTACCTGTTTTGTTCGACGCATCCATAGCCACTTCATGCGGGGTATACTCCACGCCGCAAGCTGTTTTACTTGATACCGGCCACAAATTATATTACAGGGGAAATTATAACAGGAGCAGGTATTGCACTGATGAAAAAACGAGCTACGCAAAAATGGCGATAGCCGGCTTATTAAATGACCATACAAAGATAATGTTTGACCAACTCGCATTAAGAGCCTACGGCTGCCGGTTGCCTAATTGCACTAATTGAGATTACAAAACATCTAACTATAAATGAATGATCTTTCGGCACCAGCCAACCAATCCAATGTTTTTCAATTTGAAGTAAGGAAAAGGTCTGACCAACTAATGAATTATTTTCTGATCAGCTATTTTTTGGTTGGATTGATATTAGCCGGTTTTTATGGTACATGGCTGATTGCCTTTGGCGTCGGCGGAATTTCATTGATAGCTTATTATTCCGCTAAAATAGCGTTACCCGATTCCTCCTTGTATCAATACGTCCTGAGCGCAGTATTGGGTATTTTCATGGCGCAGTTTATTTACCAGATGCATGGACTATTTGAGATGCACTTTTTTGCCTTCATTGGCAGCGCATTACTGATTACTTATCAGAAGTGGAAACTCCAAATTCCAATTCTAATTGTCGTGACCATTCATCACGCATCCTTAGGTTACCTGCAGGATATTGGCTATTCAAATGTGTATTTTACCCAGCTCGGTTATTTTCCTCTTCAAACATTTATCATTCATATTTTCCTGTCGGCAGTTATATTTTTTGTCTCCGGGCTTTGGGGGTACCAGCTAAAGAAATATAATGAAGTGCATATCCTGCAAACCATTCAAATGACGGAATTGCAAAAAGAAGCACAGCTTTCTACCGAGAGGAAGAAAAATGAGGAAGCCCTTGAACATTCCAACAAGCAACTGCGGGAATCAAATATAGAATTAGAAAAGGCTCGCCAAACAGCAGAAAAAGCCAACCAGGCTAAAAGCGTATTCCTGGCTACAATGAGTCATGAGATACGGACACCAATGAATGGAGTTATTGGCATGGCGTCGCTGCTGGGAGAAACACGTTTAAACGACGAACAGCGAATGTTTACCGAAACAATCAGCACCTGTGGTGAAACGCTGATTAACGTGATTAATGATATTTTAGATTTTTCCAAAATTGAATCTGGCAATTTGGAGCTTGAAAATGTTGACTTTGATTTGCGTCATTGCATTGAGGATGTATTGGATATTTTTGGCAATAAAGCGTCGGAGCTAGGATTGGACCTTGTTTACCAGATTGTAGAAGATGTGCCATTGTACATTGTGGGAGACCAGCTGAGACTGAAACAGGTACTCAACAACCTGGTAAGCAATGCGATGAAATTTACCGAACAAGGGGAAGTTTGCATAGAAATATGTACAGAAAGAACAAATCCTGACGGAACACTGGAATTAAGGTTTGATGTTAGGGATACAGGGATTGGTATACCCGAAGATAAATTAAACAGGCTTTTTAAAGCTTTTTCGCAAGTAGATTCATCAACTACCCGCAAATATGGCGGTACCGGTTTAGGTCTCGCAATCTCCGAAAAACTGGTCGGACTAATGGGCGGGGAACTCAGCGTAAAAAGCACGGTTGATTGCGGCTCTACTTTTTCGTTTACGGTAAGCACCAATGCTGGAAACAAGGTATCGGCGCCTTACGTCTATTATAATATGGCCGGCCAGGAAGGAAAGAGCATTCTGATTGTTGACGACAACGCAACTAACCGCGAAATTTTGAAACGCCAGTTTGAACATTGGAAATTAAGCCCCCTGCTGGCATGCTCTGGCGAAGAGGCACTGGCTATTTTATTGGCCAACAGTACAATTGACCTTGTTATTACCGATATGCAGATGCCTGGTATGGATGGTATGATGCTGGCGGCGCTTATAAAAAAGCAAAATCCCGGTATTCCTATTATTCTGCTTAGCTCAATTGGGGAGCATTTTAAAAATGATCTTCATAAGTTGTTTGTGTCAACAATGACTAAGCCAATTAAGCATCATATATTAAGCAAACAAATCCTCAACGCGTTACAACGAAATGCTGCCCCTGTAGGGGAAAAGGTTGTCGGAAATAAGCTTTCAACTGATTTTAGCGAAAGTTTTCCTTTTGATATATTAATTGCAGAAGATAACCCCATGAACCAGCATGTGATTACGCATATTTTGAAAAAGATGGGCTACAAGCCTGAATTGGCAAATAACGGACAGGAGGCTGTTGAAGCCGCCAACCAAAAGGACTACGACATAATTCTAATGGATATGCAAATGCCGGTAATGGATGGGTTGGAGGCAACTAAAGTGATTCGTAAAACGGTTGCAAAACAACCGGTAATTATTGCCCTTACTGCCAACGCAATGGCGGATGACGAAGAAACCTGTTTAAAAGCAGGAATGGATGACTATATCAGCAAGCCTGTTAAACTCGAGGAGTTAATGAGCAAACTTGAAAAATGGTATGCCGCAGCAATTGAAAAGTAGTTTTTGGGGAAGGCTGAAAGTAAAAGGCGAAAGGTCTTTGCAGGACATATCAGCTTACGAAGCATTTTCAACATCTGCGAAATTTGTAAATTTTTGATCACACCAAAATCGGTCAGAAGATTCAACCTTTAACCTTTCGCCTTTAAGCTTTCACCTAGTTACCTGGTATCATGCTTGGGATAACCTTTATGTCATCATTTTGAATGCTCTTTTTATTTTTCTTAATTGACCCTTCTCTTAGCTTTCCGAATGAATAATTTAAACCGATATTGAACCTGCGGTACACAATATCATTTTGGGTAAGCTGCGTAAAACGAGGGTCTTCATATTTAATTTTATAATTCAGGTATTTTAAATAAGGGTTACTTACAGAACCATAAATATTTAGTTTTTTGTTGAAAAATGTTTTTGATAAACTAAGAGAAGTATAATAATAAGGACTGGAAGTACCTTGCAAGGTGATTGCAGGACTATAATATTGGAAATTAAATCCTGTACGCCATTCGTGGTCAAATCTATACCCTAGATATAAATTGCAGTTTCCGATAAATGCTTTTCTGCTATAAAAATTGCTGTCGGCAATGCCTTTTAGCATTACATAGCTAACCTGGCCGTTAAAGCTCAAATTCATTCTTTTGCCAACCGGGAGATTTAAGTTCACGTCAGCTTCCAGGTTATTATTTACCCCGAGGTTTTCATAAGTACTTCGGGTAATACCATCTGCACCAAATGTGCTGATGTACTGAATGGTGTTATCTGAAAAGGAATAGCTTAAACCCGCATTAAAACTGATATTTTTAAACAAGCTGTAATTAAAACTTAGGATATGGTTTATTTCGGGTTTTAAGTCAGGGTTACCGTATGTAATAAAATTTGGATTCTGCTGATCTACATAAGGGTTCAATTGCATAATCCCTGGCCTTTGTATACGCTCGGTATACCCAAAGTTAACACTTGAAGACTGGGTGAGTTTTTTTTGAACAGCAATAGAAGGTATAAGGTTATTATAATCGGGAATCGCAATTTGGGCTCCTGTTGAAAAGTCAGCTTGTACGGTGGTAACTTCTAGCCTTAAACCCGCTTTTACAGTCCATTGCTTAAGGTTTAGTTCATAGGAATTGTAGATGCTATAAATATTTTGCTGATAACTAAAGTCATCTGAATTGTTTGCATCATTAAAAAAATTGCCCGAACTGCTGGCAGTGTCAACCTTGTAATTGCTAAAGTTATTACGAAAAATTGCTTTGACGCCGCCTTCTATATCAATATACTTTAAAGGATGGGTATAATCAACTTGCATAGTATGCTCATTCGTGCCAGCTTTATTTTCCTGGTTGTAGTTGTTGATATCGTAATTAACCTGTTCTGATGCAGTCAGCCCATTGAACTGATAATTATTGGTTGCACTGAACCGGTAAGAAAATGAAAGCGATTGCGCTTTGCTTCTTTTAAAGCCAAGTTGGTAATCCAAACCAAGATCGTAACCGTACTGGTTGCCGTTACCATTATTATCCAACTGGTAGCTGTGAATTAAACTGTCAGTTTGCTGCACAAAGGCACTTGCAAACCGATTGCTGTTACCACCGTTATATCCCAGATTTGCCGAAATAAGGTTCAGGCTGTCTATTTCGTAACTAAGTTGTGCAGATGCATAACCAAATTTACTTTTAGTACGGGCGGTGCCTTGCTGATTGAGGGTTGATTCTATCGGAAAAGCACTTTTCCTGTCAATGGAAAAAGAAGTTTGAGGGATATTATATTCGGTAATGCCCGCATAAGCCGACAAAGCAAATTTTCCACTTTTTAAATTAAATGAACCATTGCCCCGCGGGCCGTTTGGAAACTTATAGAGCAAGCCAAAATTGCCGCTATAGCCGTCGGTTGTTTTTTTTACTGTTATGATGTTAATAATACCGGCGAGCCCTTCGCTATCATATTTTGCTGGGGGAATGGTAATTACTTCAATCCTTTGAATATTACTGGCAGCCATACTTCTGAAAATCTCTTTCGGATCGTGAATTACAAGTGATGAGGTATGACCGTCTATCAAAACCTTAAAGCTCGAACTGCCTTTTAACTTAACATTATCATCAGCGTCAACTGATACCAGAGGTACTTTGCGAAGTATATCCAGCAGACTGCTAAATTTATTTTCCGGATCAGCCTGAACGTTATAAGTAAGACGATCTACCTCTTGTTTCACAAGCGGCGAACGGGCCGCTATAACAACCTCCTGCAATACTTTTGGATCGGGTTGAAGATATATGGCGGGTAAAGCGAGATTCTCCTTATCATTTATTCCGGTACTATAAACATGATAGCCCAATAAGGAAATCCTTACAATATGTTCTGCGTTATCCGTGGTAACCAGTTCAAACCGGCCGGTGGAGTCGGTATTGGTTTGACCAACCAACTGAAGATCTTTTTTTCTCAGTAGCTGCACCATGGCAAACTTTACAGGCTCTTTTGTGTCTGCGGTGAAAACAGCACCCGTAACTGTCCTTTTTACCAGTGCCGACTCATCGGTTGCCTGGATCAGGATATTCTGATCAACCTGCCTGAAAGTAAAATAGGTGTTTTGCAACAGCTCAAGCAGTGTTTGTTCAATAGTACGCCTGTCGGCGATCAGATTTAGTTTATTTAGGGTGTTAATTTCTGCCTTTCTATAAAAAAACCTTAGGGTAGTTTGTTGTTCAATTTGTTTTATTGCTTTTTCCAATGATTCATCTTTTAAGCCGACAGTAACTTTTTCGATCGTCATGTCCTGCCCTTTTGCGTTGAAGGCTAAAAGCAATTGAAAAGTTGTTAATACTAAAATGAATGCTATTACGCTTACACGCATCAATTGACGAATTAATAATGAATTAAATAATGTATTACCGGTTTTGCGGGCACATAAAGCCCCCGGTTTCCGCATTGTTGCAGAAATATTCATACTTTTAAATGTTTTAAGTGATTATCCGATTGTTTAAAACCCCGGCATTTCCGGGAAACCTGTGAGTCGATTGCCGTCGGCTTACAGGTTACTTTAAGGTTAGTGCTGCCTTGCAGTTTATACCTCCCTTTTCCGTTATCCTATTTTATATCTCATAGATTGATTGTTTAAATTTTTTTATCACCGCCGGTGTAAATACTTGATCAGTTGCACCCGGGGCCATTAATGATTATACTTCCGTCAGGCTGGGTTTGATAGGTCGCATTGTTAAATGCACAAACGACCTTTAAAATCTTATCCAGCTTTTCGCCGTCTAACGCGGTACCGGTAAACCGGCAGTTTTTAAGCCTGTTGTTGCCAAACGCAATCTTAACTTTGAACTTAAGCTGTAACTGTCCGACTGCATCCGCGAAAGTTATATCTTCAAAATGCAATTCATTTTTTTGCCAGGCAATTGTTTGCTTTGCATCAACATCTGTTTTAATATGCTGGTTGTTGTTTGTATTAAAACTAATCTGCTGATTAGGTGTGATAGTTCCCAACACCTGTTTTCCATTGGCCACACTCACTTTACCACGCGTTACCGTTACCACAACTGTGTGAAGTATTTTATCCTCTTTAATATCAAATGCAGTACCTAAAACAGTTGTAATAACCTTACCGGTATGTATGATGAATGGTTTTGCTGCATCATGCTGAATATCAAAATATGCCTCACCGGATAAATAGACTTCTCTTGTTTTACTATTAAAGCTCTCCGGATATTTTAACTGAGAGCCGCCATTGACCCATATTTTACTACCATCGGCTAGTATAACCTGTTTTGTTTGATCTATGGAAACATTCAGCGCTGTTAATTGCACAGGATGGACAAAGTTTTGGATAGCGGGCCATTCAACGTAAGCAGTAAAAAATACGGCAAGCACTGCAGCTACAGCGGCTATGCTTCGCCATAAATTTCTGCGGGGCGGCATTGTAACTACTTTCGGCTGGTTAATATCTTCCTGGATTTGATTAAACAAACCGTTAAGCCATTCATCTTTGCTGGCGTGGTCCATTTGCTGCCATTGGGAATTTGTGTTCCCGTTGTTAGCCAGCCAGATTTCAACCCGTTCAATTTCTTCCGGCGAGGCTGTTCCTTTTAAGTACCGATCTAACAGATTTTCAATATCAATCCGGCTCATAGTTTTACATTTTGCCTAATTGTCGGATGAAGAATGAAATAGTACTATAAGAAAATGAAATATTTTTTGTGGTTGGGAAGCATTCTCAAAAGCCCCAATTTTTAAATGTTGTAGAATTCCACGGTGATACTGACGAGGTAATTATTGTGGACTAAATAGCAGGGATTATAATATTATTGAACAGGATATTGTGCATCGTCAATCAGACCACGGATATCTATATTTTTAGATATTACCGGTGCCTTTTTGCGATTTCCGTTAATCATTTCAAGCAATCCCTTACTACGTGTGGAATGGTCGTTTTCTTCAGGTTCGATAGTCTTTACAGTAATTTCAACCTCTTTTCCGGCAAATAGCGTTTTCAGAGACTTAAGAAACGTCATGCTGATTGCTTGTGCTTTTAGACGATATGTTGTTTGCATAATATTTCAAATTTAATCAAAAATGTAGACATTTAAAAAACGCATCATCAGACTCTTAAGATAACCACCAAAATACGAAAGCCGCAAGAGCAGAACCCGATAACGATTGCCGCAGATGTTTTAAAGCAGCAGATAGTTGATTTTTGACCGTCTGTTCCGATAAATTTAGTTTTTCAGCAATTTCCCGGTTGCTTAGGTTTTGTTCTTTACTTAGCAAATAGATTTCTTTAACCCTTGGGGCCAATCCATTTAACGCTGTCTGAATTTGTTGTTTAAGTTCCTTTTCTGCTATTTGTTGTTCGATATTTTGCTGATAATCAATAGCTAAAGCCTGAAGCATAACGCCATATTCTTCGCGGGTGATGTTTTTCCTGATCTTATCAACTATGCGGTGCCGGATAATGGCGTATAGGTAGGATTGTAAATTGGAAGTGATGTTCAGCTGGTCCCTATTTTCCCAAAGCTTTACAAACAGATCGTGCAAAATATCCCTGGCATCGTCGAGGCTATATAATTTCGAAGCTGCAAAACCGGCGAGGCTCTCTGCGTAACGGTTATAAATTTCGGTAAATGCTGTTTGATCCCCGTTTTTTAACAGGATAACCAATTGTTCGTCGGTTAGTTGGGTAGCGGCAACCATAATTTATACCGCCTAATGTAGTATTAAATAAACGCAACAACAATCGTTCTCTCATTTTCAGAACTTCTTGTGTTGCGTTTTTTAATTTCCCCCACTGCAAACTCCAATTATAATTGAGCCCAGGGTCAATAATTGTGGATCGACAGTCGAGGGATTTTGCCTGAGGCTATTTTACCTTTCGGATGTAAATGTTGCCGTTCATGTTTTTCATCATTATTTCAGGACCGCCACCATCAATTTTACCGTATACCCAGTCTTCAATTTTTAAACTATACATTCCCGAAGTGCTGCTGCGGGTAACATTAGGTTTGTGCGGATCGGCAATTACATCGAAATCTGTAAAAATATTACCGCGGTCCGATTTCAATTTTACGTTCGCTTTAAGCCCTGCCGGAAAAGTAACATCCACGTTGCCGTTGAGGGTCGAAAATGCCATGGCCGCTTTAGGGTCGATGCTTTTAAATGCTACTTCAACTTTGCCATTAACCGTATTGGCCACTACTGAACCCGATATACCGGTTAGTTTGATGTAACCGTTTACATTATTTACTTCGAGTTCGCCCATAACGTTACCGACGATAATATTGCCATTGTTTACAGTATGAAGCTTGAGCATTGCCTCGGCCATGGGAATTTTAATGAGCAGGTTAGTTGTTTTTCCTACACTTTTGCTGTGTACAGTTACTGCATTATTGTTTTCTTCTGCTTCCAGGTCGACATTATTACCACTGGATAATCGTCTCATGCCATTTACGTGTTCTTCTTCACCTCTGTCTCCTTCGCCAGAAACGACGTTTATTGCAATATCCTTTCCCTCGTAACCGCTAACCGTTATAGAACCGTTGATTAAACCAACATCCAGTTTATAAGGTTTACCAGGATTTGATAAAGGAACAATTAATTCTCCTTTGGCGGCACTCTGCGCCCAAAGGCTTGTAGTAGCAGATGTAATTATTATTAATGCAGTTATTATTTTTATAGCTTTCATGTTATTTTCTGTTAGGGTTGTTTTTTAATATAAATATTTCCGTTAAGGGTTTCGAATTTGAATATTTTCCCGCCGGAACCAATTCGGACATCCGAGCTTTTATTGAGTTTATAAACTGTGCTTTCACCATCTTTCGATTGGGTTTTTGTTACCCTTGCAGGCAATACCTCGGCATTTTGAAAATCGGTATAGAACTGACCATTCATGGTTTTGAATTGCAGATCGGCTGATAAAGCTGCGGGAAAGGTTACATTTAATTCTCCGTTCACAGAATAGTACGTGCATGCGTCAGGCGGTATGCCGAGATACGTTGCCGTTACCGGCCCGTTTACTGTGTGTGCATAGGTTGTGCCTTTGGCGTTGATTATTTGAATATTGCCATTCACATTATTTATTCTTAATGCACCGTAAACATCTTTTACCGTAATATGCCCATGATTTACCGTTGATACATACAGGCTAACACTTGACGGGACCTTAACGGTATATTCCAGGCGAACCTCGTAGTCCACATGATGATAATCGTCATGGTATCTGTCGCGGTGCGGCCTGGTGTCATAAGGCTCTGCAGTATACGCTACCAGGCTGTCGGCCTTCGCATCAAACCCGAGCTTAAATTCCTTCTTGCCTTCTTCAACAGCCTGGTTATCATCCCCGGTAATTGTTTCATCAATGTCAATGATCACCTTGTCGCCGGCATAGCCTTCCACCTTAACCGAACCGTTGAGGTTACAAATAGCAACCCATCCTTTTTGCATGGGGAATTGCTTTGTAACATGGGTTTTAAATTCCTGCGCATGTGCTGATATTTGCGCAAGGCAAAGCCCTGCTCCTGCTAATACAGGGATTAGAAAATTTTTCATAATTGATTTTGTTAAATGAGTTGTGTTATGGTTTCTTTGATCTTTTCCCTAACGCCCTGATCAAGGCCTTTTTGTTTTAATAATTCTTCAAATGATTTAACTGATCTTTTTTCCTGCAATTTCAGCATCACATCGGCTATAGCCGACTGCATCAGCGGCGAATCCTGCTGAGCTATTGATTTGATTAGCCCCTCCCTTACCTCGGGATGATTAGCCAGGTGCGACAGTGCGTCAAGTGTGCTTAAGCGCACATTAACGTTATCGTCATTATTTAATGTAGCCAGTAAGGCAGTTATTACTTCTTTATCAGCATGTTTTATCTCGCTGGTATAGCTAACTCCACGTATACGCTCAGAAGCCGATGGGTTTTCAAGCAAGGCCAGCATCATGGTTTGCTTTAACTCGTGCACCTGCGAGGTAAGCTCTTTAAGTTGTTGTTCCTGCTCACCACCCTTTCCTGCATGAAAAAACCAGTATCCGCAACCAAAGCTTATCAACACTATAGCAAGGTTGTAAGCCATAGGCCACCTCGATTGATATTGCCAGAAGCTTTTTAATTTATCGCCGAGCGTGCTTAACAGGCCTTTTTGTTCTTGTGCCGAATCCTTATAAGTATCCAGCATGGCATAAAATTTCACCCTCATATGGTCGGAAGGTTCCGGTACTTCCACGGTGTCCATCAAATCCAACACTTTTTGCATAGCGGCCAGTTCTTCCCGGCACCCGGCACAACCAATTAGATGTTCTTCCAGTTTTTCACGGTCGGCCGACGTTATATCCTTATCAATAAAGCCTGCAAACAGTTCTTCATATTGCTCACATTTCATTTTTTCCTGTTTTAACATTCCTTTTTTAAATAAATATTTTTCAATTCCTTCATGGCTCTGTGTACACGCGCCTTGACGGCTCCTTCGGTTATATTCAGAATTTGTGCTATCTCCTGATGTTTCAACTCCTGGAACCTGCTGAGTGTTAAAATTTCCCGTTCGTCTTCGGCTAATTTTCCCATCGCTTGGTGAAGCTCAATCTTTGCCTGTTTTTTTTCAAATTGCTCATCGGGTGTTATACCGCCTCCAATCCTTTCCGCCATGTCATCAATGTTCTCATATTTCGTCCTGGATGCCTTGCTCTTAACTCCGTCTTTCAAAGTATTGCGGGCAACAGAGTACATCCAGTGTATAAATTCGCCACTGCCGGTGAACGTATGCCGATATTTAATCATTTTATAAAAAACCTGCTGCACCATATCCTCACTGCCCTGCTTATTATATGTCATATGAAACAGGAATCCATACAGCGGACGATGGTATCGCTCAAATAGCAACCCCATCTTATCCAGATCCCCGGCTTTTACCTTAAGCATTATCGCATTATCGGCCAGTGCGTTCAATCAAATAATCGTTTTATGTTAATTAATATATACTGGAAACTCCCGAAAAATAAATTGGTTACAGGAAATTTAACATTTATTTGTGGACTATGAATTTAGTGGCATCAACAATCAAATAATAACTATACTAATACTGTAACAATAAGGGGTACCTCATAGTCATACCAGCAACATTTTTGTTATTTTTAAAGCATGCCGGTTAAGACCACCCTCAAAGAAAATATTTCAATTGCATTACAGTCAATAGCGGGCAATAGGTTGCGAACCTCCCTTACCTCGTTAATTATTGCTATTGGTATTATGGCTTTAGTTGGCATTTTGACGGCCATTGAAGGTGTTAAGCAATTCACAAACGATGCATTCGCCGGCCTTGGAGCTAATTCATTCACTATTCAAAGTCGTGGCTCGGGGTTAAATTTCGGACGCGGCGGTCACCGTAAAGCTTATCCGTCAATCAGGTATGACCAGGCCGATAGGTTTAAGAAGGTATTTAACCTTCCAGTTTTAGTTTCGATAAATTTACCAGTGTCAGGCACAGCAGTTACAAAATATGGGAGCGAAAAGTCGAACCCAAATGTATCCGTAACAGGTTCTAACGAAAATTACCTGATTACCAATGGATATAAAATAGACTTTGGTCGTAATTTTTCGGGAGCTGAATTAGATCACGGCGAAAATGTGGTTATTATAGGGAAGGATATAAGGACCCAGCTTTTTAAAAATGACGACCCGATTAACAAATTGATTTTTATAGGGAGTAACAAGTTTAAGGTTATTGGGGTGCTGGCATCAAAGGGTTCCAGCGTAGGATTTGGCGGTGATAAGTTTTGTGTTATTCCTGTATTTAAAGCTAAACAGATTATTGATACCACAAAGCATTCATTTTCTATCACCGTAAAGGTTAATAGTGCGGAAGCGCTGGATGCCACTATCGGCGAGGCGACTTCGCTTTTCAGAAACATTCGCGGACTGAGCGTTGGCACTGACGATAATTTTGAGATAGTGAGGAGCGATTCAATTCAGCAGGAATTGTCGGGTCAGCTTACCGGGATGACAATTGGGGGTTTTGCAATCGGTATTATTACATTAATAGGGGCTGCCATCGGCCTGATGAATATAATGCTTGTTTCTGTAACAGAGCGTACACGTGAAATTGGATTGCGGAAAGCCCTGGGCGCAACTCCTGCAGTAATACGCAAGCAGTTTTTAATTGAAGCAATTGTGATATGCCTTATAGGCGGGATTGGCGGAATTATCCTTGGGATGGCCATAGGAAATCTCATCGCAATACAAATTAGCGGAACATTTGTTGCGCCATGGATATGGCTGTTTTCGGCCATAGTATTATGTACACTTATCGGTTTAATCTCAGGATTCTATCCTGCCAAAAAAGCTTCACGACTTGACCCCGTGGAAGCTTTGAGATACGAATGACGATGTGTGGATTGCAGATGTGCAAATATGCGGATGTGCAAATGAGAGAACCCAAATATGCTGATGAGAAAATGTGGGGAGATTAACTATAAACTCATAAAGCTTTTATCATCTGCACATCTGAAATCTTCACATCAGCACATCCACTCTATTTCAGCAATATATTTTTGAGTTGGTAGTCGAAAAGCAGTTTTTCAACGTAAGGTAATCGTAGGGCATCCTTAAATGCATCGGCATGCCGCAAATGATGCATGTCGCTTGATATGAAATCAATAAGCTGCTCATCTACCAAATACTCTGCCGTTTTTTTGGCATCCCTGCCATAATATCCCGTAAGGGAAATAGTATTTAACTGGAAATATAATCCCCATTCCCTGAGTGTCCTGAATTGATCAGTACTTATATAAGGATATCTCTCAGGGTGGGCAAGGATTGGTTTAAAACCAAGTTCCTTTAATTTTAGAATCACTTCTATTACATTGGGGGGTTTACTTATAAACGAGAATTCAAAAAGCACGTAATTGTCGCCAATTATCATCAGTTTACCGTTGTCTATGCGGGTTTCAAATGTTTCGTCAAAATAATGTTCAGCAGCCGCTTCTACCTGGATATCGATATTTTGATTTTTTAATTCGGCTTTTAATATGTTAAGTGAGGCATTAATTGATTCGGCGGTATTTTTATAATAATCAGCCATTATATGCGGTGTGGCAATTATTTTTTTTATACCCAGGTCCATCATTCTCTTAATAAGCTGGATAGATTCCTCGGGAGTTTTTGCGCCATCATCGATGCCTGGCAGAACATGCGAATGCATGTCGACCATTAATGAACTATAGTCAAAAGTGATGTGTTTTTTAGATTCGCTTTTTTTAAAAAAACTAAACATTTTTAACGGTTATTATATTGGTCTTTATAATATTGTTGGTAATGGCCCGAAGTAACATCATTTAGCCATTCTTCGTTGTCCAGGTACCATTGTACGGTTTTCTCCAGGCCTTCTTCAAAAGTAATCGACGGAACCCATCCCAAATCATTTTTAAGCCTGGAAGCATCAATTGCATAGCGCAAATCATGACCTGCCCTGTCTGTAACAAAAGTGATCAGCTTAGCCGATTCACCGGGGGCTCGTCCAAGTTTATCGTCTAATATATGACATAATAGCTTAATCAGATCAATATTTTTCCATTCATTATGACCACCAATGTTATAGGTTGATCCGGATTTTGCCTTGTGAAATATTATATCAATCGCACGTGCGTGATCCTCAACCCATAGCCAATCTCTTACATTTTCACCTTTCCCATATACAGGTACAGGTTTATTTTGTTTAATATTATTTATGGCCAGCGGTATCAGCTTTTCAGGAAAGTGGAAGGATCCGTAATTATTTGAACAATTTGAGATCACGGTATTTAAACCATAAGTATCGTAATAAGCTCTTACAAAATGATCGGAACTTGCTTTTGATGCAGAGTAGGGCGAGTGTGGATCATAAGCAGTTCCTTCGGTAAACATTCCCTTTTCACCCAGCGTGCCGTAAACCTCGTCTGTTGAAACGTGGTAAAACCTCGTCTTATCATAGCGACCGACCCATGCCTGGCGGGCGGTATTTAATAAGTTTACCGTGCCAACTACATTGGTAATCACAAACTCAAGCGGGTTGGTAATTGAGCGGTCAACATGCGATTCTGCAGCAAGATGAATAACGGCATGGGGTTTTTCACTTGCAAAAAGCTCGTTAATGAAATTAATATCAACTATATCGCCCTTAACAAATTTGTAGTTGGGTTCGTTTTCAATATCTTTTAGATTGACCAGGTTGCCTGCATACGTTAATTTATCAAGATTAATTATTTTATAATCCGGGTAGTTTTTTACAAAACGACGTACAACATGCGATCCGATAAAGCCCGCTCCACCTGTAATTACTATAGTTTGCATTTATACTTTTTTGTTTAAAATGGGTTCTGGGACAAATACTTTTCCCATTCCCAGGCAGATGACATCATCAGGTCGAGCCCTGATTGCGCCTGCCAGTGTAATTCCTTTACCGACTTTGTTACGTTGGCCCAAACCTTTTCTACGTCGCCATCTCGCCGGGGTCCTATTTCATAGTTTAACTTTATACCCGTGGCCTGTTCAAAAGCAATAATAATTTCAAGTACCGTGCTGCCTTTTCCGGTGCCTATATTAAATACGTCAAAACCTTTAAAGCTTTTCTGCTCCATTAGTTTTAATGCCGCTACGTGTGCCTTCGCTAAATCGACAACATGGATATAATCGCGAACACAACTGCCGTCCTTCGTATTATAATCATTGCCGAATACAGTTACTTTTTGTCTTTTACCGATAGCCGTTTGTGTAATAAAAGGCACCAGGTTTTGAGGCACTCCAATAGGGAGTTCGCCAATCAATGCCGATTCATGTGCGCCAACGGGGTTAAAATACCTCAGGGAAATTACTTTTTGAACATCGCCTGAAGCGATCGAATCCACAAGTATCTCCTCCGCTATCTGCTTGGTGTTACCATAAGGCGATTGGGCCGGTTTTACCGGAGCATTTTCGGTTACTGGCAATTCGTCGGGCTGGCCGTATACTGTACAGCTAGACGAAAAAACAAAGCTTATCGGTTTTTCCTTGAATGCCTCTAATAAGTTTATTAATGAATAAAGATTATTGCGGTAGTATTTTAATGGATTTTGTACTGATTCACCAACCGCTTTTGAAGCAGCGAAGTGAATGATGCCTGCTATGTCGGGTTCCGAAACCAACAGATTCTTTGTTTTATTTGGATCGCACAAGTCAAATTTATGGAAAGCCGGTCTGAAGCCAATAATTTTGCTCAGCTGATCCAATATCTTCGGATTTGAGTTGGAAAGATCGTCAACAATTACGGGCTCATAACCCGCGCCAACTAATTCGACCACGGTATGCGAGCCTATAAATCCTAAACCGCCGGTAACCAGTATTTTCGACATTATTGTTTGTTATAATAGGTAAAATCTTTATGCTGTATCTCTTTTTCGGGCAGGGATTTAAAATATTCGTAGGTTATTTTTAGTCCTTCGCTCCTCGAAACTTTTGGTTCCCAACCTAAAATTCGTTTTGCTTTAGTGATATCCGGTCTGCGTTGTTTCGGATCATCAGTAGGTAACGGCAGGCTTATCATTTTCTGATCGGTGCCGGTTAACTTAATAATTTCCTCGCCGAACTCACGTATGGTAATTTCGTCGGGGTTACCAATATTCATAGGCTGGGCGTAATCGCTGAATAATAACCGATAGATGCCTTCAACCAGATCATCAACATAACAAAACGACCGTGTTTGTGAGCCATCGCCAAACATGGTTAACGGCTCTCCTCTCAAAGCCTGTCCGATAAATGCGGGCAGCACACGTCCGTCATTAAGGCGCATGCGCGGGCCATAAGTGTTAAATATTCTAACAATCCGGGTTTCCAGGCCATGAAAAGTATGGTAAGCCATAGTTATGGCTTCCTGGAAACGTTTAGCCTCGTCATAAACGCCACGAGGACCTACCGGGTTAACATTGCCCCAGTATTCTTCGGGCTGTGGGTTTATATTAGGATCACCGTAAACTTCGGATGTCGACGCAATAAGCATCCTTGCTTTTTTGGCGCGCGCCAGGCCTAAAAGATTATGTGTACCCAACGAACCTACTTTTAAAGTTTGTATGGGGATTTTTAAATAATCAATTGGGCTTGCAGGGGATGCAAAGTGAAGTATGTAATGCAAATCGCCGGATACGTGAACGAATTTTGAAACATCGTGATTGTAAAACTCAAAATTTTCAAGCTTAAATAAATGTTCAATGTTTCTGAGGTCACCTGTAATCAGGTTATCCATACCAATAACATGATAATCCTCTTTGATAAACCTGTCGCATAAATGCGAACCCAAGAATCCGGCAGCGCCGGTTATAAGTATACGTTTTCGTCCCGTCATTTGGTGATTAATTTTCTTCCGATACTGTTATAATAATAGCCGTACTCTGCCATTTTCTGAAGGTCGTATAAGTTACGGCCATCGAATATAACCTTACTTTTTAAAAGAGACTCCATCTGATCGAAATCAGGTGTTCTGAATACCGACCATTCTGTAACGATTAATAAAGCATCCGCATCTTTCAGCGCATCATACTGATCATCCGCATAGTTAATCTTATCACCTATTAAATTTTTAACATTTTTCATACCCTCCGGGTCAAACGCAGTTATTGTTGCTCCAGCGTTTATCAGGTCTTCGATGATATATAGTGAAGGCGCTTCCCTTATATCGTCTGTTTCAGGTTTAAATGCAAGGCCCCATAACGCAAACTTTTTGCCTTTCAAATCACCATTAAAGTATTTTTTCACCTTCTCAACCAATACGGTTTTTTGAATAGTGTTAACTTCCATTACAGAATTCAGAATTTTAAAATCATATTTATTTTCTTCGGCAGATTTGGCCAGCGCCTGTACATCTTTTGGGAAACAACTGCCGCCATAACCTATTCCCGAAAACAGGAACCTTCTGCCAATACGTTCGTCAGCTCCAATTCCCCGCCTAACCATATCAACGTCGGCGCCAACCAATTCGCATAAGTTTGCGATTTCATTCATGAAAGAAATTTTGGTTGCAAGAAACGAATTAGCAGCGTATTTGGTCAACTCCGATGATCGCTCATCCATAAAGATTACCGGGTTACCTTGCCTTACATATGGTCCGTATAATTCTGCCATAAGTTTTCGTGCACGTTCGTCTGTAGTGCCCACAACAACGCGGTCGGGTTTCATGAAATCTTCCACTGCAACGCCTTCACGCAAAAACTCGGGATTTGAAACAACCGCGAACTCTGTTTTGGTGTTTTCTTTCATCACAGCAGTTACTTTATCAGCTGTTCCAACAGGGACGGTTGATTTTGTTACTATTACTTTGTATTCGGTGATAAGTTTGGCGATATCTTTAGCTGCACCCAAAACATAACTTAAATCGGCAGAACCATCACCGCCGGGAGGCGTGGGTAACGCCAGGAATATTATTTTAGCTTCTGCAATTGCCTCGGCCAGGTTCGAGGTAAAATGAAGCCTTTTTTGAAGAATGTTTCTGTGGAAAAGTAGTTCAAGACCGGGTTCATAAATCGGCAATTGGCCGTGCTGCATCATTTTTACTTTTTGTTCGTTGATATCAACGCAAATAACCTGGTTACCGGTTTCAGCTAAACATGTACCCGTGACGAGGCCAACATATCCTGTTCCTACAACAGCAATTTTCATAGATATTTCTTTTTTTTGTGATTACTTTTATGCCCTGCGAAGTTAATAATTCATAATTAAAATGCACTTATTATATAAAACCGGAATCCGATTATATTTCTACGCCATTTGTTTCGCCTCGCTATTCAATAATAAGGCCAAGCTTTGGTTGAACGGTCGAAAAAATCAAAAACTATTACCTTTTAACGATAGTATTTGGTTTCATTTCGCTTCACTGGGCGAATTTGAGCAAGGAAGCCCGGTTTTAGAGGAGCTGAGAGCTCTATATCCGGAAAGTAAAATAGTGGTAACTTTCTTCTCGCCCTCGGGATATGAGATACGAAAAAATACACCTTTGGCTGATGCTGTGTATTATCTTCCCCTGGATACAGAACAAAATGCCCGGGAATTTATTGACGCGATACAACCTAAGCTGGCTTTTTTTACCAAGTACGAATACTGGTACCATTTTTTTAATGAAATGCACGAGCGCGAAATACCCATTTATATTATTTCAGCAACCTTTAGGCCCGGGCAGATATTTTTTAAATGGTACGGTGGTTTTTACAGGAAAATTTTAGGATTTGTATACTGCTTTTTTTTACAGGATGAAGACTCAAAGATTTTGCTAAAAAAAATAGGGATTGAAAACGTTATTGTAAGTGGAGATACCCGCCTGGATAGAGCTTGGGCTACGGCACAGCATCCTAAACAAATACCATTTATCAGCGATTTTTTAAACGGACATAAAGCGTTTATAGCAGGCAGCACCTGGCCAAAGGACGAAAAAATGATAGCTTCGTTAATTAAAAAATATCCCGGCTGGAAATTTATCATAGCCCCTCACGAGATCAGCGAAGAAAGAATTGCAAGGCTAATTGAACTTATACCTGAGGGGTATAAAATCCGGTATTCAAATATTTCGCACCTGAAACCTCATCCGGTTAATTATTGGGGCCCGCAAATGCAAATATTGATTATCGACAATATCGGCATGTTATCGTCACTATATCAATATTGTGATATAGCCTATATCGGCGGTGGCTTTGGTGCCGGCATCCACAATACGCTTGAGGCTGCCGCTTTTGACTTGCCCGTAATTTTTGGTCCTAAATTTTTAAAATTCAGGGAAGCACGGGAATTTATTAGACTTAAGGCAGGCTTTAGTATAAAAAATAAAGATGAATTAAAAAAAATAGCAGATACTTTGATATATGACAAGGCTTTTTACGACAGTGCACAAAAATCGATTCATACCTACGTGCAGGAAAATGTAGGTGCGACAGAAAGGATTATCGATTATATCAAAAAACTGCAATATTATAAGCCGGCAACAGTATCCCAATCCAAATAGCGGAACAAACAAAACAGCTTTAACCATGATATTCGCTATATCCGTTACCTTATTTTTTATCGTACTGCGGTTTACTGTGACGGTTTTCAATTTTATTTCAAACCCCAAGCTAACAAGGGTAAGCAGGCCTTATACAAATTTTGTATCAATATTAATTCCTGCCCGCAACGAAGAAGGCAATATACTGCCACTGCTCGAGTCCATCTATCAGCAGGACTATAAAGATTATGAAGTTATTGTTTACGACGATGATTCGTCAGACGGTACTTACGCTATTTGCTCCTCATTTGCTGCTACACATTCAGGATTCAGTGTGATTAAAGGAGGAAAACTTCCCGATGGATGGACGGGTAAAAATTATGCGTGCCATAGAATGTCAAAACAGGCAAAAGGAGAGTATTTTTTGTTTGTTGATGCTGATGAGTTAATAAGCAACGGCCTCATCAATAGTGCCGTTTATCGTATGCGGCTATATAAGCTCGGTTTATTAAGCCTTTTTGCAAACCAGGTTATGCCAACTTTCGGCGAGAACACGACTGTGCCTATGTTACATTATATGTTGTTGAATTTGTTTCCTTTAAGGCTGGTATACCTGGTTAAAAATCCTTCGTTCGCTGTAGCTTGCGGACAGTTTATGCTGTTCGATGCTATAGTATACAGGGAAAATGAATGGCATAAATTAGCAAAAAACCAGGTAGTGGAAGACGCCGAAATTATGAGGCTGGTAAAAATGGCTTCATATAACGGGGAAGTTTTATTGGCTAACGGAATGATCAGTTGCCGGATGTATAGAAATTACGCGGGTGCTTTAAATGGTTTCAGCAAGAATCTTTTAGCGGCGTTTAATTACAGTATACCTGGATTATTGATTTTTATCTTGCTACTTATTTGCGGCCCCATGATAGTGATCATGACTTTGAACTATCACCTTATATTTTTTATGATAAGTTTAATTATACTCAGCCGCGTTATGATTTCGCTTTCTGCCGGGCAAAATGCATGGATTAATATCTTATTGCATCCTTTACAAATGATAAACCTGGTGATTATAGGTTTTTTATCTATACAAAGACATCTCACTAACACCAACATGTGGAAGGGAAGAAGGGTTTGATTTATTTCGGATTTGAGAATTACGATTCCGGATTTATTTTTCGTTGATGAACGCCGATGGTGAATGGTGCGATACTGATAAACTAACGAACTATTTTATTTAATTTTGTACCCGGATGGGAAATTATCAGCTACAGGTTACTATTGATCAGGATTCGGGCTTTTGCTTTGGTGTGGTTTATGCCATTGACATGGCCGAAGAAATACTGGACGAAGACGGATACTTGTATTGCCTTGGTGATATTGTGCATAATGATGAAGAAGTAGAAAGGCTAAAGGCTAAAGGCCTAAGGATAATAGAACATGCAGACCTTCAAAAACTATCTAACGAAAAAGTGCTGATCCGTGCCCATGGAGAAGCGCCCGATACTTATCGTATAGCTTTAGAAAACAACATTACGCTGATTGATGCTTCCTGCCCCGTAGTGCTGAAATTGCAAAACCGCATAAAGACATCATTCGACGCGGACGAAAAAATACTGATCTTTGGTAAACATGGCCATGCCGAAGTTATAGGCCTGCAAGGGCAGACCAACAACGAAGCGCTGGTATTTCAGGATATTGCTGAACTGGATAATGTTGAATTACCTCAAAACATTACGCTGTATAGCCAGACCACCAAGAGCATGGAAAAGTTTTATAGCATAAAAGATCAACTTTTATCGCGCGGTTACAATCTCAAAGCAAATGATACTATTTGCCGGCAAGTATCCAACCGCGACCAGGATTTGCCAAAATTTGTGAGTAAATTTGATAAGATAGTGTTTGTTTCCGGAAAAAAATCTTCAAACGGTAAGGTATTATTTGAGGTTTGCAGCAAGCATAACCCCAACACCTATTTTATATCCTCTGTCAGCGAACTTCAAAGCACTATGTTCTCGCCCGGCGACAAAGTAGGCATAGCCGGAGCAACCTCCACACCCATGTGGTTAATGAAAGAAGTGAAAGCAGAATTGGAAAAGTATTGATACTGATGATCAGCTCGTTTTAAACAAAATTGCCATTTTCACCCAGCCCCACGCTATAAAAATCAACTTTTCCGGCTCTCGTCCGTATAAAGCCGCTATGGTTTAGCTGCTAATATTATTTTCACAGAAAATCAATTAGTTGCAATAAAAGGCCAGTAATTTTTAATTAATATGTGTTAAAACTGCATTTTTGCCGTTTATTTTTAAAAATATCTTATGAAAAAAATATTATTATGCTTCATTGTTTCCGTGTCGTTTTTACTAATCAGCAAACACTCAACTGCCCAGGAATACAGAACCGCTATTGGGTTAAAGTTTGGTGGCTTCGAAAATGGCCTTTCGGTAAAATACTTTACTGATAGTGATGTGTCACTGGAGGGCGTAGTGGGCTTTCGTACCGATGGAGTTGTAATTACAGGCTTATATGAGTTTAATCAGCAAGCATTTGGGGTAAACGAATTAAAATTCTATTATGGTGCGGGTGCTCATATTGGCGCTATCGGAAGCGGTATTTATCACAGGTATAACGGTCTTGAGGACGATTATACCAGCAGCCACATATTGCTGGGTGTGGATGGTGTTATAGGATTGGAATATAGTATCCCTGATTTGCCACTTGCTATCAGCCTTGACCTTAACCCACGTTTAGAGCTTGCAACCGGTCCATTTGTTGACCTGGCACCAGGTTTAGGGTTAAAATATACTTTTTAAATAGCGACGTAAAACCTGCCCGCCGATGGGCAGAGATGAAAGGCGAAAGCTGAACCGGGAGTTCAGCTTTCGCCTTTTCTGCATTTTTAACCTTTCAGCTTATTTTCATACGCTGATCATCCCGGTAGCTAACATTATTCCGCAAGTAGCTTTCGTTACAGACCAGGGCCGGAACCCTGAAGTCAAATACAAACATCGTCAACAACAAGTTTACCGGTGCGGATGGCGTCAATAAAGATGTACTTGTGGAAAACATACCTCACATTGATTTTTGTCTGGCTTGCTTCATTATTAGTCCGTATTGCCAACGCTTAAACAAAAAAGTGCTCAGAATCGACGACCAGGGCACTTTTTACTTTGTTTTAAAAAAAGAAGCGTTTGATATTAATTCGTGACGGCATGATAGTTGGCTTATACATTTCAAATAGCTAATTCTCAGCCGGGTAGTTTCCTGCGGTAGGTATAGCATGAAATATTTAAAGCTAAAAAAATACTTAATCAGAAAATCCAGATCATGAAAATATCATACTCATTATTAATATCATTTTTCTTTTTAGCAGCATGTAAAAAGGAAGAAGCAAGTTCACCGAAAACTTTACAGGTAACTTCAACTACCGCCGTTTCGGCCGCACCCAGCCTTATGCCCGATGGTGCATCCTTCAAAATAAAATTAGTTAAAGATGCCACCCATAGCGACGAAGTCGATTTTATTTTCAAGCAAAGTTTTAGCTCTGCGTATGTTTTTGATGAAGATGCATTGTATTTGGGTGGAGGACAAGCAAGTTTATCCAGCATTTCGAGCGACGGCCGCAATTTGTCTATAAATGGGTTGCCTTACACCAAGGGTATGTCAATTGGGTTAAATGTTAACACAGCAGCACCGGAAGGTACATTTTATCTGCAAAATAGTTACACGAAAAATATGCCCGCAAATATCCATGTTTGGCTAAACGATGTTTATCTTAAAGACAGCGTCGAGATACTCAAAGTGAATTATAATTTCACGATGACGCAAACAGATGCAAATTCATCGGGAAGCAATAGGTTCAAACTAATCATAAGGCAATAAAGCCCGGTCTCAAATTATAAAACTAAATTTCGCCTATGGAATTTTCGTGCCTTTAAGATTCAGGAAATCGTCAATCGCTGCCACAGCGCTATCGTATCTTTCCGGCCCTGTGCCGGATATTACCATATAGTGTGCACTCAATGCTTTCAGTTCTTCATGCCAAACAGCCATAAAATGGTCGCGCATGTTCGGGAAGTCACGGAGCGGATCATCTTCCCAGGGAAGGTCAATATTTAACAGTAGATAGAAGTCGTAAGGATGTTTTGGTAGTTCGTCCAGCACCTCCTCGGGTGAGCGGCCAAATATGTAATCGCTCCATATTTTTACGGTAATAAATGTGGTGTCGGAAATAAGTATTTTATTGGCTTTGGAAAGCAGTTCTTTCTCTAGCACCAACTGACCGTAAAACATGTTAATTTCGTCCTGCCAGGTAGGCGCTGCCGTTAGTTTTTCGCAATAGCCACGGGCAAACTCCGGCACCCAAACCGTTTGATAATGGTTAGCAAGGTATGCAGACATAGTAGACTTTCCCGTCGATTCCGGGCCCACCACAGCAATCTTTATTATTGAGGAATTTTGATCTCGCATATGTTTTTATAAGAAATGCCGGATTTATCTGCGGTAAACATTTCAAATCTCTTTTAGGAGACCAGGGGACTAATATTGAATTTAGCAGCAACACCGTTCAAATCGCTAACCACAGCATCGATAAGAGGAATGCCATTTTTCTTGCGTTCCTCCATTGCCTCCATCTCCGGCTCACCGGGAATAATAACCTTTTGGCCAGGATCAACAGTTTTGGCTGATTTAAAGCGGGTTATCCAATTATCTAAGTGATCCTTAAACTCATCAACCGGCCGAAAGCCGTCAACACGCATAGCGCCTACAAAATGGCCTATTCCTAGGCCGACAGGGTCGGCAGGAGGCTGTAAAAATGCAACAAATGGAGGAACCCATGGTCCATAATTTGCCCCCGACAATACAGCCGAAAGTATATCAACCGTAGCGCTCAAACCGAATCCCTTGTGGCTGCCATGATCCTTGTCACTGCCCAGGGGTAACAATGCCCCCCCGTTTTTTAAGGCATGCGGATCGGTTGTAATGTTTCCGTTAGCATCCTGAATCCAGCCTTCCGGAACTTGCTTGCCCATACGTTGTGCTATCTCCAGTTTGCCATTGGCAGCGGCAGATGTCGCCATGTCAATTACAACTGGCGGATACTTTCCAGCCGGAAATGCATAACACATTGGATTTGTGCCTAACAGACGCTCACTCGAAAATGTGGGCGCAACGAGCGGGCTGGCATTAGTCATGGCAAAACCGATCATATCTTTTTCAACCGCCATTAAAGTATGATAAACTCCAATACCAAAATGATTGGAGTTTCGTACCGACACCCAGCCAGAACCGTATTGTTCAGCTTTTTGAATTGCTAAACGCATGGCAAAAGGCGCAACTACGAGGCCCAGGCCGGCATCACCATCTACTGTGGCGGTTGTTGGGGTTTCATGAATGATGGTGATATTCGGGTTGGCGTTAATTCGCTTACTTTCCCACAAACGCACGTATCCAATAAGACGTGCCACTCCATGTGAGTCAATGCCGCTAAGATCAGCCAATAATAGAACATCCGCAGCGAGAACAGCATGTTCCTCGCTGCAACCCATACCCAGAAAGATACTTTTGGTAAAGGCGCGTAATTCAGATTCGGAAATTACCATGCACAAATATAATGAGGTTAGGCCCGGTAAAACTTAGGAGTTTTTAAAATCTTGCTAAGTTTTTTATTTGAACGCGTTAATCCAACTGTTTTAAAAAGTTTAACGCCTCGTCCCACTCGCCATAGCCAGATGAAACGTTGATGTGGCCGGCCTCCCCAACATTAATAAATTCACTTCCCCAGCTTTCTGCAAATTGTTTAGCGCGCTTAAATGTTACATAATAATCATTCGTGCTTGCAATCACAATCGATGGGAATGGCAGTTTAATTAACGGAACCGGGTTAAAGCCGGTGGTTCCGAGCGGATAGGTATCGGCTTCGGTATCACTCGGGCCAACTAATAATGCACCTTTAATTTTAACATTATACTTTTGTGCCCAATAAGCGATGGTTGAACAAGCAAGGCTGTGACCAACTAAAATTACATTTGCGGGATCGTGATTGAGTATTGCATTGTTGATGGTTTCAATCCAGTCGGAACAAACCGGTGCTTCCCATTCTGCCTGTTCAACACGTTTAAAATTAAAGCGGTTTTCCCAAATGGATTGCCAATGCTGCGGGCCCGAATTGCCAAGGCCGGGGATGATGAGGATGGTTGATTGAAAGTGCATACTTGTTAGTAGAGTTCGAGTTTTTAAGGTAAATAAGCTATTTTGATTGACGTACAAAAGAATCTTAAAACAGTCAGTAGTTCCAATTTACAAGTCAAACGTAATGATTAATGGTGTATGATCGCTGTATTCCTTCCAATCCCGGTAATTACCAACGCTAACATCCTTTAACTTTTTCATAAAATATGACGAAGCAAAACAATAATCAATATGGTGTGGTTTATTTTCATGCCGGTACATGAATAATGTTGAATTTTCTTCTTTGCCTTGCACTGCGCCAAAAAATTCGTGATAGGTACTGTGAATATCTTTTCTCTTCAAAAATTCAACCACAGTGGTGTGATCACCACCTCTGTGCTTTTTATCCCAAATCGTATTACTATTAAAATCACCTATTAGAATTATATTCTTACCACTAAGTAAATTATCATAATGGTTAATAGATTTCCATATCTGGCCTATGTATGGATCAATGTCCTCGGGATTATTGGCCCATATTGCCAGCAGCGTAAAATCAACCTTGCCTCCGGTAACTGCAATTGGCAAAATAGTTTTAAAATCAGGCTGATGATCTTCTAATAATTTAAATCTCAAACTACTGTAAGAAAACACGCCAAGTCCTTTGTTTTTATTTGTTCCATACCACAGAATATCTGTGGGAACCGGTATGTCGCTATTAAATTTCAATTTATCAGGACACTCACATTCTGGAATTACAAGAATATCTGGTTTTTGTGCCAATATAAATTCGGCCTTTTTTCTAAAGGCCATGTTGCAGTTCCAAGTGATTATTTTCAATATAAAAGCAACTGATTAAAGTAACTTCCTAAATCTAATAAATAATGTATGATTTTTTAATAACTACTCCGTCAGCACAGTAAACTTAAATTCCAGCGGCTCAAAGTTTTTTACAAGTTCATCAATAAACGTTTGTCCCCATTTTACGTAAAACAGGCCGAAGTTTTCGGTGCGCTCTTGCAGACTGTCTTTTGGGAAAAGATCAGCTTTAATATGTTCAACTTGTTCTAACCTTGTATGAAAATTTCTCTTCTCAGCTTTTATCAATTTCTTCTCCAGGTTATCCATCGCATGTTTCAGCCTGGCTTGTACAGCATCAGCGGATGGTGCAAGGGTGGTATCTATTTTTGATGACCTTGATTTTATCTTTTCAAAAACGCAGGCCAGCTCCCGCCATTCTTCCGTAAGGCTCAAATCATGTTCGCTATGCTTTTTTATCCAATCGTTTTTAATGTTGTCGGTGCTTTTGAACAGCTCAACCGCGCCAAGATCCATCTTAGCGATTTTTGAAGCAGTTTCTTTGCCGATCACCAATCCGGAGTTACGAAGGATTAGGATGGGAAAGTCAACCTTATAATGATCGAAATTTGATTTCAGCTCCAACCAATAAACTACTTCGGCACCACCGCCGATATAAGCTATGTTTGGCAAAATACATTCCTGGTAAAGAGGGCGCATCACCACATTCGGACTAAACCTTTCGGGATATTGGGCAATTTCCTGTTTTAGTTCTGTTTCTGAAAAGCTGATTTCGCTGTTTAATACCTTGTACCGGCCATTTTCAAATACAATGCGCTCACGCAAGCCGTCCATCAAATAAAAAAAATTGATTTCCCGCGGGTTTACTTGTATGTGTACACCGGCCTTTTCTAATTCTACGTTGGTCGCGCTTATATTTTTAAAGCTGTTTTGCTCAATAATGTCCTGCTCAATAATATTGGCAAACTGCTGTTTAAAGCGATGGTCATCGGCATCAATAACTACCAGCCCGTACTTACCGAATAGTGCATTTACGAGATAACGTGTAGCGTCTGCTAATTTTTCAAATTTGGTGTAGGCGGTTTCTACAATGTCGCCGAGGTCTGTGGCGTGCCCATCTATACCCAGCGCGCCTTTATATTGATTTAAGGCTTGTCGCATGGTTTCGGGATTTATGCGTCCCGTAGCGCCCGATGCCTCGTACCACCAATGCACTTTTTTGCCGCCAATATTGGTATAATTTATTTCGGCAAAATCGTGATCTTCGGAAGCCATCCAATAAACCGGAACGAAATTTTTATCAGGGAATTTCTCTTTTAGCTGTTGCGATAGCTTAATGGCGGTAACAATTTTATAAATAAAATAGAGTGGCCCGGCAAATATATTTAGCTGGTGGCCTGTGGTTATAGTGTAAGTATTATTGGATTTCAGGAGGTTAATAGCCGTCCAAGCCCCCTCTAAATCTCCCCCGGTAGGGGAGGCTTTTTGCTGCAAATTTTCGCTGGCAACTTTTGCTTTCTCGCTTTCGGACTTTCGGACTTTCGGACTTTCGGACATCTTTGCGTATTGTTCACGCAAAACATTAACCAGAATTTCCCGGTCGGCTATTACTTTTTTGACTTTTAAAAATTCGGCAAAACCGTCGATATCGGGGCGGTAGCTATAAAATGGCCGAAGTTGCGGGGCATCTTCCAGGTAGTCAGTAACGGTTTGGGAAAAGTATCCCGTGTCTTTGTAGTTTATACAGGCTGCGTCCATTTGGATTTCGGAATTCGGATGTTTGATTTTTCGCTTTATTATTTCTTTTTCAGCGGCGCTCAAGAGGGCTTCGCCGTTTCGGATTTAAAAAGTTAAAAGGAACATCTTCTGAACATTTAATTGTTCGTCGAATTTAGATTTTAAAATTCTAAAACAAACACCACCAAGCCAAAAACAGTTTATTTTACAATATGTCCATAAAGATTATAACATGATTAATTAATTCTTTTTGATAATATCTCACCGGTTTTTGAAATTGAAACAATATGCTTATCTGCCGGCGACCATTCCGTACCTTCATCATTATCTATCTCTCGTTCTTCCAAATGGATAACGTAATTTTTATCAATGTAAAAATATCTCCAAGCATTAATGCCATCTCTTGGAGTATCGAAGTACAATGCAACTACATTTGCTTCCTCTTTTTTGCGATTATATAAAATTAAATAACCGTATACGTTGTATAGAAAACACCATCCACAATTTATGTATACTTGTGAAGGATATTCGTTATCTAAATGTTCATCACACCAGTAATAGCACTCATATCCATTTATATTGGGTAATTTATATCTGTATTTAGTAAGTCTTAAGTACTCGACAAACGGCTTTTCATCATTGCATTTGTCGGTGTCAACCCATGATAAGGAGAAATATTTTATTCGGGTTATTGGTGGCAATTTGTAAATATCATTTTTCTTTCCAGACCCTTTATCGTTGACGTTTTTATAAATTAAGTTGTCATTGTAATTTTGTATTTTCGAATATCCGTTTTTTTTAAAATCGTACCCGAATGGAAGCGGTGTGATTTTTGCAAGAGAGGTTAAATATCTTATGGTATCGATTTTAGTTATATCGTGATCTAAATATAAGGTATCGAACATTAACCCCATCGCTTTAGGATCAACTTTAACTATTGCAGCTTTTTTTTTCGAAAATTTATTTGTGGAAGATTTCTTGTTTTGATAACAGGCTAAAAGCCCGCAGCAGCCAAATATGATAATCCATCTCCTCATTAGGTTTGCCTAAATTATCATAAAAGTAGTATAATAATTGGTGAAACGGCGTTATTTTACAATATGTCCATAAAGATCAAAGTCTTCGGCGGTATCAACTTTCACGTTAACAAAGCTGCCTAATGTTGCGTAATCCTTTGCAGCATCAATTAAAACCTCATTATCCACCTCGGGCGAATCGTACTCGGTACGGCCAATAAAGTATTTGCCGTCCTTTTTATCTACCAGCACTTTATAGGTATTTCCGATTTTTTCCTGGTTTTTATCGAAGGAAATGCCCTGCTGTATTTCCATAATTGCATCGGCACGTTCTTGTTTTAAATATTCAGGCACGTCATCAACCAATGAGTAGGCGTGTGTCTTTTCTTCGTGTGAATAGGTGAAGCAGCCTAAACGATCAAACCGTGTTTCTTCAACCCATTGCTGCATTTCTTCAAAATCTTTCGTGGTTTCGCCCGGGTAGCCGGTGATCAATGTGGTGCGCATAGCGATATTGGGCACTTTATCGCGGATGGCATTCACCAGGTCGATCGTTTTTTGTTTGGTGGTGCCACGCCGCATGGATTTAAGCATATCATCGCTGATATGCTGTAGCGGCATATCCAGGTACTTACAAATATTACTACGCTCATTCATCGCATCCAGTATTTCCATAGGGAAGCCCGAAGGATAAGCATATTGCAGCCTGATCCATTCAATGCCATCTACGTCTGAGAGGCGGCGAAGTAACTCGTCAAGGTTACGTTTACCGTAAATGTCGAGGCCGTAATAGGTTAAATCCTGTGCTATTAGTATCAGTTCCTTAGTGCCATTTTTAGCCAGGTTTTGCGCGTCTTTTACAAGTTGTTCAATTGGCTGTGAAAGGTGTTTTCCGCGCATCAGGGGTATTGCACAAAATGAACAGGGGCGGTTACACCCTTCTGCAATCTTAAAATACGCAAAATGCGATGGCGTTGTAAGCAAGCGTTCGCCGATGAGTTCATGTTTATAATCGGCGCCTACCGATCTTAACAGATTTTGAAGGTCATTCGTCCCAAAATAGGCATCTACGTTAGTAATTTCTGCTTCCAGTTCGGGTTTATAACGCTCCGAAAGGCAGCCGGTAACTATCACTTTCCCAACTTTTCCCTGTTCCTTTAATTCGCTGTATTGCAGAATGGTATCGATAGATTCCTGTTTGGCATTATCTATAAAACCACAGGTATTTATCACAATGATATCGTCACTACTCACTTTTTCAGCCTCATGCACCACATCAAAATGATTGCCCTTCAACTGACCCATAAGTATTTCGGAGTCGTAGATGTTTTTGGAGCAACCTAAAGTCACAACGTTGATACGTTGTTTTGATTTCACCGATTTAGTATTTGATTTCACCGATTATTATTTAAAAGGATTTCACTGATATGCGAGTGATTTCACTAATTGTTATTTTAAAGGATTTCACCGATATTCGAGTGATTTCACTGATTATTTGGAAGATAATTATTATACTGAAATTCGTTTTACTTCACAACTCGGATTTCCAAAATTGATAAGCAAACCGGTTTTTATTTTACTTGCTTTTAGATACGACAGAAGCTGACTTTTAAACAGCACTGGAATGTACCCAGTTACAGATTTTAGTTCTACGATAACAGCATTCTCTATAAAAAGATCACATCGGAAATTACCAACAAATTGATCTTTGAATATCACATTGAATTCTTTTTCCGCTACAAAATTCAGATTTTCAATTTTTAATTGATGATGTAAAGCCTTTGCATATATTTTCTCCACAAATCCCGGGCCTAATAAACTATGAACTTCAAAACAACAACCAATTATCTTTTCGGTAAGTGCATCATGTTCAAAATCTCCCATTTATGGTCATCTAAATTATAATCACTAAATCCTTTATCAAATCGGTGAAATCATTTTTTTAAATCGGTGAAATCACTGCTTAAAAAGCGAATCAACAAACGCCTGGCGATCAAACAATTGCAAATGATCCACTCCTTCGCCAACACCTATATATTTTACCGGTATCTTAAACTGATCCGAAATTCCTATAACTACGCCGCCTTTGGCTGTGCCATCCAGTTTGGTTAATGCCAGGGCATTAACAGCAGTTGCTTCGGTAAATTGTTTGCATTGCTCAATGGCGTTTTGTCCGGTTGATGCATCAAGTACTAGCAATATTTCGTGCGGTGCGCCTGGGATTACCTTTTGCATCACATTCTTTATTTTAGTAAGCTCATTCATCAGTCCCACCTTGTTGTGCAGCCGACCAGCGGTATCAATAATGGCGACGTCATCATCATTTGCTACTGCCGAGCGCAAGGTATCATAAGCAACAGAGGCTGGATCGGAACCCATTGGCTGAGCAACGACTTTTACCCCCACACGCTCCCCCCATAGTTGTATCTGATCAACAGCAGCAGCGCGAAAGGTATCGGCGGCGCCTAACACTACTTTATTCCCAGCCTTTTTTAGTTTATGGGCAAGCTTGCCAATGGTGGTGGTTTTGCCCACGCCATTTACGCCCACAACCATAATTACATAAGGCTTATGGCTGCCATATTCAAAACTGGAAAAATCGTTGCTGTTATTTTCGGCAAGCAGCTGTTGAATTTCGTCTTTAAGCAGCTTGTTTAATTCGGATGTGCTTACATATTTGTCGCGCGCTACGCGGGCTTGTATGCGCTCAATGATTTTCAGGGTGGTTTTGACGCCAACATCCGATGTTACCAGCACTTCTTCCAGTTCATCGAGTACATCGTCGTCGACAGTCGATTTACCGGCTATTGCTTTGGTGACCTTCGAAAAAAAACTATCCTTGGTTTTTTCTAAGCCAATATCCAGCGCTTCCTGCTCTTGCGGGGTACTTTCCTTTTTTTTGAAAAAATCGAATAATGCCATAGCCTCACCTAAATCCTCTCCAAAGGAGAGGACTTTTTTATTTATTTTTAAATAATAAGAACTAGCTCCATTATTAATTTAGCTTGCCTTTCTTTTTTCACCCTCTCCCCTGGAGAGGGCAGGGTGAGGCAAACAAAAAAAGCCTTCCCGTTATAAACAAGATGGCTTCTATATTTTTTGATCGAAAAAACCGGTTATAATTTTCCGGCAATCGCGTCTTTAACAAAATCGTTTGCAACGATTTGTTCTTTAAATGAGTAAGCACCGGTCCTTGGTGATTTCACCATGGTGATCACTTTTGAATAATCTTTTCCTTTACCTGCTACTTTCAGCGTTGCAACTACTTTCTTTGCCATCTCTTTTTAATTGTTGATTTAGTGAATTATTGATTTAGTGAATTGTTGCCTGGTTCGCACAAGCAATTCATCCTAATCAGCCAATTACTTAATTTCTTTATGAACAGTTACTTTTCTTAAAACCGGGTTAAATTTTTTCAATTCCAGTCTTTCAGTTGTGTTCTTTTTGTTCTTGGTGGTAATGTAACGCGACATGCCAGGCATACCACTTGTTTTATGCTCGGTGCACTCTAAAATTACCTGAACCCTATTGCCTTTCTTAGCCATCTTTTTATTTATTGAGTTAGTGATTTAGTGAATTTGTGATTGCTTTAAACCCAATCAACTATTCAACTTAATCAACTATTAAATGTATCCTTTTTTTACAAACTTACTGATACAAGCACTTATACCGTTCTTGCTGATAGTTTTAACAGCTGAAGTGGAAACCTTCAGGGTTATCCATTTATCTTCTTCAGGAATATAAAACTTTTTAAGTTTTAAGTTTGGATGAAATCTGCGTTTTGTTTTAACGTTTGAGTTAGAAACGTTATTACCAACCAAAGATCCTTTTCCTGTTAAATCACAAATTCTTGACATGACAAATCTTTTTAATTTTCTCCTTTTTGTAAAGAGTTTGCAAATATCAGGATTTTAACTGAAATAGACAATACTGAATTGAAAATATTTTTAAAAAGTCCGAAAGTCAGTAAAGTCCGGAAGTCCGAAAGAGTTGAATTGACATTTTTTAACGAATCACTTGGTTATGTAAGGAAATTGCGTCAGATTTCGATTTTTTGTACGGATTATTTCCGTATATTTGAAATAAGAAATATTGCCTTTTATGGAAAAACAGTTAACGCTAACGGAAAAAGCCCGGTTTGATACGAAAATACCCAAAGCTCAAAAGCAGCTTTTTGAATATGCTGCCAGGCTGGGCGGATTTAGAACTCTGACCGATTTTATCATCAACGCGGTACAAGAAAAGGCCAATACCATTATACAGGAACACGATACCCTTCTGGCGTCGGAAAAAGACCGCGAAATATTTTTTAACGCATTAGCGAATCCATCCGGCCCAAATGAGAAATTACGGGAAGCCGCTGAACGCTATAAACTATTTATAGAAGAAAAATAAATGAGCGTTACGATCGAACTGCTCAATACTTCATTAAATAAGAAGGATTTCCGGTGCGGTAAAGACATGCTCGATAATTACCTGCACACACAGGCAAGTCAGGATGTTAAACGCAAGCTATGCGTTGTATTCGTAATGATTGAGGATACAACCATAAAAGGGTATTATACACTTTCGAATGCGTCTATCCCGGCTGAACTGATGCCGGAGGCGCTTAAAAAAAAGATGCCCGGTTCTTATAAAGCACTTCCTGTTACCCTCATGGGAAGGCTGGCGATCGATGTAAAATTTAAAGGGCAAGGCCTGGGAAGCATCCTCTTAATTGACGCCCTGAAACGAAGTTTTTCCGTTGCACGCGAAAGTTTAGGGTCGATTGGTGTAGTTGTTGACCCATTAGATGAGGATGCGGTTGCATTCTACAATAAATTTGGATTTATCCTGTTGCCGGACAGTGGAAAGATGTTCCTGCCGATGGCAGATATTGCGCAGCTAGGGTTGTGATTAAGTTGTTTACCCGTTCGTGGATTTCAGTATATCCTTATTTACTTTATTTGTTTTTCGGATGTTGTTGAGATAGTTTGTATATGGTTTAACAATAGCACTCGTCGCCAACTCCTTCTGTGCTTTTTCTCTTATCGTTTCCGGGGCATCAATCTTGTTCAGAAAAACTTCAATACCGGTGATTGTTTGGTTGCCCTTATATTTAGTTTTCCGATAATTTAATTTGAATTTGTTGTTAGTGATAATTTGTAAAATGTCATTTAGTAGGTATTTAAAATCCTGCTGGGATGAAAATGTTAAATCATCCACATATCGCGTGTATGTTATTCCATGCTGTTTGCACAAACTGATTAACTCCAAATCTGTCCCGAGAAAAACAATGTTTGCTATAATAGTGCTCGTTGGCGCTCCTTGTGGCAACTCATGTTTCCAGGTCGTAAGTTTAGTTAGCCAATGTGAAAAATGCGACGAAAAACCCAACTTTCGAAAGTTATCGTAAACCCGTAGGGGGGTGATGTTTGGGTAAAACTCTTGAAGATCTGTCGTAAACTGATACTTCTTCCCTTGATGTGACTTTGCATTCGAAATATTGCTTCGCCGCTTTATTCCCCCGTGAACATTATCGGGAAATTCAATTAGTCCTAATATTTTATTCTTGATGCTTGTTTGAATGGTCTTTAGTTCATTTAGGGACGGTCGAAGTGTTCTTTCTTTAATACTCCCGTCTGAATAACGCTTAAATTCACCTGTTTTTTTATCAACTTTCTTTTCAACCCATTCTTTATAGTAATTGTCGATATTCAAAACTATCTGCTCAACATCCTTTGGCTTAACGCCAATGATTGAACATAATTTCTTCAGTTCGTTGACCTTATACTGCAAAGAATTCATTTACCAATGTTTTAACAGAAGGACTAACATTCTCAAAATCCTTTCTTTTGTCCGGTTGAATATCATCTTCAGTTAATGACAAAAAAAATAAAATCGGTAATGGTATACTTAATTTTTCACTGATAGTTTTTAAAGTTGAAAGATTGGGTTCTTTCAAGTTGCCTTCAATCTGTGAAAGGTAAGTCTGCGTTATGCCACATAAAGAAGCAAACTCGATTTGAGTTAGCCCTTTTTGCTTTCTCATATTCTTTATTATATTTCCTAAATCCATGTGTGAATAGTAAAAAGATTAAGGAGTGTTCGGTTTTTTAATTAAGCATCTTACATTAACAACTGATTCTGTTCAACGAAAATATTTCAACAACAACTCAACGACTATCACAAATTCACGTTGAATTTGTTCATTGGTTTTGCCTTTTTTTCGTTTCAGCGTTTGAAGTCTTTCTGTAGCTTCATTCAAGACAATTTTGTCTTCTTCCGAAAGAGAACACTGGCTCTTTGCGATAACCGCGATACTTAGCATCAAGTTATCGATGTTTTGATTTTGTTGTAATCTACTCATATTACCTGTTTTTGAAAAACAACGACATTGTTGTCTGCTTTTTCAACAACATCGGGTAATATTTTCGTTTAAAGTCTATGCGCTCAACGCGTAGTCAATGTTCTCATACACTCACTTAAATTTTCTGCTAAAATATTATAAGCATCATTTGAACGTGCGTCACAGCTATCGAGATCAACAAGTGACAAGACTGGTGACAGTGTTCTACCCAAAAGGGTTGTCTTTTCAGACATTCAAGTAAACTCCATTAAGAGCATAGACATCAAAACATATTTCAAAGAACTATTACAAAGCAAACATACAAAATATTACTGACAGTTAATAAATTAAAATTGAATTTTTTTATCAGATAATATTCATGGAGAAAGAGCCGCCTTTTATAGTTCGAATAACAGTCGCCGCCGGCTGCAAGTCGACCACATGGATAGAAAGAATGGCTAACAACTAACTTTTTAAAATATTTTAATAAGTTTAATTTTTATTATCTGCTTAACTCAAAAATTATTAATTTGCCGCTCCAATTTAAATCAATGAAAGTTCCGATGAAGATCTCCTCACTTGAGGAATATAAGCAAGTTTACCAGCATAGTGTTGACCAGCCAGAAGAGTTTTGGGCAGCTATCGCGTCAAATTTTAAATGGCGCAAACCCTGGGATAAAGTACTGGAATGGAATTTTAAAGAACCAAAAATAAAATGGTTCCAGGGTGCTAAACTTAATATAACGGAAAATTGCCTCGACCGCCACCTCGACACTTTAGGCGACAAACCTGCTATTATATGGGAGCCAAATGATCCACAAGAAGATCATCGCATATTGACTTACCGCCAGCTTTACGAAAAGGTTTGTCAGTTTGCTCATGTACTAAAAAACAACGGCGCCAAAAAAGGCGACAGGATTTGCATTTATATGCCGATGGTTCCTGAACTGGAAATAGCAGTACTGGCTTGCGCGCGCATAGGCGCCATACATTCGGTTGTGTTTGGCGGGTTTTCTGCACAATCTATCGCCGATAGGATAAAGGATGCCGAATGCAATATTGTTATTACCTGTGATGGTGGTTTCAGGGGAAATAAAGAAATTCCTTTAAAGAATATTATTGACGATGCATTGGTTCAATGCCCGTCTATTAAGCGTGTAATCGTTTTAACGCGCAGCCGCACACCGGTATCCATGATAAAAGGCCGGGATGTTTGGTGGGAAGACGAAATAAAGAAAGTAGAAACACAAGGCAATATCGCATGCCCCGCCGAAGAAATGGACGCGGAAGACATGTTGTTTATCCTTTATACATCCGGCTCAACAGGTAAACCTAAGGGTGTGGTACATACCTGCGGCGGGTACATGGTATATACCGGTTATACATTTGCCAACGCCTTTCAGTACAACCAGGGTGAGGTTTATTTTTGTACGGCAGACATTGGCTGGATCACAGGTCATTCCTATATCGCCTATGGGCCGCTTACGCAAGGCGCAACGACTCTTTTATTCGAAGGCATTCCAACATGGCCTTCTCCGGGACGTTTTTGGGATATAGTTGAAAAATATAAAGTAAACATTTTATATACCGCGCCGACGGCCATCAGATCGTTAATGAGCTTCGGCGACGATGTGCTAAAAGGCAGGGATTTAAGTTCGCTTAAAAAGCTGGGTTCGGTAGGTGAACCGATTAATGAAGAAGCATGGCATTGGTTTGATGAAAAGATCGGTCATAAAAATTGCCCTATTGTGGATACCTGGTGGCAAACAGAAACCGGTGGATTCATGATTTCTACTATCGCAGGCATTATACCAACTAAACCCAGTTATGCTGGTTTACCCTTGCCAGGAGTTCAGCCCGTATTGGTTGATGAAAATGGAAAAATAATAGAAGGAAACGGTGTAAGCGGAAATCTATGTATCCAATTTCCGTGGCCGGGGATGCTGCGTACTACCTATGGCGATCATGAACGCTGCCGCACCACTTATTTCTCCGCTTATCCAAACTTATATTTTACAGGCGACGGCTGTCTTCGTGATGAGGATGGTTACTATCGCATTACCGGTAGGGTTGACGATGTGCTTAACGTATCCGGTCACCGCATTGGCACCGCCGAAGTGGAGAATGCCATTAATATGCACAGCAGCGTGGTTGAATCGGCTGTAGTTGGTTTTCATCACGAAATAAAAGGTCAGGGCGTTTATGCTTTTGTGGTATGCCCAAACCAGCATGGCGATGCAGAGCTTACCCGTAAAGATATCATGATGACAGTTACGCGCATCATCGGCGCAATAGCCAGGCCCGATAAAATACAGTTTGTAACGGGACTGCCAAAAACACGTTCCGGCAAAATCATGCGGCGTATATTAAGAAAAATAGCAGAAGGAGATACCAGTAATTTGGGTGATACTTCTACGTTGCTTGATCCGGCGGTTGTGGAAGAGATTAAGGCGGGAGCTTTGTAGGGAAGAGTCAAGAACCAAGAGTCAAGAACCAGGAATGACAAATGATTTAGAAGCAAAAGCTACAGAACGTCAAAAGGAAATTTGCGCGAAATATGATGCGGACTTTTTTCAATCTCCTTTTAGTTCAATAATTGGTATTGCGTTAGAAACATTTGATAAGTCTGTAAACGCCCCGGTTCACGGCTTGAGACACACCATTGAATCAGATCGCGCTGTCAGCTGGTATATTTGGATGGGAGAGTTCAGCGGATGATTTTTTCAAACCTGTGCATATCAGTCACCTTCTTGACATTTATCCAACGGCAATAGACTATCTGGGTCTTGCGCCGGGTTGGAGATTTTTAATTGATGAGGAGTACGAGGATGTATGGTACGATTCAAATCTTTTAGCGCTTTAATGGTTTGAAGATTTGCCTCAAGATTTTTTTCGAAACGCCGAGACGATGTTTAGTCTTTGATTATTTCGTCCTTAAAATAAATACACTAAATTTGTTATTATGGATTTGGTGTTAAAGAACGTAAAGAAAAAACATTTACCCCTCATAACCGAGTTGGCAAAAACATTGAATATTGAAATTTCAGAGCCCGAAGAAGACGAAGCATATTATTTGACCGCAATGGAAGAAGGTGAAAAGACCGAGCTTTTAAACGAAAAGGAGAAACTCGCTTTTTTTGACTCATTGAAAGGCAATAAATAGATGCAAACAGAAATTCGCTCTTCTTTTGCGCGGGATGCTAAGAAATTACCAGCTGATATAAAGGAAGATATTTTAGAAGCAATTGTTCATATACAAACCGCGAAAACACTATCCAATATTCCCGATATAAAAGATATTAAAGGTGGGAAGAAAGCCAAAGATGCATATCGGATGCGGGTTGGTGATTTTCGAATATGCTTTTACTTTAGAAATAACGTTGTCGAATTAGTGAGAGTTTTACCAAGAAAAGACGTGTATAAGGTGTTCCCATAAACTTGTCAGCGGCGTCAACGGATTCTTTTAGCTTAATTTCTCAAACCAAACGATGTTTACAGATGTTGTATAACTACATCTTAAACAAAAAACATCATGGATAAATTACAAATAAAGGGCGGTTGGAACGAGATAAAAGGAAAAATTAAACAAGCCTACGGCGATTTAACCGACGACGATCTGTTACACGAAGAAGGTAAAGACGACGAAACGCTTGGAAAGCTTCAGCAAAAGACGGGCAAATCCCGTAGTGAGCTGGTGAAATGGATTAACAGTTTATGAAGAACTTAAGAAGAGCCCGGGAGACCGGGTTTTTTTATGGATGTAAAATATAGAGACACAGTACCTTGGCAAACAAGCAGTCATATACTCTTAAAATGTGATTTTCTTTTCGCCGACCAGCATAAGCTAAATATAACTAATTTTACCACGAATGAAAAATCCAAAACCAACCATCCTTGTTGTAAATGACGACGGCATCACTGCACACGGCATAAAAGCGCTTATCGACGTAATGCAGGAGATAGGCAAGGTAGTGGTTGTAGCGCCCGATAGTCCACAATCAGGAATGGGGCATGCCATCACCATTGGCAAGCCGCTGCGCCTGGATAAAGTGGATATTTATGAAGGCGTAGAGATGTACCGCTGCTCCGGCACCCCGGTTGATTGCGTAAAACTTGCAGTAAACAAAGTACTGAAAGGCCAGAAGCCGGATTTGTGCGTTTCGGGCATTAATCATGGTTTAAATAATTCTATTAATATATTGTACTCTGGTACGATGTCTGCTGCAGTTGAAGGGGCTATTGAGGGCATTCCTTCCATCGGGTTTTCTTTGGATGATTTTACTTTGCAGGCTGATTTTAGTCACTGTTTAAAGTTTGTGAAGGAAATTGCATTACAAGTTTTGAAAAATCCGCTGCCTATGGCTACTTTGCTAAATGTGAATTTCCCGGGCACCACCAATATAAAAGGAATAAAAATTTGCAGGCAGGCTAACGCCAAGTGGGCCGAAGAATTTGACGAACGCATGGATCCGCAAAAGCGTCCTTATTTTTGGCTTACAGGCGTTTTTCAGTTAAATGATGGCGGTGAAGATACTGATGTGTGGGCGCTGGAAAATAATTATGTTTCGATTGTGCCTGTACAATTTGATATGACCGCCCATCATGCCATACCGGCGCTTAACGGATGGAAGTTTAATACTTAAATTAAAAATACTGTTGATATAAGCCCTTATGCGGAAAATAAATAATGTGATTTATGGCGTTTTGATCGGGTTAATATTCCCGGTAATTGCTTTGATTGCTGAGTTTTTACTAAAAGCAAATACCTATCTGATAAACAGGCCTGCTGTGCCGTATTTTGTTGCCATAGCTTTCAACTTGATTATGTTGAGAATATTTTTAAAAAGAGACGTTGGTAAAACATTAAGGGGAATAATGCTGGTTACATTTATATTTATGCTTTTTGTATTGTTTAAAGTTCACCCGCTAAGATGAAATATTACCTGGTAGCCGGCGAAGCTTCAGGCGACCTGCACGGCGCCAACCTGATGAAGGCTTTAAAAGAGAAAGATCAACAGGCCGAGTTCCGGTTTTTTGGTGGTGATAAAATGCTGGCCGAAGGTAGAACTATGGCCAAGCATATTAAAGATATGGCTTTTATGGGTTTTATTGAAGTGGTGGCAAATTTAAATACCATTTCTAAAAATCTTAAATTTTGCAAAGAGGACATAATGGCCTGGCAGCCGGATGTTTTGGTGTTGATTGATTTTCCGGGGTTTAATTTAAAGATAGCTGAATTCGCGAAAAGCAAAAATTTACTCGTTTGCTTTTATATCTCACCTAAAGTTTGGGCGTGGAATCAAAAACGGGTAATTAAAATAAAACGAATTGTCGACCATCTGTTTTGTATTTTACCTTTCGAAGTTGATTTTTATAAAAAGTGGGGCATGGAGGTGGACTATGTAGGTAACCCACTCTTGGATGCTATTGCCGATTTTAAACCAAACGCTTCTTTTTTAGAAAGCCAAAACTTATCCGGCAAAAAAATAATCGCCCTGTTGCCGGGTAGTCGTAAACAGGAGATCAGCAGGTTGTTGCCCGAAATGATTTCAGTTACCGATAGCTTTCCCGAATATCAGTTTGTTATTGCCGGCGCACCGAATTTTAATTTGGAATATTACAACCAGTTTCTTGGTGGAAAGAATATCCCCGTTTTATTTAATTCCACGTACGATCTGTTACATAACGCTGAAGCCGCAGTAGTAGCATCAGGAACGGCAACGCTCGAAACCGCTTTATTTAATGTACCACAGGTAGTGGTTTATAAAGGACATCCCATATCAATCACCATTGCCCGTATGGTAGTGAAAATTAAATTTATATCGTTGGTTAATTTGATAATGGATAAAAAGGTGGTAAAGGAGCTGATACAGCAGGATTGCAATAAACAGAAGATATCAGCCGAATTAGATTTGATATTGAATGATAAAGTCTATCGCACAAATATGCTCAGGGAATATGATGAACTTGATGAAAAGATGGGTAAGCCGGGAGCGTCGGCAAAAACTGCGGGATTGATTATTAAATATGTCACAAAAAAATAAAGCCTCCGGGAATTCCCCGAAAGCTTTATGAGCTTAGAGTGATATTAATATATGTTATATGATTAAGCTACTGATAGTGTAACTTTTTGAGCATTCTTTCTGCGGGCAAAAAACGGATTCCTCGCCATAAACGAACTCAAATCGTTGGCTAATAAGTTTTTCAATTCATCGTCAAAACGAATCATCATCTTGTCTGCTGCGGGTTTATTATTAGTTTTCATATGAGTTGTTTTTAAGGTTGTATTTTTAATTTTTTGTATTATCCGATTCGCTTTCTGTTAAATTATCTTTTCTGCGTTTCGCTTCTTTATATTGTCTTAATAGTTGTTCTTTATCCCGTTCGTCCGAGGTGTCAGCAGGGTTTGCGGGATTTTCCCATTCCTTCTCTTCCTCTTTTTGGATCTTCTTTTTTTTAGATGCCATACTCAAGCATTTGATAGATATTATTCCAATATGATGCCAAAAGCTGCCGGTCGCCAATAAAAAACCCGCCTTTAAGCGGGATTTAAGCTAAAATTTAACAAATGGGGGTTAAAAGCCGATCAGTAGAAAATATACGCGAGAGGATATTTTTGTGGAAATAGTGTATAAAATTGTCGCCATTTGTTGCGATCAATAGTCATTATTTCGATTCCGGGGATTTATTTCCCATCTTTTCATGGTTTGCTAAATGGATTATCAGAATCAACACCGAGATGATCACTCCAATGGCACATACCCCGTTCCATTGGTAGTTTTTCCACACCAGGGTAGCAAACAAAGTCCCCAATGAGCCGCCAATAAAATAAGTCACCATATATATGGTGTTAATGCGGTTACGCGCTTCGGGCTTTAGTGCGAAGATGATCGACTGGTTCGAGATATGAGTAGCCTGTACACCCATATCTAAAACAATTACGCCTACAACTAATCCTATTATGCTATGCGCTGAGAAAAAGAAAATAACGAAGGACAATATAATTAACAGTATGGTGAACCCTGAAAGTTTATAGGCATCCATTTTATCGCTCAACCTTCCCATAAGTCCGGCCGCTATAGCCCCGAATGCTCCCACTAAGCCAAACTCACCGGCTACAGCGCTGCCCATATCGAAATTTTGTTTTAATAAAAACACAATAGTTGTCCAAAATGCGCTGAAGCAGGCAAAACATAGTGCGCCTCGCAAAGCAGCAAGCCTCAGCCTAGGCTCATGCCTGATCAGATGGATAAGCGAAGCCATTAAACTTTTATAGCTGCCTTTATAATCAGGCTCCACTTCGGGCAGAAACACGCCTATAATTGCCCAGGTAACCAGCATTATGCCGGCGGCAATATAGTACACTGCCCGCCAGCCAAAATACTGGCCTATGAAACCACTAAATGTGCGCGACAGAAGTATGCCTATTAACAGGCCGCTCATAATTACCCCAAGCTTTTTTCCGCGCTCGGCTGGCTTAGCCAGGTGAGCGGCCATGGGCACCAGTAATTGGGGCAGCATAGATGAAGCGCCCAAAAGGAAACTGGCGCCTATCAACAAATTAATATTTTGTGCCGTGGCGGTTAATAACAGGGATAAAATAATAAAGGCAAAAACAATAAGCATTAACTGCTTCCGTTTAACCATATCGGCTAAAGGCACAAAAAAGAACATACCCACTGCATAACCAATTTGGGTGAGCATGGATACCTGCCCCGCCTTTGCCCTGCTGATGTGAAAGGTATTGGCAATATCTTCCAGCAAGGGTTGGTTGTAGTAAAGGTTGGCTACAATTAAACCGGTTGCAATTGTCATTATCCACAAGGTTAATGAGGTTAGTTCCGGGTGTTTTTTGATGGGAGCAGCGGCGGTAACGGTAGAAGTCATGGTAGATGCGGAATTTTTTGACAAAAGTGTTAAAGCATTTTTGTAATGATGTTTGAATTTTGCAATATTTTAACAGTAAGGTAATCTGGACTGACGAAATTCGCCGACCGACTAATAAGACAGAGTTTTAGTTGAAGAATGATATTTAATCGCCGGACTGTAAAACATGACGAATATTTATAAAAAAGATGAAAATAATCTTCATTTTAATGAATATTAATACAAAATAGGGTTGTTTTTAATTTTTTAACTGAATAAAGACAATTTTTAATCGATTTATCGTTATATTTTTATTGTAAAACTGATCAAAATTAAAAATTGTCGAAAAAAAATTATACAAATCGTATATTTTTTAATTTAAAATACTATTTGTAGTACTTTAAAAAATTATTTTAAATTTTTTTCATATTTTTAATAAATAAGTTGTATTTTTGAGAATCAAATAGGAAGAAAGAGGTTTTTTACAAAAATATTACAAAAAAACCGATGGATTGTTAAATGATAGTGTTACTTTTACACCGTAATACAAACAAAGTAGTCTTCTCATAATTTAGGTTTATAATTGGTTAGTAAAGGCCCCTGCCCATCAGGGGCTTTACTTATTTTAAGGCCCGACGTTCTCGAGCGAGAATTGAAAATATAATATCGAATCATGAATATCCAATGCCGAATGATGAAGTGAGGACCAAAGATTCATTTCAAAGCGTCAATCTTTAAAAATTTAAACTTCGATATTGGATATTTGAAATTCATGATTCGATATTTAACGGGCCTATTTGCTATTGTGTATCTTTTTACTACTTTTGCCATCCGCAAATGGGAGTTTGCAGTGGGTTGTAAAGGCTGCTAACTGCGAACTGAAAAAGGGGGATTAGCTCAGCTGGCTAGAGCGTTTGCATGGCATGCAAGAGGTCATCGGTTCGACTCCGATATTCTCCACACAATTACTTAACGTACCTGGTGTTCAGCTATTTAGCAACACACCAGGTACTCACTGTGGCAAAAGTATGGCATAGCCAGTCAATTTTTAACGGCATGAGCAGTGCCGAAATTCCCTACACAAAATCCCACGTACTTAAAGGCAAAACCATCCGAGGTTCAGACACCAAAAGCGAAAGGCGGATGAAATGTCAAGGCTCTTTACATTGGCAGAAGGCAAGCCTTGCAAACGATCTTGCCATTGGTCTAACACAATCACAGTACGTACCGGTAATTTACCAGTTCCTCCCGTGATTGTGAGGTGTAAAATTTTTGATTATATGATTCGCTTACAACTCACGTTAAAATGTTCTATGATCACCCACTTTTGTATCATTATAGCAACAGTAATAAGCTGAGATTTGCCATTGAATTAAAGAACATAAAACAATGGCAAAAACAATTTTTATAACCGGCGCATCCCGCGGCCTGGGCCGTATATGGGCAGAAGCATTTTTGAAACGTGGAGATCAGGTGGTGGTAGCGGTAAGAAACCGGGACGCTTTAAGTGAACTTTCTAAACAATATGCTTCAACAACAAACCTTTCACCCGCAATAATCACCGCCTCACCTTTGGCGGCGGGGAAATTAGAAGTTTCTTTTATTGGATGATGACTTTGACCATGCAATACCAAAGCATAGCTGATGACCCAAATAAGCAGGCTGCAACAGAAAAGTTTTTTTTATCTATATAGTCTTCTATTTATACCTGTACATTTTAAAGCGGATGACATTACTTCGTCCGTCAGGCTGCTTTTGAAAGCGCATAACGCCCACCTTATTATTACCAAACCCGAACCCATAATCGCCACCACCGGTTCCCTCGTCTCCATTCAATCTGCGGGTCGTCACCCATTTACCATTAATAAAAGTCCCCTCATCCATAAATTCTATATCAATTAACGGCTTTTCCGTATCGGGGCTTAAGGGTGCAAACTTGCAGGTAAAATCTTTTCCGATGACAATAAACTCGTCTGGGCTTGTGTTGATCAGGATGCCGCCCGCAACGGTGGGCGAATTCTTGGTATCGCCAAAAGCTCCACCTCCCATTGAAATACGAATGTTATATCCCCCGAGGCTAATTGAAGTGTCTGGCGACTGTTTATCCAGGTAAAAACCTTTCATAGTTCCCTTTCCCCGCTCTTTTAAAATCAAATCTTTAGCCTGTGCTAACACAGCATATGTTTTGGTTATGGGGTCGTCTTCAGGTGTGCTCTCATCAATTCCAAAAGGTGAAAAGCAAACAGCATTCTGGTCACCATATATCCAAAAAGCCTCCATCGCCGATTGCAGTCCCGGCCGGAATTCAGGATTGAACAGCAGGTTGCCGCGCCGGTTATAGCGTTCAATTGCCTCTTTGGCGGCCTGGTGTGGTACGTACACATCCGGCGAAATAAAATCTATAGCCGTTGCCACCGCACGCCAAATATCTAATGTATGCGGCACAGGCCCACCACTGGGGTATTTACCGGGATAAGGCATTCCGGGTTGTTTTATCCAGGCATTTACATACATAGGAATGGGATAGGCTGCTTTCCCCGCAGCAGCTACACTTCCGGCATATTTCGCGTAATGGTAAGAGGTAAACAATTCTTCCGGTAAATAAGACAGTTCCTTCCAGTCTTTAGCATTAAATGTACTTTTTCCGAATACATCTTCCCAGCTACCGGTTGTTTTATAACCATTCGCTTTCCAGGCACTATCTATTTCAGGTTGAATAGTCGATTTGTTAGCTGCAAGGTATTTCATTAAATCAGCTGGAACACCCTTTTTGTAAGCTTCGTTCGCTACGTCGCTGTAATCCCTTGCGGCATAAAATAAACCCATTTCATTTTCAATCTGTGCAGCGATAACTGTTTGACTCTTCGCATCGGTGCTGCGAATATGTGTCATCAACATTTGAAAAGCTTTTGCATCAGCTTTCATCGATGCTTCGGAAAATGCTGAAAGCATCTCGTACGATTCGCCACTCTTACTTTTTGCTCTCGGAAATCTTGCAAAATCTTTTTTAACCCATCCGGGAGCATACATCGAATAGCCGTTTTTCCAGGTACCGAACCAGAGAATAACCAATTTTAGGTGCTGATTTTTTGCCCCCGTAATCATGCTGTCAACCAGCGAAAAATCGAATTTTCCCTCTGCCGGTTCCAACATCTCCCAATAAACCGGAGCTATGACCGTATTCAGGTTCTTCTTTTTCATGTCCTGCCAAATCGGTCGCATATAGGCGGCACCGGAAGTGCTCGAATTATGCAGTTCACCGCCCAAAATCAAAAAGGGTTTTCCGTCTACTATTAACTGTGTTACATCGCCCTGTTTTTCCAGGTGAGGGATTGATCCATTTTGGCAAAGGGCAACTGTTTGCGGCATTAAGTAAATTAATACCAATAAAAGCTTCTTCATAACGTGTTTGGCGATTGGATTTTGAATGAATAAATTTCAAGAAAGTAAAGAAAAAAACCATGCATATTACTGAAAATAAGTATATTAATAGTGTAAATTTTCATACAAACGCTATTAGACACATGTATGGCTTAACGGTAAATTTCCTAAAAATGCTTCAAATAGTGTAGAAACGTCAACTTTTCCATTTAATAGATAAATTAGTTCCAAAACTATGATAGAACGATTTAAATCGATATTGATCGATCCGCCAATAATAACATACTTTTGATTTAGAATAACCAGTCAAATTCAAAAGAAGGTTATCATTAAATAGAATAAATAGTATGCATAGCATAAAAAAATGCTTTTAACTGTGTCTTTAATTTTGTTAGCCTTTTTAGCTAAAGCACAACATCAAACCAGAATCAATCCCAAAGGGAGTACATATTACTTAAATCCCATATTTTCCGGTGATTATGCGGATCCCAGCATTATGCGCGACGGTGACGATTATTATATCGTGCATTCCTCTTTTGAATATTATCCTGGCCTGTTGATCTGGCATTCAAAAGATTTAATTAACTGGATCCCGGTTACCCATGCTTTGTATAAATATGTAGGTTCAGTCTGGGCACCGGATTTAGTG